>NZ_CP020028.1:620000-685000 GCF_002240415.1 Paenibacillus kribbensis
CCAATACAATTTCATCAAAAATTGTATGAGTATCATTAACTCTACGGAGATTAACTGATAATCACACAGCTTTGCACCTTGAAAACTGGATACCGAAACAAAATTGCGTTTTAGAATATTCCTTTAAGCTGATCTTGTGTAAACAAGAGAAATAAAGGTAGCAAATCGTATTTACGATGTAGATACTAGGTTAAGCTACAAAGAGCACACGGAGGATGCCTAGGCGCCAGGAGCCGACGAAGGACGTGGCGAACAACGATAAGGCCTCGGGGAGCTGTAAGCAAGCATTGATCCGGGGATGTCCGAATGGGGAAACCCGGCTGTCTTCATCGACAGTCACTACTCACTGAATTCATAGGTGAGTGAGAGGCAGACCAGGGGAACTGAAACATCTAAGTACCCTGAGGAAGAGAAAACAATAGTGATTCCGTCAGTAGCGGCGAGCGAACGCGGATTAGCCCAAACCAGGGAGCTTGCTCCCTGGGGTTGTGGGACGTCTCACATGGAGTTACAAAGGAATCGGTTAGATGAAGAGGTCTGGAAAGGCCCGCCAGAGAAGGTAAAAGCCCTGTAGTTCAAAACCTGTTCCCTCCGAGACGGATCCCGAGTAGTGCGGGGCACGTGAAACCCCGTATGAATCCGGCAGGACCATCTGCCAAGGCTAAATACTCCCTGGCGACCGATAGTGAAGCAGTACCGTGAGGGAAAGGTGAAAAGCACCCCGGAAGGGGAGTGAAATAGATCCTGAAACCGTGTGCTTACAAGAAGTCAAAGCCCAATTTAGGGGTGATGGCGTGCCTTTTGTAGAATGAACCGGCGAGTTACGTTCCCGTGCAAGGTTAAGGTGAAGAGCTGAAGCCGCAGCGAAAGCGAGTCTGAATAGGGCGAATGAGTACGTGGACGTAGACCCGAAACCGGGTGATCTACCCCTGTCCAGGGTGAAGGTGCGGTAACACGCACTGGAGGCCCGAACCCACGCATGTTGAAAAATGCGGGGATGAGGTGGGGGTAGCGGAGAAATTCCAATCGAACCCGGAGATAGCTGGTTCTCCCCGAAATAGCTTTAGGGCTAGCCTCGGAAAATAGAGTCGTGGAGGTAGAGCACTGATTGGGTGCGGGGCCCGCAAGGGTTACCAAGCTCAGTCAAACTCCGAATGCCATAGACTTACTTCCGGGAGTCAGACAGTGAGTGCTAAGATCCATTGTCAAAAGGGAAACAGCCCAGACCATCAGCTAAGGTCCCCAAGTGTGTGTTAAGTGGGAAAGGATGTGGAGTTGCACAGACAACCAGGATGTTGGCTTAGAAGCAGCCACCATTGAAAGAGTGCGTAATAGCTCACTGGTCGAGTGACTCTGCGCCGAAAATGTAACGGGGCTAAACACACCACCGAAGCTATGGCTTGATGCTTTGCATCAGGGGTAGGGGAGCGTTGAATGCGGGTTGAAGGTGTACCGAAAGGAGCGCTGGACTGCATTCAAGTGAGAATGCCGGTATGAGTAACGAAAAGATCTGTGAGAATCAGATCCGCCGAAAGCCTAAGGGTTCCTGAGGAAGGTTCGTCCGCTCAGGGTAAGTCGGGACCTAAGGCGAGGCCGATAGGCGTAGTCGAAGGACAACAGGTGGAAATTCCTGTACCACCGTAATCCGCTATGAGCGATGGGGTGACGCAGTAGGGTAGTGACGCGGACTGATGGATGTCCGTCCAAGCAGTGAGGCTGGTGTGTAGGCAAATCCGCACATCGTAAGGCTGGGCTGTGATGGGGAGCGAAAATTGCAGTAGCGAAGGTCATGATCTCAGACTGCCAAGAAAAGCCTCTAGCCAGGAGAAGGTGCCCGTACCGCAAACCGACACAGGTAGGCGAGAAGAGAATTCTAAGGCGCGCGGAAGAACTCTCGTTAAGGAACTCGGCAAAATGACCCCGTAACTTCGGGAGAAGGGGTGCCTCGGTAGGGTGAATAGCCCGAGGGGGCCGCAGTGAAAAGGCCCAAGCGACTGTTTAGCAAAAACACAGGTCTGTGCGAAGCCGCAAGGCGAAGTATACGGGCTGACGCCTGCCCGGTGCTGGAAGGTTAAGGGGAGTGGTAAGCTCGCAAGAGCGAAGCTATGAACCGAAGCCCCAGTAAACGGCGGCCGTAACTATAACGGTCCTAAGGTAGCGAAATTCCTTGTCAGGTAAATTCTGACCCGCACGAATGGCGTAACGACTTGGGCGCTGTCTCAACGAGAGATCCGGTGAAATTTTAATACCTGTGAAGATGCAGGTTACCCGCGACAAGACGGAAAGACCCCATGGAGCTTTACTGCAGCTTGATATTGAATTTGGGTACGATCTGTACAGGATAGGTGGGAGCCGTCGAGCCTTGAGCGCCAGCTTGAGGGGAGGCATCCTTGGGATACCACCCTGATCGTATCTAGGTTCTAACTTGGTACCGTAAGCCGGTACGAGGACAGTGTCAGGTGGGCAGTTTGACTGGGGCGGTCGCCTCCTAAAGAGTAACGGAGGCGCCCCAAGGTTCCCTCAGAATGGTTGGAAATCATTCGAAGAGTGCAAAGGCAGAAGGGAGCTTGACTGCGAGACCTACAAGTCGAGCAGGGACGAAAGTCGGGCTTAGTGATCCGGTGGTACCGCATGGAAGGGCCATCGCTCAACGGATAAAAGCTACCCTGGGGATAACAGGCTTATCTCCCCCAAGAGTCCACATCGACGGGGAGGTTTGGCACCTCGATGTCGGCTCATCGCATCCTGGGGCTGAAGTAGGTCCCAAGGGTTGGGCTGTTCGCCCATTAAAGCGGTACGCGAGCTGGGTTCAGAACGTCGTGAGACAGTTCGGTCCCTATCTGTCGTGGGCGTAGGAAATTTGAGAGGAGCTGTCCTTAGTACGAGAGGACCGGGATGGACGTACCGCTGGTGTACCAGTTGTTTCGCCAGAAGCACAGCTGGGTAGCTATGTACGGAAGGGATAAGCGCTGAAAGCATCTAAGCGTGAAGCCCCCCTCAAGATGAGATTTCCCAATACGTAAGACCCCTTGAAGACGACGAGGTAGATAGGTTGGGGGTGGAAGTGCAGCAATGCATGGAGCTGACCAATACTAATCGGTCGAGGGCTTATCCTAAAGATAGGACGCAATGGAGTTTCGGATCCAGTTTTCAGGGTGTAACACCTTGAAGGTATGTAGGAATACATACGAAATACGCATTGAAATTCATTCACACGGCTGTGATGAACCGAGTTTCAATACGGAAGAATTTGCGAGGCAAATTCATGTTTGGTGGCGATAGCGGAGGGGTTCCACACGTACCCATCCCGAACACGACCGTTAAGCCCTCCAGCGCCGATGGTACTTGGACCGCAGGGTCCTGGGAGAGTAGGACGTTGCCAAGCAACAAACGAAGAGAGCCATGATCTCATTGAGATTATGGTTCTCTTTTTGCATATACATATATTTTAACGATGACTATCATTTCCAAGGTTGACAGAAAGAAAAGGCTTTGCGACACTCTAAGTGCACAATCTTTTTATGGAGACCTAAGTATACGAGCGAGGTGGCGAGGTTATGGAGATCAGACAATTACGAAGTGAGGAATTTGAAGCTGCTATTGGATTATCCCAATATGCTTTTCAGTTTACAATGTCTCCGGAGGATCTGGAGAAATCCAAGAAAAGGTTTAAGCCAGAACAAGCATGGGGCATTTTCGACGGGCTTGACTTGAATGCTAAGCTGACCTTGCTGCCTTTGCAGGTATACATACATGGTCAGGTTTTTAAGATGGGTGGTATCGCAGGTGTGGCAACATGGCCGGAAAAGCGTCGCGGGGGCATGGTTTCACGTTTGTTGACGCATGCGCTTAAAGAGATGAAGTCTGCGGGACAAAGCCTTTCATTTCTGCATCCATTCTCCTTTGCCTTCTATCGTAAATTTGGATGGGAAACGTATACTGAGTACAAAAAGTATGTTATCCCGATTGACAAATTTCCTGCTAAGCTTAAAACAGAAGGTATAGTCAAGCGGGATATTAAAGATATTTCTGAACTGAACCAAGTGTATCAAGCTTATGCTTCGTGTTATAATGGCACGCTGGTACGGGATAAGGAATGGTGGCAGGAGCGGATTCTAAATGAGAACTATCGAACCGTAGTTTATTACTCTGAAGCAGGCACCCCGCAGGGATATGCACTATACAAAATTGAAGATAAGCAGCTGAATTGCGATGAAATGGTATATGAGAATGAAACAGCACGTCGGGCTTTATGGACTTATTTTGCAAATCATGACTCCATGATAACCCAAGGTAAATTTATTTACGTTCCGGCAGATGACAATCTGCCATTTTTACTCGATGATCCGCGAGTTCAACAGGAAACGGTGCCTTATTTTATGGGTCGGATTGTGGATGCAGCTGCTTTTGTAGAGAAATACCCTTTTGAGGCAATTGGAGAGGAAACACGCTTGACCTTGAATCTGTCAGATCGTTATGCCCCATGGAATGAAGGAGTATGGACATTGACGATAAACGCAGAAGGACGAGGATATTTAGAGAGCGTAGATACAAGCAATTCTTCCGAAAACGTCATAGCAACTGACTTGAGTCTTGGCATCCAATCGCTGACGACTCTAATGCTTGGGTATCAGCTGGCCGATGATCTATATAAGTGGGGGCGTATTGATGGACGTGGTGAGTCTGTGTCTGCACTGAAACGTGTAATACCAGTAAAACAGACGCTTTTGTTGGATTTTTTCTAATCCCGGCCCAGATTTCATTCGAGAAACTGGTAGTATTGGCGACGGGAAGCACGATCCATTTGTGTAGTAGTACGAGAGTGACATAGCGGGCAGTTTTTTTAGGACTCTTTCCAGAATGGAGAGAGTTTTTTTCTTATATTGTATAAAACATAATTAGATTGCGAAAAATGGTATTGACCCCTTGGCAAAAATGAAAAGTGTGCTATAATGTGAATATAGTCAAAGAAAGTCAAAGTCAAGTAAATCTAGTGCGATCCATTTGAAGGTAATTATGCTGATTGGCCGTATAGAGTATTTTAACAGCAAGAAGCTAATGAAGATCGAAATCATTTGTGGATAGTTAGAAGCTGCCTCTTGTCAACATAAGAGAAGTGTATGATTTATCGCAAATATAGGTCACACTAGAGACTAAACGGCACGTTTTCAAGAGATGCAGCAGGGTGGAAGGTCCTGATACAGCTTAGATTCGTGACTTTACCGTTTGGTTAAGTTCAATATACGGCGGACTCTGAGGAGCGTGAAATGTACTTGAATACTTGCGTTTCCGTTAGTGGAGGATGATGAAATGCGCAATGTTTCTGATATTATTGAACAATATTTGAAGAACATATTGCTGGAAAGTCCCCAGGGTTTAGTGGAGATTCAGCGCAATGATTTGGCTGACCGCTTTTCTTGCGTGCCGTCGCAGATCAATTATGTAATTAGTACCCGTTTTACGCTAGAAAAAGGCTATGTGGTGGAAAGTAAGCGTGGTGGCGGGGGCTACATTCGCATTCAGCGAATTCAGTTGCCTGCACAGCATGCGATCCACACACACCTTCATCAGAGCATCGGGGAGGAAATTAGCCAATCGGCGGCAGAGGGACTGATTTATCAGTTGGAGGAAGCTCATTTTTTAAGCAAAAGGGAAGCGTGTTTAATGAAGGCCGCTTTATCGAGGGATACATTATTGCTGAAGCTTCCCTATCGCGACCAACTGCGAGCAAGGTTGCTTAAAGCTATGCTGATCTCGTTGCTGGCGACCAAATAGCCAGTAGCCATTAACCAGTGAATAGAGATTTGCGATTCAGATGTAGGGATTTGTGAAAATCCAGACGTTGAAGGAGGTGCTTTTATGCTGTGCCAAGAATGTAATATGCGGCCGGCAACTTTGCATTTCACCAAAATTGTGAATGGCGAAAAGACAGAGTTTCATATTTGTGAGACATGTGCGAAGGAAAAAGGGGAAATGCTCCCTGGAACACCTAACGGCTTTTCGATTCATAGCTTGTTGTCGGGGATGCTGGATTTTGACTCCAGTACCAAGAGCCACTCTTCAGGTCACACTGGTCCACAAAATCTGCAATGCAAGGATTGTGGCATGACCTATACACAGTTTAGTAAACTGGGGCGTTTTGGGTGCCCGTCGTGCTATCAATATTTTGACAGTCGTCTGGACCCTCTGTTCAAGCGTGTGCATGGCAGCACAGGTCATGTGGGTAAAGTTCCGGTCCGGACTGGAGGCCG
This sequence comes from Paenibacillus kribbensis, assembly GCF_002240415.1. NCBI lineage: Bacteria > Bacillati > Bacillota > Bacilli > Caryophanales > Paenibacillaceae > Paenibacillus > Paenibacillus kribbensis. The sequence goes on from NZ_CP020028.1 coordinate 626,252, forward strand.
ATTGAAGGTCAAACGGCAAATTGACGATTTGAAAAAAGAGATGCAACAGCATATTGTACAGGAAGAATTCGAGGCAGCTGCCGAGCTTAGGGATCAAATCAGAAAGCTTGAAAAAGAAATGACTGAAGAGTAAAGTTTGTGAAGAGTAGGAGGGAATGCGTGATGCCCAATATCCGATTTACGGAAAAGCCGCTAAGTGATTGGATGCGTGGTGATGCTGAGGATTCGGAGATTGTCATTAGCAGTCGGGTAAGAATTGCGCGTAACTTGCAACATCTGCCTTTTCCCATGCTTGCTACCAATCAGCAGTCGGAAGAAGTGCTTCAACGCTTGACGGATATCCTTCAGTATGATGATTTGGGTCGTTTTGGTACTTTTCATACCTTGAAAATATCCGAGTTGGATGAGATCGACAAGCAGGTACTGGTTGAGAAGCATTTGATTAGTCCTAATTTGGCGAACGAATCTCGTAACGGTGCTGTGTTGATTAGTGATGATGAATCGGTTAGTGTTATGATAAACGAAGAGGATCACCTGCGTATTCAGTGCTTGTATCCGGGATGTCAGGTTAGAGAAGCTTGGGAACGAGCTATGGTCATTGATGATGCATTTGAAGCACATGTTGATTATGCATTTGATGATCGGAGAGGTTTTCTGACCAGTTGTCCGACGAATGTCGGCACAGGTATGAGAGCTTCGGTGATGATGCATCTGCCCGCATTAGTCATGACTCACCAAATCAATCGTATATTGTCTGCTGTTTCACAGGTAGGTCTTACGGTTCGCGGTATTTATGGTGAAGGCAGCGAAGCGGTCGGTAATTTGTTTCAGATATCCAATCAGATTACATTAGGACAAACCGAAGCGGAGATTATTGAAAATCTACATGGCGTGGTGCTGCAAATTATAGAGCACGAGCGTTCTGCAAGAGAACGGCTGATGAATGAGTCCATGCTGCGAATTACAGATCGAGTGATGCGTTCATTCGGTATTTTGTCATATGCAGCGGTGCTGGATTCGAAGGAGGCTGCGCAGCGGCTGTCCGATGTACGTCTTGGCGTAGATTTGGGGATTTTGGAGCGTCCATCCATCGCAGCGATGAATGAGCTGAATGTGATGACCCAACCCGGATTCCTGCAAAAAAGCTTTGGCGATAAAATGAACACCGGTGAGCGCGATATGTACCGGGCGAAGCTGATCCGGCAAAAATTAGGCTCAACCCTTTAATATATATTTTTATCTGAAATACACACTGTGGAGGTGCAGGATATATGATGTTTGGAAGATTTACGGAACGTGCACAAAAAGTGCTTGCCTTGGCCCAGGAAGAAGCTGTTCGATTGGGACATAACAATATTGGCACAGAGCACATTTTGCTCGGCCTCATTCGTGAAGGCGAGGGAATAGCAGCCAAAGCCTTGATCGGTTTGGGGCTGGGACTGGAAAAAATCCAGGATGAAGTGGAGACGCTTATTGGACGCGGTCAAGAGCAACCGACGAACATTGCCTATACTCCACGCGCCAAAAAGGTCATCGAGTTGTCTATGGATGAAGCGCGCAAACTGGGTCATACCTATGTAGGCACAGAGCATATTTTGCTTGGTCTCATTCGTGAAGGCGAAGGCGTGGCGGCCCGTGTACTGAACAATCTGGGCATCAGTCTGAATAAAGCGCGTCAGCAAGTGCTTCAATTGCTCGGCAGCAGCGAGGCGGTTTCCAGTCATCACGGTGCTCCGGCTAATGTCAGCACACCAACCCTGGATAGTCTAGCACGCGATCTGACGGCATCTGCGAAAGAAAACAACCTGGACCCTGTTATTGGGCGTAGCAAGGAAATCGAGCGCGTCATTCAGGTGCTCAGCCGCCGTACTAAGAACAATCCGGTTCTGATCGGTGAGCCCGGGGTAGGTAAAACGGCGATTGCCGAAGGATTGGCACAAAAAATTATAGCAAATGAGATTCCTGAAACGCTGCGCGACAAACGCGTAATGACACTCGATATGGGCTCTGTGGTAGCAGGCACCAAGTATCGTGGTGAATTTGAGGATCGTTTGAAAAAAATTATGGACGAGATTCGTCAAGCCGGTAACATCGTATTGTTTATTGATGAGCTGCATACGTTGATCGGTGCTGGTGGAGCGGAAGGTGCAATTGATGCCTCCAACATCCTGAAGCCTGCATTGGCGCGTGGAGAACTGCAATGCATCGGTGCGACAACGCTGGATGAATACCGTAAATATATTGAGAAGGATGCTGCTTTGGAGCGTCGTTTCCAACCGATTACAGTGGACCAACCTTCTCCGGAAGAAGCAATTCAGATTTTGTATGGTCTGCGTGACCGTTACGAAGCGCATCACCGTGTGAAAATCACGGATGAGGCTATTGAAGCGGCAGTAAAATTGTCTGATCGTTATATCACTGACCGATTCCTGCCGGATAAAGCCATTGACCTTATTGACGAAGCAGGCTCCAAGGTAAGGCTGAATTCCTACACCGTACCGCCAAACCTGAAACAGCTGGAAAACCGTCTGGAAGATATCCGTAAGGAAAAGGATTCAGCGGTACAAAGCCAGGAGTTCGAAAAGGCAGCAGCGTTGCGTGATACAGAACAAAAAATTCGTGAAGAGCTGGATGTTACGAAAAACCAATGGAAAGAACAACAGGGTCGTACAGATTCCGAAGTTACGCCGGAGGATATCGCTCAGGTCGTTGCAATCTGGACAGGTGTCCCAGTCAGCAAGCTGAAAGAGGAAGAAACACATCGTTTGCTGAATATGGAACAGCTGCTGCATGAGCGGGTGATTGGGCAGGAGGAAGCTGTTAAGGCAGTAAGCCGGGCCATTCGCCGGGCACGTGCGGGTCTGAAAGATCCGAAGCGTCCGATCGGCTCCTTTATTTTCCTCGGTCCAACTGGAGTTGGTAAAACCGAATTGGCACGTGCATTGGCTGAATCCATGTTCGGAGATGAAAATGCGGTTATCCGTATTGATATGTCTGAATATATGGAGAAGCACTCCACGTCCCGTCTGGTAGGAGCGCCTCCAGGGTATGTTGGATATGAAGAAGGCGGCCAACTGACCGAGAAGGTACGTCGTAAGCCATACTCTGTTGTGTTGCTGGATGAAATCGAAAAAGCACACCCGGAAGTATTCAATATTCTGCTGCAAGTGCTGGAAGATGGACGTCTGACCGATTCCAAAGGCCGTGTCGTTGATTTCCGCAACACCCTCATCATCCTGACCTCCAATGTGGGTGCACAGGCGATCAAACGCAACTCCACGCTTGGCTTTACAGCCGTTGTGGACGCTGGAGCGGATTACGATAACATGAAGGGCAAAGTGATGGATGAACTGAAGAAAAGCTTCCGTCCTGAGTTCTTGAACCGGATTGATGAAATTATCGTTTTCCATTCTCTTGAAGAAAAACATATCGCTGAAATCGTGTCGCTCATGTCTGAGGAACTGCGTAAGCGTCTGAATGAGTATGAGGTAGACTTTGATCTGACAGACAAGGCCAAGACATTCCTTGCGAAGGAAGGCTTTGATCCGGCTTACGGTGCGCGTCCATTGCGTCGTGCAATCCAGAAGCATATCGAGGATCGTCTGTCCGAGGAGCTGTTGACTGGAAATATTGCTAAAGGTGATTCTCTGCTCATTGATGAGGAGAATGGTGCATTGACAGTAACGAAAAAGGATAACGTATCCGCGAAGTCCTAAAACGTTTTACTAAATAAAGCTGTGCAAAAGAGTGTCTCGCAGGCTGAAAAGCCATTGCGAAGGCACTCTTTTTGTATATTGAACACTGGGAAAGTGTTGGATAAATGCTTTGGAAAAGTTTGTGATATTGCTTTACGTCCGCCAAGCTTCAATGGTAAACTTTTATTGTTGCAGCTCATTCCGGGCTGTAAAAGATAAATTTGACATCATTTGTCGTCAATAAGGAGCCAGGGATCAAAGTATGGCTAAAGTGAAAACTAAATTTTCCTGTACCGAATGCGGGTATGAATCGCCCAAATGGTACGGAAAATGTCCTGGATGCCAGGCATGGAATTCCATGGTGGAAGAAACGGAAAGCATTGTAAAAACTCAAGGAATGGGTTCTTCCCTTCTTACTCATAGCACAAAAGATAAGCCGCTCCCTATTATCGAGGTAGAGAGTGGCAAAGAAGCACGAATTTTGACGGGAATTGGCGAATTGAATCGTGTGCTAGGCGGAGGCGTAGTGCCAGGGTCCCTCGTTCTGGTGGGCGGTGATCCGGGAATTGGCAAGTCTACGCTTATGCTACAAACATCTAATGAGCTCGCTTTAACCGGTTTAAAGGTGCTGTACGTGTCTGGTGAGGAGTCGGTTCGTCAAACGAAGCTGCGTGCAGACCGTCTGGGTGCCTTATCTCCCAATTTATACGTATTATGCGAAACAAATTTGGAGACGATTGAAGAAGCAGTGGACAGCTTGAAGCCCGAGTTTTTGGTGATCGACTCTATTCAGACCGTATATTTGCCTGAGGTGACAAGTGCGCCGGGGAGTGTGGCTCAGGTGCGGGAGTGTACTTCACGCTTTATGCGAATTGCCAAGGGACTAGGTATTGCTACGGTGTTGGTAGGACATGTGACCAAAGAAGGGGCAATTGCAGGCCCGCGTCTGTTGGAGCATATGGTCGATTGCGTGCTTTATTTTGAAGGAGAGCGTCATCACACGTACCGGCTGCTGCGTGCAGTTAAGAACCGTTTCGGTTCTACGAATGAGATTGGTATTTTTGAAATGGCTGAAAGCGGTTTGCGTGAGGTGGCGAATCCTTCTGAGCTTTTCCTGTCCGAACGACCACTGGGGGTGGCTGGTTCCACTGTCGTAGCCAGTGTGGAAGGAACCCGACCTGTGCTGGTTGAGCTGCAGGCACTGATTGCAGCCACGCATTTTCCTTCTCCACGCCGAATGGGTACAGGAATCGACCATCATCGGATGGGATTAATCATCGCTGTGCTGGAAAAGCGAATGGGTATGTTTTTGCAAAATCAGGATGCTTATCTCAATGTAGCCGGAGGTGTAAAGCTGGATGAGCCTGCGGTGGATTTGGCTATAGCGGTGAGCATCGCTTCCAGCTTTCGGGATGCCCCTACCAAGCCGTACGATGTGATTTTTGGCGAAGTAGGGCTGACAGGCGAGGTGCGAGCTGTATCCCGAGCAGAGCAGCGAGTGCGGGAAGCGGAAAAGCTGGGTTTCAAACGGGTGATCATGCCGGAGAAAAGCTTGAAGGGCTGGACACATCCGAAAGGGATACAAATTATAGGAGTAGCAACGGTGGCAGATGCATTGGCAGCCGCATTAGATTAGGGGGCAATGAGAATGAAAGAAGCGAGCCAACTGGATAAAATGAATGATTTGCTGCGGCTTGTGGCACCGGGAACTCCCTTTCGCGACGGATTGGAAAACGTTTTACGTGCTAAAACGGGCGCTCTTCTGGTCGTTGGCTATAGCCCGGAAGTAATGGAAGTCGTGGATGGTGGTTTCTCTATTAACTGTGATTTTTCGCCGAATTATTTGTATGAATTAGCTAAAATGGACGGCGCAATCATATTGAGCGAAGATTTAAAGCGGATTTTATACGCAAATACGCAATTGATTCCTGACTCTTCTATTTCGTCGATTGAAACAGGAATTCGGCATCGGACAGCAGAGCGAGTTGCAAAGCAGACGGGCAAGCTAGTTGTGTCCATTTCCCAGCGGCGTAATATTATCACGTTGTATCAGGGAACGCTACGCTATGCGCTCAAGGAAATCGGAGTTATCTTAACGAAAGCCAATCAGGCGATTCAGACGCTGGAAAAATATAGATCCGTGTTGGGGCAAGCCTCGACGAATTTGACAGCATCTGAATTCGAAGAGCTGGTTACCATGCCGGAGGTCGTTAATGTCATCCAACGGATTGAAATGGTATTGCGTATTAAAATGGAAATCAAACGCTTTATTAACGAGCTTGGAAACGAAGGCCGGCTCATTAGCATGCAGATGGAGGAGCTTGTCAGCAATATAGAGGAAGAAGCCTGGCTGCTGTACAAGGATTATGCTAAAGACGACAGCGACGAGAAAATTCGTGAAATCATACTCGGACTCAAGCGATCTACGGACGACGAGTTGCTGGATGTGAACCATATTGTACGTTTACTTGGTTATCCGTCTTCGGCTGCAACGTCAGAGGAGTACATTGCTGCACGCGGGTATCGGGTGCTGAACAAGATACCGCGTCTGCCGAATGTGATTATTCATAATCTGGTGGAGCGGTTTGGACGTTTTACGCATGTGATGACAGCCACGATTGAAGAGCTGGATGAAGTGGATGGCATTGGAGAGGTTCGTGCGCGTACAATTAAAGAAGGTCTCAAACGGTTGCAGGAGCAAGTTTTCATTGACAGGCAAATGTAAATGTAATACAGTGAAAGGATTATAATGGAACAATTCATACATCGAGGTGAAGAGATGATTACCAAATCAATTCCGAACATGTTTACCTTGGGTAACTTGTTTCTCGGAATGATCGCCATTTTATTGGCCGTAGACGGAAAATACAGTCTTGCCGCTATTATGGTCATTGTCGCCATGTTGTTGGATGGACTGGACGGAAGAATGGCCCGGGCGCTGAATGCCCAGAGCGAATTCGGTAAAGAACTGGACTCCTTATCAGATATGATATCTTTTGGTGTAGCTCCTGCAGTTATTATGTACATGGTTGCTTTTCATGATGCCAATTCGGCTTTGGCTTGGACGGTTACGGCCATTTTTCCGATGTGCGGAGCTTTGCGTTTGGCTCGATTTAACGTACGCCCCGGTGTACCAGGTTATTTCACCGGTTTGCCAATTCCGGCAGCAGGTGGCGTATTAGCCACTTTGTCCTTATTTCATAACGATATTTCATTGTTATACATGTCGATTGCCATGCTGCTGGTCTCTTATTTGATGGTCAGCTCCATGAGATATCCGAATTTTAAAAAGGTCGGCCTGCCGAAAAAAACGATCTGGATCGCTCCTTGGGTCGTGATTGCAGCGGTAGTGCTGGCTGTTAAATTTCCCGATCAGCTATCGAAACTGATTTTTGTTCCACTGGTATTGTATGCATTGTATGGAATGAAACTGAACATCCGTAAGCTTTCACGCAGACGTGGACGTGATCGGGAGCGTTCCAATCAGGAAGAACAGGACGATCAATATCGTCATTCGCAACGTTAGTATCAGGCAAAAAATAAATGAGCATTTATTTCCTTGAATCATCTCAGGGAGATAAATGTTTTTTTTGTGCATAAAAAATGAAAACACAGGGTTAGCTGCGCGAGAATTGGATCATACTGGTAAGGAAAAAGGTGTATATCCAATAAATAGCAGGATGTATGAAAACAAATAAAGGAGGTATAGAGACTCGATGTGGAGAAAGGCTATTTTAACTTTTACAGGATTGTGCGGAGCATGGTTTGGCTATACGTTGTATTATCGGGTAGGAGGTATCGTATCATGGATGCCGCAGTGGTTGAATGATGGTTCTTTACCGGGAATGGCCGTTTGGATGATTGCGGGAGCAGTGCTGTTTATGGCCGGTTGCTCATTCGCAGGGGCATCGGTGGCGAATCGGCTGCAGCAGGGTATTGAAGGCCTGGTACGGATACCTATGAATGAGTTGCTGGCAGGGGTAATTGGACTAGCGGTGGGATTGATACTTTCCTTGGCAGTATACCCGCTCTTATCATGGTTGGGAGCACCCGGTCAACTGATTCAGACAGCCGTTACCATTGTATGTGGATATGTAGGATTGATGGTCGGTCTGGAAAAACGGGACGAGCTGTCATCCTTTTGGAGTTCTGGCTTTTTTGGCCGGGGAGCGGGCGTAGAAGAACGGAAGCTGGAGGAACATAAAATTTTGGACACCAGCGTCATTATAGATGGGCGTATTGCGGATATTTGCAAGACAGGCTTTATTGAGGGAACGATTGTGATTCCTGAATTTGTGTTGGAGGAGCTTCAGCATATTGCAGATTCATCTGATTTGCTTAAGCGTAATCGTGGACGTCGGGGTCTGGATATTTTGAATAAAATCCAAAAAGAGCTGGATGTGAATGTGCTTATTTATGAAGGGGATTTTGAAGAAATTTCAGAGGTCGACAGTAAGCTGGTCAAGCTGGCAAAGGTGCTGGAGGGTAAAGTTGTAACCAATGATTTTAACCTGAATAAGGTATGCGAGCTTCAAGGTGTATCGGTGCTGAACATTAACGATTTGGCGAATGCAGTCAAGCCTGTCGTATTGCCCGGTGAGGAAATTATGGTACAGATTATTAAAGACGGCAAGGAGCATGGACAGGGTGTAGCCTATCTGGATGATGGTACGATGATTGTTGTGGAGGGCGGACGTGACTATATCGGTTCCCTGATGGAGGTGCTGGTTACAAGTGTACTTCAGACCTCTGCAGGTCGTATGATCTTTGCTAAACCGAAATTATTGGAAAAAGCTCAATAAACGCGGTATGATGAAGTAGATGTGTTATCATACGGATCGTACAAGTGCGATCAGGGCAGGAGTTATTTCAATGAACAATCGGGTAGGGGTCGTTATTGTGGCGGCCGGGCGCGGCTCCCGTATGGGGACGCAGGAGAGTAAGCAATTTCTGCTTTTGCGGGACAAGCCCATCTTCATACATACACTTGAAATATTTGCAGCTATGCCCGAAGTGGATGAAATGGTGATGGTGACGGGAGCTGAAGATGTGGAGCGCTGTCGGGAATGGATTCGTCAATACCAGATCGGTAAAGAGGTGCAGGTAGTAGCTGGTGGCAGTGAACGCCAGCACTCGGTGTATCGCGGCCTGCGCCACTTGCATGCGGATTGGGTGATGGTGCATGATGGTGTGCGTCCATTGATCCAGCCCGAGCTTGTACGTTCATGTCTGGAGGCGGCCCAGCGTACCGGTGCTTCTGTAGCGGCAGTACCTGTAAAGGATACGGTCAAGCAAGTGAACGGGGATGGTATCATTACAGCAACGCCGGATCGCCGAAGTCTGTGGAGTATTCAAACGCCACAGACTTTTCGTCTTTCCGATTTGCTTCGTGCCTATGAGGAAGCGGAGCAGACGGGATTTTTGGGGACAGATGACTCTATGTTGGTGGAGCGGCTAGGCATTCCGGTTACGGTCGTTCAAGGCAGCTACAAGAACATCAAAATTACTACGCCTGAGGATTTGGACATGGCGGCGTTATGGGTAAAGACAGAGGGAGAGGATATCAAGTGATCAGAGTAGGACAAGGATTTGACGTTCACCAGCTGGTAGAAGGAAGGCCATGCATCATCGGAGGCGTGAATATTCCGTATGAAAAAGGTTTGCTGGGTCATTCCGATGCAGATGTGCTGCTGCATGCCATTAGCGATGCCATCCTTGGCGCGCTTGGCTTGGGAGACATCGGAAAGCATTTTCCGGATAACGACCCGGAATTTAAGGATGCCGACAGCCTGAAGCTGCTGGAGCATGTCTGGGGCCTGGCTAAAGAGCGGGGGTATCGCTTGGGGAATATTGATTCTACGATTATTGCGCAAAAGCCCAAGATGGCATCGTACATCCCGCAGATGAATGAAGTCATCGCCCGCGCGCTGGAAGCAGAGGAGCCATCCCAGGTCAACGTCAAGGCGACTACGACAGAGCAGCTTGGCTTTACCGGGCGGGGCGAAGGGATCGCGGCTCAATCGGTTGTCTGTCTTATCAAATAAATGCTATCATCTTGAGTAATTCAATTTGGAGGAGATCATATGAGCACGGAAGTTCGTGTACGCTATGCACCAAGCCCTACAGGACATTTGCATATTGGAAATGCCAGAACGGCATTATTTAATTATTTGTTTGCCCGCAATCAAGGCGGGAAATTTATTATTCGCATCGAAGACACAGATGTAAAGCGCAATATTGAGGGTGGAGAGGAAAGTCAGCTTAAATATTTGAAATGGTTGGGCATGGATTGGGATGAGAGTGTAGACGTGGGAGGCGAGTTTGGACCTTATCGCCAGACCGAACGCTTGGACATATACAAAACATACTGGCAGGATTTGCTGGATCGTGGTTTGGCCTACCGCTGCTATTGCACGGAGGAGGAACTGGAACGCGAGCGTGAAGAGCAGACGGCACGTGGGGAAACACCACGCTATTCTGGAAAGCACCGTGACTTAACAGAAGAACAGTGTCAGGCATTTGAGGCAGAGGGCCGTGTGCCAAGCATTCGTTTTCGTGTACCGGAGAACCGCGAGTATACGTTTGACGATATCGTTAAAGGTCAAATTACGTTCAATTCCAAGGAGAGCGGCGATTTTGTTATCGTCAAAAAAGACGGTATTCCGACATACAACTTCGCTGTAGCAGTTGACGATTATTTGATGAAAATATCACATGTACTACGGGGTGAGGATCATGTTTCCAATACACCGCGGCAGTTGATGATTTTTGAAGCTCTCGGCTGGGAGCCTCCACGTTTTGGTCATATGACGCTGATCGTAGGCGAGGATCACAAAAAGCTCAGCAAACGTAACGAGTCCATTATTCAGTTCATGGAGCAGTATGACAAGCTGGGCTATCTGCCGGAAGCTATATTCAACTTTATTGCGCTGCTGGGCTGGTCCCCGGAAGGCGAAGAAGAGATCTATGATCGGGAGCAACTGATTTCAATTTTCGATCCCAATCGTTTGTCCAAAAGCCCGGCCGTATTTGACACGAACAAGCTTGCTTACCTGAACAATCACTATATTAAAAAGGCTGATCCTGAGCGGATTGCCAGCATGGCGATTCCGCATTTGCAGGCAGCGGGGCTGTTGCCGACTGAATTGTCGGCAGAACAGCAGGATTGGGCTAAGGCCCTCGTTCGCTTATATCAAGAGCAGATGACTTCTGCGTCCGATATTGTAGCGTTGTCTGAGCTGTTTTTCCGTTCACATCTGGAGATGGATGCCGAAGCGGCGGCTGTGCTGGCCGAAGAGCAGGTTCCTGAGGTGCTTAGAGCCTTTGCCGGCAAGGTTGAAGCAAGCGAGGAGTTTACTGCTCCACAAATGGCCAAGCTGATCAAGGAAGTTCAAAAGGAAACTGGCTTTAAGGGTAAACAGCTGTTCATGCCGATTCGTGTGGCTCTTACAGGTCAAACTCATGGTCGGGATCTGAACGAAACCATCTATTTGCTTGGACGTGACAAGGTGTTGGACCGACTTAAGGCACAAATTAAAGGCTGATATTTCTTGTCAATTTGTTGTCTTTTCGCTATAATGACTCCATTGATACGGATTGATATTTACGTGTAAAGGCTGCGAACAGGAGAAGTACACTGCATATGGGCATCTGCCAGAGAGGACGGCCGAGGGAAACCCCGGGCTGGAAGCCGTCCAGATGACCTGCGGAGGAAATGCACCTGGGAGCCGTGCGCCCGAACCCTAATTAGCACCAACCGCTGGTTGTGGCAAGGGCGTGCCGAGTCGTTCCCGTTACCGGACGCCAAAGACGGACTTCTCTGCTTTTTAGGTAGCAGATATGTCCGAAGCAGAGTGGAACCACGTTCATGCGTCTCTGCAGCTTAGGCTGCGGAGGCGCTTTTTCATTTTTATCAGATTCAGACTCGACATAGATTGAAAAATGTCGAAGAATGCTGATGGATGCGAAAATTGGCGAAACGTGAAGTTTGTGAAGATGCGGCAAGGATATAGAGGGAGTAGGAGGGCGACATGTTCAGACATATCAAATCCGACATTCAGACTGTTTTGGATAATGATCCGGCCGCCCGGAGTAAGCTGGAGGTCATTTTTACGTATTCCGGCGTTCATGCCCTTTGGGCACACCGAATCGCACATTGGTTTTACTTACGAAAGTGGTGTACTCTAGCTCGTGTTATATCTCAGGTATCGCGGTTTATGACAGGCATTGAAATTCATCCTGGCGCTCGTATCGGAGATCGGCTGTTCATTGACCATGGTATGGGAGTGGTCATCGGTGAAACCTGTGAGATTGGCGACGATGTCGTATTGTATCAGGGGGTCACTCTTGGAGGGACCGGAAAAGAGAAGGGGAAGCGCCATCCCACTATTGGGAATAATGTAGTTATAGGCTCTGGCGCCAAGATATTGGGATCTTTTACAATTGGGGCGCAGTCCAACATTGGCTCCAACTCGGTTGTACTTAAAGAGGTTCCGCCTAACAGTACGGTAGTGGGGATACCGGGGCGAGTGGTCAGACAGGATGGCAGACGTCCAGACCGACTTAGTCATCAGCTGCCTGATCCGGTCGTCGATTCTATACGTGCTCTTCAATTGGAAATAGAACGTTTACGTGCAGAATTGTCTGATTTGAAGGATGAGCAATCTGCTCGGAAACATCAGGTGACCCAAGAGAATAAATGACAAGGATAATTTTCATGAGGGAGGAACATAACGATGCCGCTTCAAATTTATAATACAATGACGAGGAGTCGGGAGCCTTTTGTGCCACTGGAGCCTGGAAAGGTTAAAATGTATGTATGCGGACCTACCGTGTATGATTATATTCATATTGGTAATGCACGACCTGTAATTGTGTTTGACGTGGTACGCAGCTACCTGGAGTATTTGGGCTATGATGTGAACTATGTAGTGAATTTTACAGATGTCGATGATAAGCTGATCCGCAAAGCTCGGGAACTTGATATGGAGGTTCCGGCAGTTGCCGAGAAATTTATTGCAGCCTATCATGAGGATCTGACTGGATTGAATGTTCCTGCCGCCAGCATAAATCCGCGCGTAACAGAGAGCATGGAGCTGATTGTTGATTTTATTAAGGAACTGGTAGACAAAGGCTATGCCTATGAGAATGATGGCGATGTGTTCTATCGGACCAAAAAGTTCAAAGATTACGGACAACTGTCAGGTCAAAATCTGGAGGAGCTTCAGTTCGGAATTCGCATCCATGTGGATGAGCGTAAGGAAAATGCCGAAGATTTTGTACTCTGGAAGGCAGCAAAGCCGGGAGAAATTTATTGGTCGAGCCCTTGGGGAGATGGACGACCGGGTTGGCATATCGAATGCTCGGCTATGGCTCGCCATTATTTGGGGGATACGCTGGACATCCATGGAGGCGGACAGGATTTGCAATTTCCGCATCATGAATGTGAATGCGCGCAATCCGAAGCGATTACGGGCAAGCCATTGGCCCGCTACTGGATGCATAACGGATATATTCGCATTGATAATGAAAAAATGTCGAAATCGCTCGGTAACGGTATTTTGGTTAAAGATCTGCGTGCTCGTCACAAGCCCGAGGCTTTACGCTATTTTATGCTGTCGACACATTACCGCAATCCGTTGAACTACAACCAAGAGACGATGAGTCAGGCGGAGAACAGTGTCGAACGGATTGCCAATGCAGTCGCCAACGTAAAGCATCGTTTAGCCAATGCTTTGAAAGGTAATGAAGAAGTATCGGCTGGGCTGCAAACGAAGCTTGACGGGATTTTGCAGCAGTTTGGCGAAAAAATGGATGATGATTTCAATACACCTGATGCGATTACTGCGGTATTCGAATGGGTCAGCGAAGCCAACCATCTGTTGCAGCGTGATGTTGTCAATCAGGCAGAATTGCAGGCCGTGCTGCATACCTTTGATTCGATGAATAAAGTACTTCGTATATATTCGGAACCCAAAGAAGAGCTGTTGGATGATGAAATTGAGCAATTAATCGCAGAACGTGTCGAAGCTCGTAAAACCAAAAACTGGGGCAGAGCTGATGAAATTCGCGATCTGCTGGCTGCTAAAGGCATTGTGCTTGAGGATACGGCGCAGGGTATGCGGTGGCGGCGAAAATGAATGATAAGCCACTGAATACGGGGGCTTTGGAGGACGCGGGAAACTGGTTCCCGTATCCTGCGTCCAAACCGGCCCGTCTGATGCCTCCCATTGCGTTAGCTTACATTGGCGATGCCGTGTATGAGGTCGCCGTCCGTCAATATTTGTTGGCACAGCCCAACCTGCGCCCCAATCATTTGCATCGCCGAGCCACAGGGCTAGTCTCCGCGAAGGCGCAGAGCCGTATGTTGGGACTGCTGGAAAAGGTGCTGACGGAGGAAGAGTGCGACATTGTCCGGCAAGGAAGAAATGCCAAGTCAGGCAGCCTGCCCAAAAATGCGGATGTACTTGAGTACCGTCACGCGACTGCGCTGGAGGCACTGATCGGCTTTCTCTATAGCGATGGGCGCTTGGACAGATTGAGAGAATTGATCACGTACGGTATTGCACAAATGGAAAATACAGAAAAATCATAATTGGGAACGGATCAGATGGATTTTGTATCTGACGTTTCCCGGGAGGAAGCTAGATATGGAAGAAGAATGGATTGCCGGTAAGCATTCGGTAACGGAGGCATTACGTTCAGGCAGAACGATCAATAAAATATGGATTGCAGACAATGCGCAAAAGCATTTGACACTACCGATTACAGCTGAGGCCCAAAAAGCAGGAATCATTGTTCAGCAGGTGGACAAGCGTAAGCTGGATCAAATGGTACCGGGGATTCAGCATCAGGGGGTAGTTGCACAGGCTGCGCCTTTTGCCTATGCTGAAGTGGAAGAATTGCTCGCCAATGCCCGTGATAAAGGGGAAGAGCCGTTTTTGATTTTGTTGGATGAAATTGAAGACCCGCATAATCTGGGCTCCATCCTTCGTACGGCGGATTGTACAGGAGCGCATGGTGTTATTGTGCCTAAAAGGCGTTCGGCAGCCGTAACTGTAACGGTGTCCAAAACATCGGCAGGTGCTGTTGAGTATGTCCCGGTGGCGCGTGTGAATAATTTGGGGCAAACCATTGACCGTCTTAAAGAAGAAGGTGTATGGGTAGTTGGCACGGATGTGGCAGCGACCGACCCTGTTTTTGGGAATGGAGTATTCACGGGGCCGGTGGCCATTGTCATCGGCAACGAAAATAAAGGAATGGGTCGTTTGATTCGTGAAAAATGCGACGTGCTCGTCAAGCTGCCGATGGCGGGGCAAATCAATTCCCTGAATGCTTCTGTAGCTGCAGGTGTCGTGATGTACGAAGTATTGCGCGGACGACAGGC
This sequence comes from Paenibacillus kribbensis, assembly GCF_002240415.1. Taxonomy (NCBI): domain Bacteria; kingdom Bacillati; phylum Bacillota; class Bacilli; order Caryophanales; family Paenibacillaceae; genus Paenibacillus; species Paenibacillus kribbensis. The sequence continues at coordinate 641,333 of NZ_CP020028.1, forward strand.
ACGGGGCTAACGATATGGCTGACACGCGGGATGTTCTGCTTGTGGACGGTTACAACATGATTGGAGCCTGGCCCGAACTTTCCGCACTGGTACAGTCTGGTATGCAGGAAGCGAGGGACAGACTTCTCGAACGACTCGCAGATCATCAGGCGTATTCCGGCAGAAGAGTCATCGTCGTATTTGATGCTTACAGGGTGCCAGGATTGGGTAAAACTTTTGCCCAGAGTAAAGTCCAGATTTATTTTACGAGAGAAAAAGAGACAGCAGACGAGTGCATCGAGCGATTGGTTCGGGAACTAAGCAGCAAGAGGAGAAGCATTTACGTAGCGACAAGTGATCAGGTAGAGCAGCATGTCGCCTTTGGCCAGGGAGCACTCAGGGTATCGGCGCGGGAACTGCTCATCGAGATTGAGGAATCCGAAAGGGAAGTACAGAAGCGAATTCAGCAGGATAGCGCCAAATTGTCCCGTAACTCGCTGGATGCCAAGCTGAGCCCGGAGCTTCGAAAGCTGTTTGAACGATGGAGAAGAGAATAATCCAGTAATTGGTCGCCCCTCCATTTTGAAACCATTGACAATTTTGTTAGCGCTCTTCTTTTTTAGGCTGTTGTGGTTGACGGTATCAGGTTGCATCGCGTATACTTGTCGTATATTTGAGAGAGTAACGGGTACCTTGCGTTGCAGCCGGAGGGATTGTTAGTGAGTGTGGACCTCAAGGATATCATGTTGTCAAAGTTTGATTACAAAAATGATGAAGACATTGTCGGAGCAGTCCATGAAGGTGATGGGGAGGCGCTGGAGTTCCTGATTAATAAGTACCGGAACTTTGTGCGGGCCAAGGCCAGATCCTACTTCCTGATCGGCGCCGATCGCGAGGATATTATTCAGGAGGGCATGATTGGTCTCTACAAATCCATTCGTGATTTTAAGGGAGACAAGCTTTCTTCGTTCAAGGCCTTTGCCGAGTTATGCATTACGCGACAGATTATTACGGCAATCAAGACGGCTACACGCCAAAAGCACATTCCTCTGAATTCTTACGTATCTCTGGACAAGCCCATCTATGATGAAGAGTCAGATCGGACGTTGCTCGATGTGATTTGCGGAACACAAGTAAGCGACCCTGAGGAACTAATTATCAATCAGGAAGAGTTCGTAGGGCTCGAGGACAAGATGTCGGAAATTCTGAGCGAGCTGGAACGAAAGGTGCTTATGCTGTATCTGGACGGACGCTCGTATCAGGAGATTGCAGAGGATCTTGACCGTCATGTAAAATCGATTGATAATGCACTGCAACGGGTCAAGCGTAAACTTGAAAAGTATCTGGAAGTAAGGGATAGTTGAAAGTAGAGGCTGACAAGGAAAGGCTCGAGTCCGAGTCTTTTTTTATTCGTTAAGGGCAGGATCCGCAGGTTTATATGTGCCCAAAATGATTTATACTAAAAAATATGAATAATAGATGTCGCTTGGATCTTGCAGCGGTTTTTCAGGGAATATTTTCGAAGGATGAACAGATGTTAAAATGCACCACAGTTGAGACTGCGAAATGTATGCAAACATTCGTTGACATGGAAAACCCCGTGTGATAAAGTGTTTTAGGTAGGCCTAAATTCGCGGTTTTTTTAGGATCAATTAAGAGACTTCCGGTGTTGGATGTCTTCGGGAGGTGCACATCATGCGGGTAATTATTACTTTGGCTTGTACAACTTGCAAACAAAGAAATTACACAACGACGAAAAACAAGCGTAATCACCCCGACCGCATGGAGATGAAGAAATTCTGTAAGTTCTGTAACGAACAGACTTCTCATCGGGAAACCAGATAGTTTGTGGAGGTGTAGTCGGCGTGAAAAGCAGTTTCAAGTCTCTGTTTTCCTTTTTCTCTGAAAGCTGGGCTGAACTCAAGAAGGTTCGCTGGCCCAATCGTAAAGAACTGACCAACTATACGCTGATTGTCATTGGGACAATTGCGTTTGTCACGGTTTATTTTTGGGTTCTCGATATCGGCATTTCCGCTGTGATCGAAGCGATTATCTAGGAAGGGTTCCAGGTGGCTTGGTATGGAAAAAAGATGGTATGTCGTTCATACCTATTCAGGGTATGAGAACAAAGTCAAAGCCAATTTGGAAAAACGCGTTGAGTCCATGGGCATGGAAGACAAGATATTCCGTGTTCTTGTTCCAATGGAAGAAGAACTGGTAACCAAGGACGGTAAGAAAAAAACCGTTATGCGTAAAGTATACCCTGGTTATGTCTTAGTCGAAATGGTCCAAACCGACGACTCTTGGTATGTTGTTCGCAATACACCAGGTGTTACGGGATTTGTAGGGTCGACAGGCTCGGGTTCCAAACCGACGCCATTGCTTCCGGAAGAAGTTGAACAGATTCTGAAGCATATGGGCATGGTAGAGCCGAAACCGAAGATTGAATTCGATGTTAAGGAATCCGTGCGGATTAAAGTTGGTCCTTTTGCGAATTTTGTGGGCTCCGTGGAAGAAATTTTGGTTGAGAAAAGCAAGCTTAAGGTTCACGTCAACATGTTTGGACGGGAAACCCCGCTTGAGTTGGATTATACTCAAGTGGAGAAAATATAGATTTTTCTTACAGGTTTCTTGTGGGAGGATCAATAGGTCCGTCTACCACTATTGAGTCAAGGAGGTGTCATCCATGGCAAAAAAGGTAATTAAAATGGTAAAACTGCAGATTCCTGCAGGGAAAGCTAATCCAGCGCCTCCAGTAGGTCCAGCTTTGGGTCAAGCAGGTGTCAACATCATGGCATTCTGTAAAGAGTTCAATGCTCGTACTGCTGATCAAGCAGGCCTGATTATCCCGGTTGAAATTTCGGTATTTGAAGATCGTTCTTTTACGTTCATCACCAAAACTCCACCGGCTGCTGTTCTGTTGAAAGTTGCTGCTAAAATCGAAAAAGGTTCCGGTGAACCGAATAAAACGAAAGTTGCAACTGTAAATCGCGCTGCTGTTCGTCAAATTGCAGAGCAAAAAATGCCTGACCTTAACGCAGCTTCCGTAGAATCGGCAATGCGTATGGTTGAAGGTACTGCTCGCAGCATGGGTATCACCATCGTAGATTAATTTTATTAATCTACGTGTGTCGGCAGTCTGACTGTCCGGCAAGTGTGGGAGGAATATCCGCTAATACCACATAAGGAGGAAAACATAATGGCTAAACATGGTAAGAAGTACCTGGAAGCTGCTAAGCTGATTGACAGCGAAGCAACTTATGAGCCTTTGGAAGCCGTTGAACTGGTGAAAAAGGCTGCAACTGCTAAATTCGACGAAACCGTTGAAGCAGCAGTTCGTCTGGGCGTAGATTCCCGTAAACAAGACCAGGCTGTTCGTGGTGTTGTTGTCCTGCCGCATGGTACAGGTAAAACACAACGCGTTCTGGTATTTGCAAAAGGTGACAAAGTGAAAGAAGCGGAAGCGGCTGGCGCTGATTTTGTTGGCGATCAAGATATGATCAACAAAATCCAACAAGGCTGGTTCGAATTCGACGTCTGCGTTGCGACACCTGATATGATGAGTGAGGTTGGTAAACTGGGTCGTTTGCTCGGTGGTAAAGGTTTGATGCCTAACCCTAAAGCAGGCACAGTTACTTTCGATGTTGCCAAGGCTGTTCAAGAAATTAAAGCCGGTAAAATCGAATACCGTCTCGACAAAGCAGGTCAAATTCACGCACCAATCGGCAAAGCTTCTTTCAGTGCTGAACAACTGAACGAGAACCTTAAAGCCTTGATTGAAGCCTTGAACCGTGCGAAGCCAGCGGCTGCTAAAGGTGTATACCTGAAAAACATCGCTATTTCTTCGACTATGGGACCAAGTGCACGTGTGAACGCATCTGTTTACAGATAATATTTTGATTGACACGTTCAATCGAATTTGTTATTCTGTAAAAGTTGTGAGTCCTTGTGACTGACCGTTAAAGTTGAATATGCTTACCGTAGACAGTAGGTGCTTTCAGGCTTAATTTCCTACCGAGGTGTTATGATAGAACATTTCATGTGGCGGGCTTGTCCCGTCCATGTGGATTTATCAAGCCTTCGTACTCTACGGAGGCTTTTTTCATGCTCAAGAAAGCAGCTTTGGGAGATTGCCGGATCAGGTGTTTCGAACAGAGCGGATAAATTGATCAGGAGGTGTACAGTTTGGCAAATGCAAAGGTGATTCAAGCAAAACAAGAAGCTGTGGAAGTTGTAGCTGCAAAATTGCGCGAGAGCGTAACGACTGTGGTTGCGGACTATCGCGGTCTGAATGTTGCCCAAGTAACTGAGCTGCGTAAGCAGCTTCGCGAAGCCGGAGTCGAATTTCAAGTGCTGAAAAACACGCTGCTTCGTCGCGCAACTGCGGCAGCAGAATTGACTGAACTGGACGCAGTATTGACAGGTCCTACTGCAATCGCGTTCGGCAAAGATGATGCTGTGTCTGCAGCTAAAATCTTGAATGATTTCGCTAAGAAAAACAATGCGCTCGAACTGAAAGGCGGAGTTGTAGAAGGTCGCGTTATCGGTGTTGAGGAAGTCAAAGCGCTGGCAGAACTGCCATCCCGCGAAGGTCTCCTTTCAATGCTCCTCAGCGTGCTTCAAGCTCCTATGCGCAACTTCGCGCTTGCAGTTAAAGCTGTTGCGGAAAAAGAAGAGCAAAGCGCATAAGTTAAGGATTAAACCTGCTGTATAGCAGTTAAAAACAAAAAATACGAATTTAAATGGAGGTTCAACCATGAGTAAAGAGCAAATCTTGGAAGCAATTAAAGGTATGTCCGTATTGGAACTGAACGATCTCGTTAAAGCAATCGAAGAAGAATTCGGCGTAACTGCAGCAGCTCCAGTAGCTGTAGCTGGCGGCGCAGCAGGTGGCGCAGCAGAAGCTGAGCAATCCGAGTTTGACGTAATCCTGGCAAGCGCTGGCGCTTCCAAAATCAACGTTATCAAAGCAGTTCGCGAAATCACAGGTCTTGGCCTGAAAGAAGCAAAAGAACTGGTTGACAACGCTCCAAAACCACTGAAAGAAAAAATTGCTAAAGAAGAAGCTGAATCCATTAAAGCAAAATTGGAAGAAGCAGGCGCTTCTGTAGAAGTAAAATAATTGACTGCTATCTAGCAGACAATGAATTAAAACAAACCCCTTGAGGTGATCTTCAAGGGGTTTGTTGCTGTAAAACGGTAGTATCAGCATGTCTGAAACATGATGGCAAAGGCTATGATGGTATTACAACCGAAAGAGGTGGTCATGAATGGCTGATCATTATTACTCTAAACGGCCAGAGGCGGCGCATGAACGACGAAGTCTGGAGACAGTGCTAAGGGGACGGACATACCGTTTTGCTAGTGATTCAGGTGTTTTTTCAAAGCAAGAGATTGATTACGGCAGCCGTGTGCTGATTGAAGCGATGCAGCTTCCCGCACAAGCCTCCGTGTTGGATGTCGGATGTGGGTATGGACCGATTGGATTGACGGCAGCAACGCTTGTGCCAGAGGGCCACGTTACAATGATTGATATTAATGAGCGAGCCGTTCAACTGGCAAAAGAAAATGCGGAACGAAATGGGATTAAAAATGTCACTATTAAGCAGAGTGATTTGTTCGCGGAAGTGAAGCATCAGCATTTTGACGTAATTTTGACGAATCCGCCTATACGTGCAGGGAAAGAAACGGTACATGCTATTTTCGAGTTGGCGTATGAGCATTTAAACGAAGGTGGAGCTTTGTGGGTGGTCATCCAGAAAAAGCAGGGGGCTCCTTCGGCGAGTGCTAAAATCGAGAGTCTTTTTGGCAGTGTGGAGGAAGTTACGAAGGATAAAGGTTATCGAATTTTAAAAGCTGAAAAAAGTTTTGGAAAAAAGCAATAGGACCATTGACTTGAATCCTGGTCTGTGATATCATTGTAAAATGTCAGTATTAGGATGCCCTCCATGGCTTTAGTTTGTTGAAATGTCAATAGGGTTATGCGTAAAAGGGTATAGTATGTCTCCCTATTACGTATAATATAATCATTTTGGGCAAATCTACAAGTGATGAAGATCTTCCGGCAAGAGGATTCTGCAGATACGTCGCTCTTTTTTCGAATGCATTCGAGTAAGGGCTTTTCTGTATTTGTAAGATTGAATCTTCTGTATGTGTCTTATTATAAGGTCACAAACAGAGGTTCGCAATGTATTTTTAAAGTGAGTAGACATGAGGGGTGAGTTTAAGTTGGCAGGACATCTTGTTCAATATGGTCGACGCACTCGGCGCAGTTATGCACGTATTAATGAGGTACTCGAGGTTCCGAACCTGATTGAAATCCAACAAAAATCCTATGATTGGTTTTTGGAGGAAGGATTACGGGAGATGTTTCGGGATATTTCACCAATTCAGGATTTCACAGGAAACCTGATTCTGGAATTTATCGATTACTCTCTCGGAGAACCTAAATATACCGTTGACGACGCAAAGGAACGCGACGTGACGTATGCAGCACCGCTTCGGGTAAAAGTCCGGCTTATTAATAAAGAAACCGGGGAAGTGAAAGAGCAGGAAGTATTCATGGGAGACTTCCCGCTGATGACTGAAACGGGTACGTTTATTATTAACGGTGCGGAACGGGTTATTGTCAGCCAGTTGGTTCGCTCTCCCAGCGTCTATTTCAGCACAAAAGTCGACAAGAATGCGAAAACAACATACACCGCAACGGTAATTCCTAACCGGGGGGCTTGGCTCGAGCTGGAGATGGATGCGAAGGATATTATCTATGTCCGGATTGACCGTACCCGTAAAATTCCGGTTACGGTGTTGCTGCGTGCGCTAGGCTTTGGCACTGATGCTGAGATTTTGGATTTGCTCGGCAATGACGAATATATCCGTAACACGCTTGATAAAGACAATACCGACTCTACGGAGAAAGCGCTGATTGAAATTTATGAGCGTCTTCGTCCGGGTGAGCCGCCTACACTGGATAATGCAAAGAGCTTGCTCGTTGCACGCTTCTTTGATCCAAAACGTTATGATCTGGCCAACGTAGGCCGCTACAAAATCAATAAAAAGCTTCACATCAAAAACCGCCTGTTCAATCAACGTCTTGCTGAGACCCTGATTGATACGACAACTGGTGAAATCATCGCTGAAGCAGGACAAATGGTTGACCGCCGTCTGTTGGACGAGATTTTGGCCCAGCTGGAAGAATCGGTTGGACACCGTACGTATCATGTTGCTAGTGGCGTACTGGAAAGCAATGATATTCCGCTTCAAACGATTGACGTATTCTCACCAATTGAGGATGGTAAAGTTGTAAAACTGATTGCTAACGGAAATATTGATAAATCGGTTAAAAATATTACGCCTGCCGATATTATTTCCTCCATCAGTTATTTTATTAACTTGCTTCACGGAATCGGAAGCACAGACGATATTGACCACTTGGGTAACCGTCGTTTGCGTTCTGTAGGTGAGTTGCTCCAGAATCAGTTCCGTATCGGTTTGTCCCGTATGGAACGCGTGGTTCGCGAAAGAATGTCGATCCAGGATGCCAATGTAATTACGCCACAGGCGCTGATTAACATACGTCCGGTAATCGCCTCGATTAAAGAGTTCTTTGGTAGCTCCCAGCTGTCTCAGTTTATGGATCAGACGAACCCGCTTGCTGAATTGACACACAAACGTCGTTTGTCCGCACTCGGACCTGGTGGTTTGACACGTGAGCGCGCAGGCATGGAAGTACGTGACGTCCATCCGAGTCACTACGGCCGTATGTGTCCTATCGAGACGCCGGAGGGACCGAACATTGGTTTGATTAACTCCTTGTCTACCTTCGCGCGTATCAACGAGTACGGATTTATCGAAGCTCCTTATCGTTGGGTAGATCCGAAAACCGGAAAAGTTACAGATCAGATTGATTACCTGACTGCTGATGAAGAAGATAACTACATCGTAGCCCAGGCAAATGCGGAATTGACTGAGGAAAACACCTTTAAGGATGAAATCGTCATTGTCCGCTATAACAAACAGTCTGATAACATTATTCCAATGGCGAGTAGCCGCGTTGATTACATGGACGTATCACCTAAACAGGTCGTATCGGTCGCAACTGCACTGATTCCGTTCCTGGAGAACGATGACTCTAACCGCGCATTGATGGGTTCCAACATGCAGCGGCAGGCTGTCCCGCTCCTGATTCCAAAGGCTCCTTTGGTTGGAACAGGAATGGAGCATAAGTCTGCAAAAGATTCCGGTGTTTGCGTTGTGTCCAAGTACAACGGGGTAATCGAACGTTCTTCGGCTAATGAAATTTGGCTGCGCCGTATTGAAACTGTAGATGGCGCTGAAGTAAAAGGCGACATTGTTAAGTATAAATTACACAAATTTATGCGTTCTAACCAAGGAACATGCATCAATCAGCGGCCAATTGTTAACAGAGGCGATATTGTCAAAGTTGGCGATATTCTTGCAGATGGTCCTTCCACAGAGATGGGCGAGTTGGCATTGGGACGTAACGTTGTCGTCGCCTTCATGACTTGGGAAGGTTACAACTATGAGGATGCGATCCTGCTGAGCGAGAAGCTGGTTAAGGAGGATGTATACACCTCGATCCATATCGAGGAATACGAATCCGAGGCCCGCGATACGAAGCTTGGACCTGAAGAAATTACTCGTGATATCCCGAATGTTGGTGAAGAAGCGCTTCGTAATCTGGATGAGCGCGGCATCATTCGCATTGGTGCTGAAATCGCCGCAGGCGACATTCTCGTTGGTAAAGTAACACCTAAGGGTGTGACTGAGCTGACAGCCGAAGAACGTCTCTTGCATGCAATCTTCGGTGAGAAGGCACGCGAGGTTCGCGATACTTCCTTGAGAGTTCCTCACGGAACAGACGGAATCGTTGTAGACGTTAAAGTGTTTACACGTGAAAATGGCGATGAGCTGCCACCGGGTGTGAACCAGCTGGTACGCGTATACATTGCTCAAAAACGTAAAATCTCCGAAGGCGATAAAATGGCTGGACGTCACGGTAACAAGGGTGTCGTTGCCCGTATCTTGCCTGAGGAAGATATGCCATTCCTGCCGGATGGTACACCGGTACAGGTCGTTCTCAACCCACTGGGCGTACCTTCGCGGATGAACATCGGACAGGTGCTCGAAGTCCATCTGGGTATGGCTGCAATGCGTCTTGGTATTCATGTGGCTACGCCAGTATTTGATGGTGCCAAGGAGTATGACGTGTTCGATACCATGGAAGAAGCAGGCATGCAGCGTAACGGTAAGACTGTGTTGTATGACGGCCGTACAGGTGATCGTTTTGAACGTGAAGTTACTGTTGGTGTCATGCACATGATTAAACTTGCGCACATGGTTGACGATAAAATCCATGCCCGCTCTACGGGCCCTTACTCTCTCGTTACGCAACAACCATTGGGTGGTAAAGCTCAATTCGGTGGTCAGCGCTTCGGGGAGATGGAAGTATGGGCGCTGGAAGCCTACGGCGCGGCGTACACGCTTCAGGAAATTTTGACTGTGAAATCCGATGATGTGGTTGGACGTGTTAAAACCTACGAATCCATCGTCAAAGGTGAAAATGTCCCTGAACCGGGTGTTCCTGAATCATTCAAGGTCTTGATCAAAGAGCTGCAAAGCTTGGGGATGGACGTGAAGATTCTGTCCGAAGACGAACAAGAGATCGAAATGAGAGAGCTTGATGATGAAGATGACACAACTGGCGATAAGCTGAGTTTGAATCTGGAAGGCTCTGAGGTTGGCGTAGAGTAGTCTGTCGTCGACTGAATCATATCAACTTTGTATATGCCTTGATCCATTTTAGGATGGAATGGGCTTCTTGATACCGCCCGGTTATGCCGGGCGGTATCAAACCTAAAAACTCAGGATTTGGTTAAGGAGGGTTGCTCCTTGTTGGACGTTAACAATTTCGAATATATGAAAATCGGGCTTGCTTCCCCCGAAAAAATTCGTTCTTGGTCCCGCGGAGAAGTCAAAAAACCGGAGACGATTAACTATCGTACGCTTAAACCGGAAAAAGAAGGACTATTTTGCGAGAAAATTTTTGGACCTACGAAAGATTGGGAATGTCATTGCGGTAAGTACAAACGTGTACGCTATAAAGGTGTTGTCTGTGACCGTTGTGGTGTAGAAGTTACCCGCGCTAAAGTTCGTCGTGAACGCATGGGACACATCGAGTTGGCTGCCCCTGTATCGCACATTTGGTACTTCAAAGGCATTCCAAGCCGTATGGGTCTTGCTCTTGATATGTCTCCAAGATCTCTCGAAGAGATCATTTACTTCGCATCTTATGTTGTAACTGATCCAGGAGATACGCCGCTGGAGAAAAAACAGCTTCTGTCCGAAAAAGAATACCGCAGCTACCGTGAAAAATACGGCTACGGATTCCAGGCAGGTATGGGTGCCGAAGCAGTTAAAAAGCTTCTTCAAGATTTGGACATCGATAAAGAACTGGAATTCCTGAAAGAAGAGCTGCGTACAGCTCAAGGACAACGTCGTAACCGTGCCATCAAGCGTCTTGAAGTTATCGAGGCGTTCCGTAACTCTGGCAACCAGCCGGATTGGATGATTATGGACGTACTGCCTGTTATTCCTCCTGAGCTTCGTCCTATGGTACAGCTGGATGGTGGACGTTTTGCTACTTCCGACCTGAATGATCTGTATCGCCGTGTTATTAACCGTAATAACCGTCTGAAACGCTTGTTAGATCTGGGTGCACCAGACATTATCGTGCAAAATGAAAAACGGATGCTGCAGGAAGCTGTTGACGCTCTGATTGATAATGGTCGTCGTGGTCGTCCTGTTACAGGTCCGGGTAACCGTCCTTTGAAATCCCTCAGCCATATGCTGAAAGGTAAACAAGGACGTTTCCGTCAAAACTTGCTCGGAAAACGTGTTGACTACTCCGGTCGTTCCGTTATCGTAGTAGGTCCGTACTTGAAGATGTACCAATGCGGTTTGCCGAAAGAAATGGCGCTGGAACTGTTTAAGCCTTTTGTTATGAAAGAACTTGTCAATAAAGGTCTGGCACACAACATCAAGAGCGCGAAGCGTAAAGTAGAGCGTGTGAGCGCAGAAGTATGGGATGTGCTCGAAGAAGTAATCAAGGAGCATCCGGTTCTTCTAAACCGTGCCCCTACGCTGCATAGACTGGGTATTCAAGCGTTTGAACCGATTTTGGTTGAAGGTCGTGCGATTCGTTTGCACCCACTCGTATGTACGGCATACAATGCCGACTTTGACGGTGACCAAATGGCGGTTCACGTTCCGTTGTCTGCGGAAGCTCAAGCAGAAGCTCGTCTGCTCATGCTGGCATCCGGCAACATTTTGAATCCAAAAGACGGCAAGCCTGTTGTTACTCCTTCCCAAGATATGGTCCTTGGTTCTTTCTATTTGACTATGGATAACAAGGAAGAAAAAGGAAGCAACATGATTCTCCGTAACCCGAATGAGGCGATCTCGGCTTACCAGCGCGGTACAGCGGGTCTTCATGCTCGTGTAGCTATTCCAGTTAAAGCTTTGAATAAAACGAGCTTTACAGAGAAGCAACAGGAAGCAATGTTGATTACAACAGTGGGTAAAATTATCTTTAATGAGATCTTCCCGGCAAGCTTCCCGTACATCAATGACGCTACTCGTGCCAACCTGCTTTATGGTACTGCGGAGGAGTTCTTTGTTTACGAGAAGGGTGCAGATCTTACTGAAGCCATCCAAAATGCTCCACAAGCTGGTGGGGTGGGCAAGGATTACCTTGGTAATATTATCGCTCGTTGCTTTGAGATTTACCATACGACAGAAACCGCTGTAATTCTGGATAAGATCAAGCAGCTTGGCTTTACGTATTCTACTCGTGCAGGTGTGACGGTTGCTGTGGCAGACGTAGTTGTGCCTCAAGAGAAACAGGATATTCTTAAAGCGTCTGACGATAAAGCACAAGTCGTAACAAATCAGTACCGTCGTGGTCTGATTACGAATGAGGAACGCTATGACCGGATTATTGATATTTGGTCCAAGGCTAAAGACGATATTACAGACATTTTGATGAAATCCATGGATCGCTACAACTCCATCATGATGATGGTTGACTCCAAAGCGCGTGGTAACAAATCACAGATTACCCAGCTCGGCGGTATGCGTGGACTGATGGCGAATCCATCCGGTCGTATTATCGAGCTCCCAATCAAATCGAATTTCCGTGAAGGTCTGACAGTACTCGAGTACTTCATCTCCACACACGGAGCGCGTAAAGGTTTGGCGGATACAGCCCTGCGTACGGCTGACTCTGGTTACCTGACTCGTCGTCTCGTTGATGTGGCACAGGATGTTATCGTGCGCGAAGATGACTGCGGAACGGATAAAGGCTTTACGGTAAGTCGTATCCAGGACGGCAAAGAAGTAATTGAGGACCTGTACGATCGTCTGGAAGGCCGTTATTGCTTCGAAACAGTACGTCATCCGGAGACCGGAGAGATCTTGGCTAGACGCAACGAACTGATTGACTCCAACAAAGCTGAAGCGATTGTTAAAGCTGGTGTAGAGAAGGTCCAAATTCGTTCCGTACTAAGCTGCCGCGCCAAACATGGCGTCTGCAAAAAGTGCTACGGTCGTAATCTGGCTACTGGTAAGCATGTTGAGATTGGTGAAGCGGTTGGTATTATCGCGGCGCAATCCATCGGTGAACCGGGAACACAGCTCACCATGCGTACGTTCCACACAGGCGGCGTAGCAGGAGACGATATTACACAAGGTTTGCCTCGTATCCAGGAGCTTTTCGAAGCGCGTAATCCTAAAGGTCAGGCAACCATCAGTGAAATTGACGGTATAGTTAAAGAAGTACGTGAAGGTAAAGACCGTCGTGAAATCGACATTCAGGGTGAAGCTGAAACGAAAACTTACTCGGTAACTTATGGTTCACGTCTGCGTGTAAGCGAAGGCATGACTGTTGAAGCCGGGGACGAACTGACGGATGGTTCAATTGACCCTAAAGAAATGCTGCGTATTAAAGGTATTCGCGGGGTACAAAACTATATCCTTCAGGAAGTTCAACGTGTATACCGAAATCAGGGCGTAGAAATCAACGATAAGCACGTGGAAGTTATGATTCGTCAAATGCTGCGTAAAATCCGTATCATTGATGCGGGTGACACGACGCTGCTTCCAGGCTCCTTTGTTGATGTGCATGAGTATGAAAATGCGAATAAGATAGCGATTCTCAGCGGACAGGAGCCAGCGGTAGCTAAACCGGTTCTGCTCGGTATTACCAAGGCGTCTCTGGAAACTGATTCCTTCTTGTCAGCAGCTTCCTTCCAGGAAACTACTCGTGTCCTGACCGATGCTGCCATTAAGGGCAAAGTCGATCAGTTGCTTGGTCTGAAAGAAAATGTAATTATCGGTAAGCTGATTCCTGCTGGAACAGGCATGAACCGCTACCGTAGTGTGAAATTTGCCCAGCCGGAAGAGGAGCAATCCTCATCTGAGGAACTTGAGCCGATTTCCGCTGAATAATAAAAAGCATTAATGCCCGGAGCATCTTATCCTTGCTGGAGTCTTGCGTAAAGGCTTCAGCAGGTAGTGTTCCGGTGTTTTTTCTGAAAATGAACATGTTAGCTTTGGTTAAGTAAATTATAGTTGATAATTGTCTTGACATTGTTAATAGTCAATGCTAATATAGCAAAGGTGCGTGAGCAGCCTATATGCTATTGGTCTTTTCGGAGGAATGAGATATGTCTAAAGAACAGGGACTGCAAGATGCTCATGTCAAAATCGGTACCAAACAAACCATTCGTATGGTAGAATTGGGCTTCGCCTCTGAAGTATATGTGGCAGAAGACGCAGATCAGCGTCTCACTTCCAACATCATTGCTTTGTGCAACAAGCAGGGAGTCAAAGTGACTCTCGTAGACACAATGAAAAATCTCGGAGCTGCATGTGGGATTGAAGTGGGGGCCGCAATGGCTGCTATCGTAAAACAATAGGGTAAGGAACGTTTTTGTCTAGGGAATTGTATTCTTGGCGGCAAAGACTTTTCATTTGTTCTTTTATGAACCGCCTGGGTCTGTGGGCTTAGAAAAAGGTTTATAAAGTAACAGCAAAAATTGAGGAAGGGGGTGGCAACCAACATGCCAACTATTAACCAACTGGTTCGTAAAGGACGTCAAGCCAAAATCGAGAAATCGAAATCACCGGCTTTGCAAAAAGGTTTTAATGCCTTGAAACGTGAAGCTACCGACATCAGTGCCCCGCAAAAACGCGGAGTGTGCACTCGTGTAGGTACTATGACTCCGAAAAAACCAAACTCCGCACTTCGTAAATATGCTCGTGTTCGTTTGACGAACCGTGTAGAGGTGACTGCTTACATTCCAGGTATTGGACATAACCTTCAAGAACACAGCGTAGTGCTGATTCGTGGCGGTCGTGTAAAAGACCTTCCGGGTGTGCGTTACCATATCGTTCGCGGTGCTTTGGATACTGCAGGCGTAAACAACCGCATGCAAGCTCGTTCCAAATACGGCGCAAAACGCCCTAAAGCTAAAAAATCCTAATGAATATAAACCGCGTATGCAGGTTTAACATGTAAGAAAGGGGGATATCCATGCCACGCAAAGGTCCAGTTACCAAAAGAGACGTGTTGCCAGATCCGGTATACAACAGCAAGTTGGTTACCCGCTTGATCAACCGCATCATGCTCGACGGAAAACGAGGCGTTGCTCAAAGCATTCTGTACAATGCGTTCAAGCTTATCCAAGAACGTACGGGGAATGACCCGATGGAAGTTTTTGAAGCAGCTATCAAGAATATCATGCCAGTCCTGGAAGTTAAAGCACGCCGTGTCGGCGGTGCCAACTACCAAGTACCAATCGAGGTAAAACCAGAAAGACGTACGTCCCTGGGATTACGTTGGCTCGTAAACTACTCCCGCAACCGCGGCGAGAAGACTATGGAAGAGCGTTTGGCGGCTGAGATTATCGATGCTTCCAACAACACAGGCGCTTCCGTGAAAAAACGTGAAGACACACACAAAATGGCTGAAGCGAACAAAGCGTTTGCTCACTATCGTTGGTAGGATTCAGCTCAAAAAAATAACTTCAATTTTGAAGGGAGACCCATTTCATGGCAAGAGAGTTCTCCTTGAAAAATACACGTAATATCGGGATCATGGCTCATATTGACGCGGGTAAAACCACAACAACAGAGCGGATCTTGTTCTACACAGGCCGTACGCACAAAATCGGTGAAGTTCACGAAGGCGCTGCGACAATGGACTGGATGGAACAAGAACAAGAGCGCGGAATCACGATTACTTCCGCTGCGACGACCGCTGCCTGGAAAGGTCACCGCGTCAATATCATCGACACCCCGGGGCACGTTGACTTCACTGTTGAAGTTGAACGTTCCCTTCGTGTATTGGACGGAGCAGTTGGTGTTTTCAGTGCGAAAGAAGGCGTTGAGCCTCAGTCCGAAACCGTATGGAGACAGGCTGATCGCTATGGCGTTCCTCGGATCGCATATGTAAACAAAATGGATATCATTGGTGCTGACTTCCTGAATGTTGTCTCTGACATGCGTGATCGCCTTCAAGCGAACGCAGTTGCGATTCAATTGCCAATCGGCGCTGAGAATGACTTTTTAGGTATCATTGATATCGTTGGACAAAAGGCTTATATGTACAAAGATGACCTTGGTCAAGATATCGAAGAAACCGAAATTCCTGCGGAATTCAAAGATCAAGTTGAAGAACTTCGCAACGAATTGATTGAGAAGGTTGCAGAACTGGACGAAGATTTGACTATGAAATACCTGGAAGGCGAAGAGATTTCCGTTGAAGAAATTAAAGCCGCTCTCCGTAAAGGTGTTGTAGAGGTTAAGATCTTCCCTGTTATCTGTGGATCTTCTTACCGTAACAAAGGTGTTCAGTTGATGCTGGATGCTGTTGTTGACTACCTGCCAGCTCCTATTGATGTACCAAGTATTCAAGGTCATCTGGAAGATGGAACGGAAGTTGAACGTCATTCTTCTGATGAAGAGCCTTTCTCCGCATTGGCCTTCAAAATTATGACGGATCCTTACGTGGGTAAATTGACATTCTTCCGCGTATATTCCGGTGTGCTTCAATCCGGTTCATACGTATTGAATGCAACAAAGGGCAAACGCGAACGTATCGGACGTATTCTTCAAATGCATGCGAACAGCCGTCAAGAAATCACTGAAGTTTACTCCGGTGATATTGCGGCAGCCGTAGGTTTGAAAGATACAGGTACAGGTGATACACTGTGTGATGAGAAGAATCCTGTTATTCTTGAGTCCATGAACTTCCCTGATCCGGTTATCGAAATCGCGGTTGAGCCTAAAACCAAAGCTGACCAAGACAAAATGGCAGTTGCCCTCGGCAAGTTGACCGAAGAAGATCCAACTCTTCGCGCTTCTACTAACGAAGAAACTGGCCAAACCATCTTGGCAGGTATGGGTGAGCTTCACTTGGACATTATCATTGACCGTATGCGTCGTGAGTTCAAAGTGGAAACCAATGTTGGTAAACCACAGGTAGCATACCGTGAAACATTCCGCGCTCCAGCGCGTGTTGAAGGTAAGTTTGTTCGCCAATCCGGTGGTCGTGGTCAGTACGGTCACGTATGGGTTGAGTTCGAACCACTCGAAGCAGGTACTGGTAGCCAGTTTGAAAGCAAGGTTGTCGGTGGTTCTGTTCCAAGAGAATACATCGGTCCTGCACTTGCTGGTATTGAAGAGCAAATGAAAAACGGTGTCCTGGCGGGCTTCCCGCTTGTGGACGTTAAAGCTACAATTGTGGATGGATCATACCATGATGTCGATTCCAATGAAATGGCATTTAAAATTGCCGGCTCAATGGCGCTGAAAGCAGCGAAAGACAAATGTAAACCAGTATTGCTTGAGCCAATTATGAAAGTTGAAGTAACGGTTCCAGAGGAATACATGGGTGACGTAATGGGTATGTTGAACTCCCGTCGTGGTCGGATTGAAGGTATGGATTCCCGTGGCGGTGCCCAAATCATTCGTGCAATGGTTCCATTGTCCGAAATGTTTGGATATTCGACTACACTTCGTTCCGGTACGCAAGGACGCGGTGTGTTCTCCATGGAGCTTCATCATTATGAAGAAGTTCCGAAGAGCATTGCTGAAGAGATCGTTGCCAAAACCAAAGGCGGCGAGTAATACAGTGTATTAGCTGATCGGTATACTCAAGGCTTTTCCAAAAAGTATCCGGCAGCCTAAAAATAAAACAAGTTATTGAGGAGGAATTGTTCAAATGGCAAAGGCTAAGTTTGAACGTAACAAACCGCACGTTAATATCGGTACTATTGGTCACGTCGACCATGGTAAAACAACTTTGACTGCTGCAATCACAACTGTACTTTCCAAAACTTACGGTGGTGCTGCTGTAGCGTTCGACCAAATCGATAAAGCTCCAGAAGAGCGCGAACGCGGTATCACAATCTCCACAGCACACGTGGAATACGAAACACCTAATCGTCACTATGCACACGTTGACTGCCCAGGTCACGCCGACTATGTTAAAAACATGATCACTGGCGCTGCACAAATGGACGGAGCGATTCTGGTTGTATCCGCAGCTGACGGCCCAATGCCACAAACTCGCGAACACATCCTGTTGTCCCGTCAAGTAGGCGTTCCTTACATCGTTGTATTCCTGAACAAATGCGACATGGTTGAAGACGAAGAATTGTTGGAACTGGTTGAAATGGAAGTTCGCGACTTGCTGAGCGAGTACGAATTCCCAGGCGACGACACTCCAATCACTCGTGGTTCCGCTCGTGAAGCACTGCAAAACCCAGAAGGCGACTGGGCTAAGAAAATCGTTGAAATGTTCGAAACAATCGACACTTACATCCCAACTCCAGAACGCGACACTGACAAGCCTTTCCTTATGCCTGTCGAGGACGTATTCTCCATCACTGGTCGTGGTACAGTTGCTACAGGCCGTGTAGAGCGTGGTACTGTTAAAGTCGGCGACGAAATCGAAATTATCGGTATTCAAGAAGAATCCCGTAAATCCGTTGTAACAGGCGTTGAAATGTTCCGCAAATTGCTTGACTCTGCTCAAGCTGGTGACAACATCGGCGCACTGCTTCGCGGTGTAGATCGCGCACAAATCGAGCGTGGCCAAGTATTGGCTAAACCGGGTTCTGTTAATCCACATACAGAATTCTCTGCTCAAATCTATGTTTTGACTAAAGAAGAGGGTGGACGTCACAAACCTTTCTTCACCGGATACCGTCCACAGTTCTACTTCCGTACAACTGACGTTACTGGTATCATCACTTTGCCAGAAGGTTCCGAAATGGTAATGCCTGGCGACAACATTACGGTTACTGTTCAACTGATCAGCCCAATCGCGATTGAAGAAGGAACTAAGTTCTCCATTCGTGAAGGCGGTCGTACAGTTGGTGCCGGTGCCGTAGCAACAATCTCTAAATAATAAGGCTGCAAGCCTTGAACATAGCAACATTGTACTGGAACGAGTAACATTGTACTGGAACGAAGCTACAACGAGCCCCTGCCCTGGTGCGGGGGCTTTTCTCTTGAATGAATGGCAAGCTGCGAGTGCAAGTGTATCTTTTTGAAAATAAGATGCATTGTTTTTTCGTTTTTGCTTGCAATAGGCAGAACTATTAGATATAATAACTAATGTTGTTTGTGACTGTGCGATGATGTGAGAGGTTACTGACACACCCGGCCCCTTTGCCATGGGAGGGTTGTCTGAAAATTTTCACGGAGTATGTCCGATACCAAATTGGGCGATAGAAGGAGGGACTAAAATGGCAAAGCAAAAAATTCGTATTCGTTTGAAAGCTTACGATCACAGAATTCTTGATCAATCCGCTGAGAAAATTGTTGAAACAGCTAAACGTTCGGGCGCTGGTGTATCCGGACCAATTCCGCTGCCAACTGAAAAACAAGTTATTACTATTCTCCGTGCGGTACACAAGTACAAGGATTCCCGGGAACAATTCGAAATGCGCACGCACAAGCGTCTGATCGACATTGTTAATCCGACTCCACAAACTGTGGATGCCTTGATGCGCTTGGACCTGCCGTCCGGTGTAGATATCGAAATTAAACTGTAATATGTGATTAGGAAAAGAAAAGAGGTGTCAACATGAAAGGTATCTTAGGAAGAAAACTCGGAATGACTCAAGTGTTTACCCCTGAAGGCAACGTGCTTGCTGTTACGGTTATCGAAGCGGGTCCTTGTGTTGTTCTGCAAAAGAAAGATCAGGAAAACGATGGATACGAAGCGATTCAACTCGGTTTCTCTGATAAAAAAGAAAAAAGATCCAATAAACCTGAAGCAGGACATGCGAAAAAAGCAAATACTGCACCTAAGCGCTACGTTCGTGAACTTCGTGGCATCGACCTTGCTGCGTACGAGGTTGGCCAAGAACTGAAGGCTGATGTCTTCACAGAAGGCGAATTCGTTGACGTAACAGGTATTTCTAAAGGTAAAGGGTTTGCTGGCGTTATCAAACGTTGGGGACAAAGCCGCGGACCAATGGCGCACGGCTCGCGTTACCACAGAGGTCCAGGTTCCATGGGCTCCATTCAAGCTAACCGCGTTCCTAAAGGTAAACACCTGCCAGGACACATGGGGCATGAAACGGTAACGATTCAACGTCTTGAAGTTGTTAAAGTTGATACAGAACGTAATGTATTGCTCGTGAAAGGTTCCATTCCTGGAGCTAAAAACAGCTTCGTTAAAGTATTAGAAACGGTAAAAAAATAAACGACTGAAGAAAGGAGGAACACGAAATGCCAAAAGTAGCACTTTTAAATATTAGTGGTAGCCAAGTAGGCGAGATTGAATTGAACGATGCAGTATTCGGTATCGAACCGAACAAACACGTTCTTCATGACGCTGTTGTTATGCAATTGGCTTCCCTGCGTCAAGGTACTCACAAAGTAAAAGGACGTTCTGAAGTACGTGGCGGCGGACGTAAGCCTTGGAAACAAAAAGGTACTGGCCGTGCTCGTCAAGGTTCGATCCGTGCACCGCAATGGGTTGGTGGCGGTACTGTATTCGGTCCGACTCCACGCAGCTACGCTTACAAATTGCCTAAAAAAGTTCGTCGTCTGGCGATCAAATCGGCATTGTCATCCAAAGTGATTGAGAATGAAATTATCGTATTGGACGCTCTTACACTGAACGGACCTAAAACGAAAGAATTCGCAGCCATTTTGAATAACCTTAAAGCTGATCGTAAAGCATTGATCGTAGCTCCTAGCTATGATGATAATGTTGCACTTTCCGCTCGTAATATTCCTGGTGTGAAGTTTGTAGCCGCAGACGGCATTAATGTTCTTGACGTGCTTGGACACGACAAACTGATCATTACGAAGGAAGCAGTTCAGAAGGTAGAGGAGGTGCTCGCGTAATGAAGGATCCTCGTGATATTATCAAACGTCCGGTTATCACCGAACGTACGGCTGGTATGATGAATGACTTGAAATACGTTTTCGAGGTTGACATTCGTTCTAACAAAGTCGAAATTAAAAAAGCAATCGAAGCGATCTTTAACGTGAAAGTAAGTAACGTAAATACGCTTCGCGTTCCTGCGAAACCAAAACGCTACGGACGTCATTCCGGCTATACGAGCGAGTGGAAAAAAGCGTTCGTAACGCTGAGCAAAGACAGTAAGCCGCTTGAGTTTTTTGAAACGGTATAATTGAAACTGTAAAGTAAGGAGGGAAACTCAGTGCCAATTAAAAAGTATAAACCAACGTCCCCGGCCAGACGTGCAATGTCTGTATCTACTTTCGAGGAGATCACAACAAATCAGCCCGAGAAATCGTTGCTGGCACCTCTGAGCAAGCAAGCTGGACGCAATAACCAAGGTAAAATTACAGTTCGTCATCAAGGCGGCGGACACAAACGTAAATACCGTATTATTGACTTCAAACGTAACAAAGATGGAATACCGGGCCGCGTTGCTACGATCGAATATGATCCGAACCGTACGTCCAACATCGCACTTATCCACTATGTGGATGGTGAAAAACGTTACATCATCGCTCCTAAAGGTTTGAAAGTAGGAGACGAAGTGGTATCCGGTCCGGATTCCGATATCAAAATCGGTAACTCCTTGCCATTGGAAAACATTCCAGTAGGTACGGTTATCCACAACATCGAATTGAAACCGGGCAAAGGTGGCCAACTCGTTCGTGCTGCTGGTACGGAAGCCCAACTTCTTGGTAAAGAAGAGAAGTATGTAACAATTCGTTTGACTTCTGGCGAAGTTCGTCGCATTCTGAAAGTTTGCCGCGCTACAATTGGTTCTGTTGGTAACGAAGACCACGAACTTGTTAAGATCGGTAAAGCCGGTCGTAGTCGTTGGTTGGGACAACGTCCTGAAGTTCGTGGTGTTGTTATGAACCCTAACGATCACCCACACGGTGGTGGTGAAGGTCGCGCTCCAATCGGACGTAAATCTCCAATGTCTCCATGGGGCAAACCAACCCTTGGTTACAAAACGCGTAAAAAAGGTAAAGCATCTGATAAATACATCGTTCGTCGTCGTACTAAGTAATGAAACGTGCGCTTAAGCCGCACGTTAACATTTTAAGGAACGACAACGTTTTAACGAAGGGAGGATTCATAAATGGGTCGCAGTCTCAAAAAAGGACCATTCATTGATGGTTACTTGCTGAAAAAAGTAGAGGTTTTGAACGAGTCGGACAAAAAAGTCGTGATCAAAACTTGGTCCCGTCGCTCTACGATTTTCCCGCAATTTATCGGACATACGTTTGGTGTATACGATGGTCGTAAACATGTACCAGTATACGTAACGGAAGATATGGTCGGACACAAACTGGGCGAATTCGCTCCAACGCGTACGTACAAAGGCCATACGGATGACGATAAGAAAACAAGAAGATAATCAACACAGCGTAGTGTTTGAGAGGAGGTAACTCAATGGAAGCAAAAGCACATGCTAAATCCGTGCGGATTTCCGCTCGCAAAGTGAAACTTGTTATCGATTTGATTCGTGGCAAGCAGGTTGGTGAGGCGATTGCAATTCTTCGTCACACTCCGAAATCCGCTTCTCCAGTCGTTGAGAAATTGTTGAATTCTGCAATCGCAAATGCAGATCACAACTACTCTATGGACGTAAATAAATTGGTAGTATCTGAGGTTTTCGTAAACCAAGGTCCTACAATGAAACGGTTCCGCCCGCGTGCAATGGGTCGCGCAAGCCGCATCAATAAACGCACCAGTCATATTACTCTGGTGGTATCTGAAAAATAAGGAGGGAAAACGTGTGGGCCAAAAGGTAAATCCCGTCGGACTCCGAATCGGTATTATCCGTGATTGGGAATCCAAATGGTATGCAGGCAAAGATTTCGGTGATCTTTTGCTGGAAGACGTTAAGATTCGTGAGCATCTGAAGAAAAGATTGAAAGACTCCGCTGTATCCCGTGTTGAAATCGAGAGAGCAGCTAACCGCGTCAACGTAACGATTCACACTGCGAAACCAGGTATGGTTATCGGTAAGGGTGGTTCCGAAGTTGAAAACCTGCGTAATGAAATCACTAAAATTGCAGGCGGTAAAAAGGTACACATCAATATCTCTGAAATTAAAAATCCTGAACTGGATGCAATTCTGGTTGCTGAAAGCATTGCACAACAATTGGAACGTCGTGTTTCTTTCCGTCGTGCATTGAAACAAGCAATTCAAAGAACTATGCGTTCCGGAGCAAAAGGAATTAAAACTCAAGTAGGCGGACGTCTTGGCGGTGCCGAAATCGCTCGTTCCGAAGGGTACAGCGAAGGAACTGTTCCACTGCACACGCTTCGTGCTGACATCGACTACGGTACAGCAGAGGCTCATACTACTTATGGCCGTCTTGGCGTAAAAGTATGGATCTATCGTGGAGAAGTTCTTCCTCCAGCTAAGAAACAAGCTCCTCAGGAAGGAGGCAACTAATCATGTTGGTACCTAAACGCGTAAAACATCGTAAACAACAACGTGGTCACATGAAGGGTCGTGCAAAAGGCGGTACTACACTGAATTTTGGTGAGTACGGTTTGCAAGCTACTGAACCAGCATGGATCACTAACCGTCAAATCGAAGCTGCTCGTATTGCGATGACTCGTTACATCAAACGTGGTGGTAAGGTTTGGATTAAAATTTTCCCTGACAAACCAATTACTCAAAAGCCTCTTGAGGTTCGTATGGGTAGTGGTAAAGGTAACGTAGAAAAATGGGTTGCAGTAGTGAAACCAGGTAAGATCATGTTTGAACTTGCTGGTGTACCGGAAGAGATTGCTCGTGAAGCAATGCGTCTTGCCGCTCACAAACTGCCAATCAAAACTAAGTTTGTGAAACGTGAAGAATTGGGTGGTGAAGCAAATGAAGGCTAGTGAATTCCGCAACCTAACCACTGCTGAAATCGAACAAAAGATCTCTGGTTTTAAAGAAGAACTTTTTAACCTTCGTTTTCAACTCGCTACCGGTCAGCTTGATAACCCGACTCGGATCGGCGCTGTGCGTAAGGAAATTGCTCGTGCTAAAACTGTGATCCGTGAAAGAGAACTTGGGATTAGCTAAGATATTAGACCGGGTGGGAAATCCGCCTGTAATTAGGAAGGAGGCCAACAATGAGCGAACGTAATGCCCGTAAAGTATTAGTCGGTAAAGTAGTTAGCGACAAAATGGATAAAACGATTGTGATTGCTGTAGAAACCTACAAAAAGCATGATCTCTACCATAAACGCATTAAAGTGACTAAAAAATTCAAAGCTCATGATGAAAACAACACTGCACAAATCGGTGATACTGTTAAAATCATGGAAACTCGTCCTTTGTCCAAAGACAAAAACTGGAGACTGGTCGAAATCGTTGAAAAAGCTGTTATAATCTAATGTAGCGTAGTTTTTCCGAAAGGAGGATAAATAAATGATTCAACCATTTACACGTTTGACTGTGGCTGACAATTCCGGCGCGAAGGAACTGATGTGTATCCGTGTGCTCGGTGGTACGGGACGTCGTACAGCTCAAATTGGTGACCTGATCGTTTGTTCCGTAAAACAAGCAACACCAGGCGGCGTTGTCAAAAAGGGTGATGTAGTAAGAGCGGTTGTCGTTCGTACTAAACGTTCTATCCGCCGTAAAGACGGTTCCTACATCGGATTTGATGAGAACGCAGCAGTGGTCGTTAAAGAAGACAAGAGCCCACGCGGTACTCGTATTTTCGGACCAGTTGCTCGCGAACTTCGTGACAAGGACTTCATGAAAATCGTTTCCTTGGCTCCGGAAGTGATCTAAATTCACCTTAAAATGTGCCCGTAGGAGGTGTACGAAATGCCAAAAGTGAAAAAAGTTCTGGAATCCCATAACAACAAGCTGCACGTCAAAAAGGACGATACTGTTCTGGTGATTACAGGTAAAGATAAAGGTAAAAAAGGTCGCGTTATCGCTGCTTACCCTCGTCAAAACCGTGTGCTTGTGGAAGGTGTTAACATGATTAAAAAACACCAGAAGCCTAATCAGCTGAATCCACAAGGCGGCATCATCGAGAAAGAAGCTCCGATTCACGTTTCCAACGTTATGCACATTGATCCGAAGAGCGGAAAAGTAACTCGTATTGGTTACAAAGTATTGGACAACGGAAAAAAAGTGCGTATTGCAAAACGTTCTGGCGAAGTGATCGACTAATTATTTTTTTGAAGAAAGGAGGACTATGATTCATGGCAACAACAAGAATGAAAGAACGTTTCTTGAAAGAAATCACTCCTGCTTTGATGCAGAAGTTCAACTATACAACAGTGATGCAAGTGCCTAAAATCGAGAAAGTTGTAATCAACATGGGTGTTGGCGACGCAGTTCAAAACTCCAAAGTGCTTGATTCAGCTCTCAATGACATGCAGCTGATTGCTGGTCAAAAACCAGTTATCACTCGCGCTAAAAAATCTATTGCAGGTTTTAAATTGCGTGAAAACATGCCAATCGGTGTTAAGGTAACACTTCGTGGCGAGCGTATGTATTATTTCTTGGACAAATTGTTCAACATTACGCTTCCTCGCGTGCGTGACTTCCATGGTGTATCAACAAAAGCTTTTGACGGACGTGGTAACTACACGCTTGGTCTGAAAGAACAGTTGATCTTCCCGGAAATCGAGTATGATCAAGTTGATAAAGTTCGTGGTATGGACATCGTTATCGTAACGACTGCCAAAACTGACGAAGAGTCCCGTGAGCTTCTGACTCAGCTGGGCATGCCTTTCGCAAAGTAATGTTGGCATAACGTTTTGGGCGTCTGATTTAAAGGACCCCTGTTCTCCGAAACTATTTAGGAGGTGTCAGGCTAAGTGGCAAAAACTTCAATGAAAGTCAAACAACAACGCGCACCAAAGTTTAAAGTTCGTGCTTACACTCGTTGTGAGCGTTGTGGTCGTCCACATTCGGTGCTGCAAAAGTTTAAAATCTGCAGAATTTGCTTCCGTGAATTAGCTTATAAAGGCCAGATTCCTGGCGTGAAAAAAGCAAGCTGGTAAAAAGTCCTGTTTGGGAAGGAGGTTTATACACAATGACTATGTCTGATCCAATTGCAGATATGCTTACTCGTATTCGTAACGCGAACACTGTTCGTCACGAAACGGTAGAAATGCCTGCATCTACAATGAAAAAACAAATCGCCGACATCCTGAAACGTGAAGGATTCATTCGTGATGCGGAATTTGTTGAAGATAGCAAACAAGGGATCATCCGTATTTTCTTGAAATACGGTGCGAACAACGAGCGTGTTATTACAGGCTTGAAAAGAATCAGTAAACCAGGTCTTCGCGTTTACACGAAGAGCAATGAGATTCCACGCGTTCTGGGTGGACTCGGGATCGCAATCATTTCAACATCCAAAGGTATCATGACTGATAAAGAAGCACGTCAGTCCAAAGCCGGCGGAGAAGTGGTTTGCTACGTTTGGTAAGATAACGTTTAAAAGATAGGAGGTGCAACAGATATGTCCCGTATTGGTCGTAAACCAATCACAGTACCAAGTGGTGTTGACGTAACTTTGAATAACACAGTGATCACAGTTAAAGGTCCTAAAGGAACATTGACTCGTGAGCTTCACAAAGACATGTCCGTTACTGTGGAAAACAATGAAATTAATGTAGTTCGTCCTTCGGACAACAAACTTCACCGTTCTTTGCATGGAACAACCCGCAGCGTTGTTAACAACATGGTAAGTGGTGTAACTGAAGGCTTTTCCAAATCTCTGGAGCTGGTTGGGGTCGGATATCGTGCAAGCAAATCCGGAGATAAAATCGTTCTGAACGTTGGATACTCTCACCCGGTTGAAATCACACCGGAAGCGGGCATCGAATTCGAAGTTCCTTCGAACACTAAAATCATCGTTCGCGGAATTGATAAAGAGCGTGTAGGTGCCTACGCTGCTAAAATTCGTTCCGTTCGTGAACCTGAACCGTACAAAGGTAAAGGGATTAAATACGAAGGCGAGCGCATCATCCGTAAAGAAGGTAAAGCCGGTAAGAAGAAATAAGTTTCTTACCGACTTTGTGCGGTCTTTCTGCAGGAAAGATTTTGTACTTCTTTTTTACCCAGTGCGTCTTAGTATAAAGCTTTAAAAGGCAAACTGAAGGGAGTGAAAACTTGAGATGATTACAAAACAAGATAAAAATAAAGCACGTGTCAGAAGACATCTGCGTGTACGTAAAAAAATCGAAGGTACGGCTGTACGCCCTCGTCTGAACGTGTTCCGCTCTTCCAAGCATATCTACGCGCAACTGATTGATGATGTAGCTGGTGTAACATTGGTATCTGCATCCACTATGGATAAAGAACTGAGCAGCGAAATCAAAAACGGTGGTAGTGTTGAAGCAGCTCGTAAGGTTGGCGAACTCGTTGCTAAACGTGCAAAAGAAAAAGGTCATGCTAACATCGTATTTGACCGTGGTGGATACTTGTATCATGGACGAATTCAAGCTTTGGCTGATGCAGCTCGCGAAGCAGGCCTTGAATTCTAAGACATTTCTCAAAAGGAGGTTAACGACTTGCGTGTAGATCCGAATACTTTGGAACTGACTGAAAGAGTAGTAAATATTAACCGTGTAGCTAAAGTTGTCAAAGGCGGACGCCGTTTCAGCTTCAGTGCTCTGGTAGTAGTGGGCGACGGCAACGGCTGGGTAGGCGCTGGAATCGGTAAAGCTGGCGAAGTACCTGATGCGATTCGCAAAGGTATTGAAGATGCTAAGAAAAACCTGATTCACGTTCCACTCGTAGGCACAACAATTCCTCACCTTGTTACAGGTAAGTTCGGTGCTGGCCGGGTTCTGTTGAAACCGGCATCGGAAGGTACTGGGGTTATCGCTGGTGGTCCAGTGCGTGCTGTACTGGAGCTTGCTGGTGTAGGTGATATCTTGACAAAATCTCTGGGTTCTTCGAATTCCATGAATATGGTCAATGCGACTTTGGAAGGTTTGTCCCGCTTGAAACGCGCTGAAGAAGTTGCAAAATTGCGTGGCAAATCCATCGAAGAGCTGCTGGGCTAAGGAGGGAATATCATGGCGAAATTAGAAATTACCCTCGTTCGTTCGTTGATCGGCCGTCCTGGTACTCAGAGAACGACTGTTAAGACGCTCGGCTTGCGTAAAATCAACCATAAAGTAGTTCAACCAGACAATGCAGCAATTCGTGGGATGATTAATAAAGTTAGCCATTTGGTTTCTGTTAAAGAAATCGAGGCTTAAGAAACAAAGCATTTTAAGAATAATCAAGGAGGTGCAACGAACGATGAAGTTACATGAGCTTTCCCCAGCTCCAGGTTCCCGCAAAGAACGTAAACGTTTGGGTCGTGGTCCTAGTAGTGGTACGGGTAAAACTTCTGGTCGTGGTCATAAGGGTCAAAACGCTCGTTCCGGCGGTGGTGTACGTCCGGGCTTCGAGGGTGGTCAAAATCCACTGTATCGTCGCTTGCCTAAACGCGGTTTCGTAAATCCTACTCGTAAAGAGTATGCGGTTTTGAATATCGAAGATTTAAACAGTTTTGCAGCAGGTACAGAAGTAAGTCCTGAGTTTTTGCTGAACAATGGCATTGTGAAAGACGCGAAGTCCGGAATTAAAATTCTGGGTAACGGTGAAATCACTGTGAAATTGACAGTTAAAGCGAACAAGTTCTCTCAATCTGCGGTAGAGAAAATTGAAGCTGCCGGCGGTAAAACCGAGGTGATCTAATGTTCAAGACCCTGAAAAATATATGGCGAGTTGAGGATCTTAGAACCCGTATTCTGTTCACCCTGTTTATACTTTTGGTATACCGTATTGGCTCCTTCGTGCCGGTTCCCGGCGTGAACAAGCAAGTCTTTACATCTCAGGATCAGGCAGGAAGCGAGTTATTCGGACTCCTTAATACCTTCTCGGGGGGCGCTTTGTATCAGTTTTCGATCTTCGCCCTCGGGATTATGCCATATATTACAGCGTCTATCATTGTACAGTTGCTGTCGATGGACGTGATTCCGAAACTTGCGGAATGGGCTAAACAAGGAGAACATGGTAAAAAGAAGTTGGCTCAAATTACACGGTATGGTACGGTAATACTGGGTTTGATTCAAGCTTTCGGAACGTCGATTGGCTTTAACCGACTGTATGGTGCAGCAATGATTCCTGGAGCGACTTTTGCTGATTATTTGGTAATTGCAATTGTGCTTACAGCAGGAACTACGTTCCTTATGTGGCTTGGTGAGCAAATTACTGAAAAAGGAATCGGCAATGGTATCTCCATTGTTATCTTTGCAGGGATTGCGGCAGGTATTCCAAGACATATTCGCACGATTGTAGAATCCCAGTTTATTCAGGCAGATCAGCTGTTCATGAATATTCTGAAAGCAATTATTATTGCCTTGGTAGTTATTCTGATTATTGTTGGTGTTATCTACATCCAGCAAGGTATTCGGAAAATACCAGTACAATATGCGAAACGTGTAGTTGGTAACAAAATGTACGGTGGCCAGAATACGCATATTCCGATGAAGATTAATGCGGCAGGCGTTATTCCGGTAATTTTTGCGGTATCATTGCTGCAATTCCCGACTATTATTGCGAGTTTTTGGGCGGATCATGCGTGGGCTAAGTGGATTACCACTTACTTGTATTATGACAAGCCACTAGGCATGGTTTTGTATGTCGTAATGATTATCGGTTTCACATTCTTCTATACCTTTGTACAGATGAATCCGCAGCAAATGGCCGACAACATGAAGAAAAACGGCGGTTATATTCCGGGAATTCGCCCGGGTAAAGCTACGGAAAAATACCTGACACGAGTAATGTCACGGTTGACAATGACAGGGGCTTTGTTCCTTGCAGTCATATCCGTATTGCCGGTATTCTTTGGTTCGCTTTCGGGCTTGCCTCGTTCCGTGCAAATTGGCGGTACTTCACTGCTCATTATTATCGGTGTTGCATTGGATACAATGAAGCAAATCGAAAGCCAACTGATTAAACGCCATTACAAAGGCTTCATCAACAAATAGGCAATAGGTTCCGGCTTAGGATGTTCGCATGCTTACCGGCACCTTTTGTGCTGTTTCTTGTGTAGGGGTCGTCTGAGGAGTGACAGGTTGTGAATATTTTGATCATGGGCCCTCCGGGGGCTGGTAAAGGTACACAAGCAGATGTCATTGTGAAGGAATTCGGCATTCCTCATATCTCGACAGGTGATGCATTTCGCCTGGCGATGAAACAGGGAACACCTATTGGCATTAAAGCCAAAGAATATATCGACAAGGGCGAACTTGTTCCAGATGACGTAACAATCGGTATCGTTGAAGAACGGCTGCAACAGTCGGACTGCAAGAAAGGGTTCTTGCTGGACGGGTTTCCAAGAACTTTAGCTCAGGCTGAAGCCTTGGATCAAATTCTGGGTCGTTTGAACACGAAGCTTGATGATGTTGTCAACCTGAAAGTGGATCGTGACAACTTATTGGCACGAATCACAGGACGGCGGGTTTGCAAAAGTTGTGGTTCTAGCTATCATGTTGTCTTTAATCCTCCTAAGGTTGAAGGCATCTGTGATAAAGACGGCGGGGAGCTCTATCAGCGCCCTGACGATAACGAAGATAGCGTAAGAACACGACTAGACGAATATAGTAATAAAACAGCACCACTCCTCACGTTTTATGAGAACCAGAATCTTCTGCGTCATATTGACGGAGAACAGGATATTGATGTGGTTTCCCAAAATATCGTGTCCTTGTTGCGGGGTTAGCTGTAATGATCATTTGCAAGTCGGAAACGGAATTAAGCTTTATGAGGAAAGCTAAGAGGATGGAGAAGGAAACGATTCATTGCTTGGCAGGACACATCGAGCCCGGTTTTACGATCGGTAAACTTGATCATTTAGCTGATTGGTATATTCGCAGTCAGGGAGCTGTGCCGTCTTTTAAAGGTTATAACGGTTTTCCTGCTAGCATTTGCGCTTCAGTCAACGAACAACTGGTGCACGGATTTCCCGGCAGACGCAAGTTAAACAAAGGCGATATCCTCGCGAAAACTCGCCAGTTTACAATGTCGCATGCCATTCGGCAATATATTGAGAATCCAAACCGTGGTATTCCCGAACAGGGGCCGAGGCTGAAAACCGGCATTGAGCTGGCTATTGAATCGTTGATTCAAATAGGTTCTCGCCATATAGGGACGCTGGAAGACAACTGGATGGTCGTTACGGTGGGCTTGGTTCCTTGTGCTCATAACGGGCACACGAAGACGGTCGCAACGGACGGCATGGACATTTTCACGAAACTGAGTGCGTAGGTGATTGGAATGATTCAGCAAGGAAGCCTGCAAATCGGTCAGCTGGTGAAGATTCTGAAAGGCAGAGGTGCCGGACAGATTGCGGTTGTCGTTTCAATAGCGGACAGCAGGTTTGTATATATTGCGGATGGGGATAAACGAAAGTTTGATCAAGCGAAGAAGAAAAATGTTCTTCATTTGATGCCTCAGTCTAAGATTAGTAGCGAGATTGTAAACAGTTTAAACGAAAGCGGTCGGGTGACGAACGGAAAGCTGCGTCACGCAGTGAAAACTTTCCTGGACTCGTCCGAATACCAAGCTGAAGAGAAAGGAGACTGACTTTGGCCAAAGAAGATGTCATTGAGGTTGAAGGTACGGTAATCGAGCCCCTGCCGAACGCTACGTTCAAGGTAGAGCTAGAGAACGGTCATCAAATTCTTGCTCATGTTTCCGGAAAGCTGCGGATGCACTTTATCCGTATTTTGACAGGCGACAAGGTGGTTGTACAGTTATCGCCTTACGATTTAACGAAAGGCCGTATAACGTACCGCAAGTAATTCATGCAGGTTTTTATTAAACGTACGTCATTTAAAAAAACTTGTTTTGCTCGGCAAAACGATGTGAATGTTCACGAAGCGAGTTTTACCAGGGTAAAGCTTGGAGGAGGTAATCAACATGAAGGTAAGACCTTCTGTAAAACCTATTTGCGAGAAATGCAAAGTCATTCGCCGCAAAGGGAATGTAATGGTTATTTGCGAAAATCCGAAACACAAACAAAAACAAGGTTAATAGAAGGGGGTGTAGCGTAAAATGGCTCGTATAGCTGGTGTGGATTTACCACGTGACAAACGCGTTGAGATCGCCTTGACTTACATTTTCGGAATCGGTAAAACGACTTCTCAGAAAATTTTGAAGGAAACAGGCATCAGTGCAAACACGCGTGTTCGTGATTTGACTGAAGATGAAGTGAGCAAATTACGTGAAACGATCGACAAAGAAGTTAAAGTAGAAGGCGATCTGCGTCGTGAAATTTCCTTGAATATTAAACGTCTGACTGAGATTGGCTGCTACCGTGGTGTTCGTCACCGTCGGGGATTGCCTGTTCGCGGACAACGTACTAAAACCAATGCTCGTACGCGTAAAGGTCCTCGTCGGACTGTAGCGAACAAAAAGAAATAAGAAGGGAGGATAACATTCAATGGCTAAACCGAAAAAAGTTGTACGTACAAAACGCCGTGACCGTAAAAATATCGAGAGTGGCGTGGCACACATCCGTTCCACGTTCAACAACACGATCGTTACGATCACAGATCCACACGGTAACGCAATCTCTTGGGCAAGCTCAGGCGGTATGGGATTCCGCGGTTCCCGTAAATCTACTCCATTTGCAGCGCAAATGGCCGCAGAAACTGCTGCTAAAGCTGCAATGGAACACGGCATGAAAACTGTCGAAGTTATGGTTAAAGGACCAGGTGCTGGCCGCGAAGCAGCAATCCGCTCTTTGCAAGCTGCTGGTCTGGAAGTTAACCTGATTAAAGACGTAACTCCGGTACCTCATAACGGATGCCGTCCTCCAAAACGTCGTCGCGTCTAATGAGATTTCTCCTCTGCGTGTAGTATAGATCCGGCACAAATTGCCAAGAATGGATGTTTAGGTATACTGCATGATTGACTATGGATAAGGTGAATGTTTCATATAGGAGCGACGTTTTGAAGGAGGGATATTGCAGTGATAGAAATCGAAAAGCCGAAAATTGAGACGGTTGACGTCAATGATGATGGCACCTATGGAAAATTCGTAGTAGAACCGCTGGAACGCGGATACGGTACGACGCTGGGGAACTCTCTTCGCCGTATTCTGTTATCCTCGTTACCGGGGGCAGCAGTCACATCGGTTCAGATCGATGGGGTTCTGCACGAGTTTGCAACGGTTCCCGGTGTGAAGGAAGACGTAACGGAGATCATACTGAACTTGAAAGCTTTATCGCTTAAAATCCACTCGGATGAAGAGAAGGTACTCGAAATCGATGCGGAAGGCGAAGGAGTTGTAACGGCAGGAGATATCCGTGCGGATAGTGATGTGGAAATTCTTAATCCGGATCTTCACATTGCTACTCTCGGACCGGGTTCGAGACTTCACATGCGTATTTTTGCCAATCGTGGTCGCGGTTACGTTAAGCAGGATCGGAATAAACGTGATGACCAGCCGATCGGCGTCATTCCCGTCGACTCCATCTACACTCCGATTGCACGCGTGAACTACGGCGTAGAAAATACGCGTGTCGGCCAGGTTACGAATTATGACAAGCTGACACTTGAGGTTTGGACTGACGGAAGTATTCGACCTGAGGAAGCAGTGAGCCTTGGAGCCAAAATTTTGACCGAGCATGTAATGTTGTTCGTGGGTCTCACGGACGAAGCAAAAGATGCGGAAATTATGGTCGAAAAAGAAGAAGATAAGAAAGAAAAAGTTCTTGAAATGACGATCGAAGAGCTGGATCTCTCCGTCCGTTCCTATAACTGCCTTAAGCGCGCTGGTATCAATACGGTACAAGAACTCACGACTAAATCTGAAGAAGATATGATGAAGGTTCGCAACTTGGGCCGCAAATCTTTGGAAGAAGTACAAGAGAAGCTTGAGGAACTTGGTTTAGGACTTCGTACGGAAGAATAGACAGCGACGTTTTTGTGAAGGAGGGGAAATTACATGGCATACCAAAAATTGGGTCGTAACTCTAGTGCCCGTAAAGCTTTGTTTCGTGATTTGGTAACCGATCTGTTCTTGTACGAGCGTATCCAAACTACTGAGGCTAAAGCAAAAGAAGTTCGTTCTATTGCTGAAAAACTGATCACCAAAGCGAAAAAAGGGGATCTGCACGCACGCCGTCAAGTGGCTGCGTTCGTTCGCCGTGAAACTGTTGATGGTGAGCAGGATGCAATCCAAAAACTGTTTAGCGAATTGGCTACACGTTACAATGAGCGTCCAGGTGGATACACTCGTATCTTGAAACTGGGACCTCGTCGTGGCGACGCTGCTCCAATGGTATATCTGGAATTGGTTGACCGCGCGTAGACAG
Organism: Paenibacillus kribbensis; assembly: GCF_002240415.1. Classification (NCBI taxonomy): domain Bacteria; kingdom Bacillati; phylum Bacillota; class Bacilli; order Caryophanales; family Paenibacillaceae; genus Paenibacillus; species Paenibacillus kribbensis. The sequence goes on from NZ_CP020028.1 coordinate 675,213, forward strand.
GCGAAGATGAGGGAAGGGTGGACAGAATCAGTTTGATTCTGAACAACCCTTTTTTTCTCTTGGAGAAGTCCGGAGGGACTTCTCCTTTGCTATGTTCGGTTAATCCTCATAGGCCCAGAGATTACCCTGTAAAGGTGTGAAGAAATGTGCGGAACTTGTGCATGAAAGTGAACTACGACGGAACCGAGTATGATGGTTTTCAGACTCAGCCCAATGGCAATACGATTCAGGATTATCTGGAGAGTGCTATATGCTCATTGACAGGTGAACGTCTTAAAATCACAGGTTCCGGTCGCACAGACGCTGGTGTACATGCATATGGGCAAGTATTTAATTTTCATACCGAGTCGCCTATTCCTATTGAACGTTGGTGCCTTGCCCTAAATGCGTGGTTGCCCCGTGATATTATTGTTACGGATGCGAGAGAGGTGCCGTTGACTTTCCACGCGCGCCGCATGGCGAAGCGGAAGACTTATCGGTACAGCATTAATGCTAACCGATTTCCAGACATCTTTCACCGTCGTACACAGGCGCATCACCCAACAAAATTAGATGTACAAGCAATGGAGCAGGGACTGGCACATTTAATAGGGACCTTTGACTATACTTCGTTTGCATCCCGACGTTCCCAGAAGACGAATCATGTCCGCACAATTTATGAAGCCTATATGACGGTAGACCATTCCTTTTCACGTCCGGGCTCGGATGATCAGGGAATTATTCATACTTATATTACAGGTAGCGGATTTTTGCAGCACATGGTTCGGATTATTATGGGAACTCTGCTCGAAGTGGGAGAAGGAAAGAAATCTGCCGACGATATTCCATTTATTTTAGAGGCGAAAAATCGCTCAAAGGCAGGACCTACAGCAGTAGGACATGCTTTAACTCTCTGGAGTGTGGAGTATGAAGAAAACATCAAAAAACATTGATTTTTCCCTTGCGAATTTGCTGCTTATCCTGTAATATAAAAGTTGTGTTTTCTTAATGGCTTTCCCACAGCCCCAATTAAGATGATCACATTAAAGCAACATCTAATCCATCAATAATGTAGCAAGTTAACGAACGAAGATAAATGACGATTTCTGTTAATGAACTTAAGGAGGAAACTTTTCATGCGTACTACGTATATGGCTAAGCCAAATGAAGTTGAGCGTAACTGGCACATCATTGATGCCGAAGGTAAAACGCTCGGTCGTCTGGCAAGCGAAGCGGCTGCGTTGATTCGCGGTAAACACAAGCCACAATTTACACCACATGTGGACACAGGTGATTTCGTTGTTGTAATCAATGCAGAGAAGATCGTATTGACTGGTAAAAAAATGGAGAACAAGAAATACTACCGTCACTCCATGCACCCAGGTGGTTTGAAAGTAACAGTTGCACAAGACATGGTTAAAAACAAACCTGAACGTATGTTGGAATTGGCTGTTCACGGTATGCTTCCTAAAACTCGTCAAGGCGAAAAAATGAAGCTGAGATTGAAAGCTTACAGAGGCACTGAGCATCCACATGCAGCACAAAAACCTGAAGTTTACGAACTTCGCGGATAATTAAAAGGAGGACAGTTTCATGGCACAAGTACAATACTATGGGACAGGTCGTCGTAAACATTCGGTAGCTCGTGTTCGTCTCGTACCGGGTGAAGGACGCATTGTCATCAACAAACGTGATATTAATGAATATTTCGGTTTGGAAACACTCAAACTGATCGTTAAACAACCATTGAACCTGACAGAAACAATTGGTAGCTATGACGTACTCGTTATCGCTCATGGCGGTGGTATCTCTGGTCAAGCAGGCGCAATTCGCCACGGTATTTCACGTGCTCTGCTGAAAGCAGATCCGGAATTCCGCCCAGCTTTGAAAAAAGCAGGCTTCTTGACTCGTGACCCACGTATGAAAGAACGTAAAAAATACGGTCTCAAAGCTGCTCGTCGTGCACCACAATTCTCGAAACGTTAATTCTCAACGTTCAAAGGCTCTCAACCAATTGGTTGGGGGTCTTTTTTATGCTAAAAAATACCTGTGACCGTATCATTTTTGACCACATTTGATCTTAAATTAAAGCTCAATGTATTGTGAAATTTAGCAGCCGTTTGTTCATTGAGGCTGTTTGCCCCCATGTATTTTCCTCATTCCCGTTGATTTCCATTTTCCATTCTTTCCTTTGTTTAATAGCGTTGCCCAGCCATTTCAATTTTATTGCTTATAAATGCCTTATGCTACTTGTAGTGGTTTGTCTGTCGCTCAGCATTCTATCCGTAAAGAATTACTACTCATCGATTTGACCATGATAACTGGGGAAACCCAGACTGCCTTGTGTTTACTATGACGGAGAAACAGCTTCTAGCCATCAAAACATGGGTCTCAGGCACGGCGGATTTGTGAGTGAAGCCCATTAGTCTAATTTTGGTCATGGATCGGCTTGTGGGAAACTGGAGCGTCTGAGCACAGCGAAATCAGCAGACAATTAAACAACACGTTCTTTCTTTTTAAGGGGCTTTGGCTAGCTGCTTTTAGTTTCCAACTAACTAGAACATTCCAAAATAAATTGTATAAGAATATTTTATATAAAGTTAAAGAGCCTAGTCGAATGCAAGGAATAGGGTTACAGAATGCTGATAGAACAATGTTTCTGCTGAATTCAGGCTGAAGAATGGTTATATCAAAGCACATTACTGTGGATTGACAATGAATGTGAAAGTTTTATACTTTATTTATTCTTATTAGTTTAGTCGGCTTTGGGTACATGGCACTTATTTATGAATCTTCAGATGGAGGCGCATTAATAATGAACTTATTGGAGAAAGAAGCTTTGATCAAGGTCAAGGCGATTGAGCTGGAAGAGGCGACGCCGGAGGAAATTATCCAGTATGCTATTCAAACATTCCCTAATCTCACCTTTGCTTGCAGCTTTGGAGCGGAAGATGTAGTACTTGTAGATATGCTGCAAAAAATTAGCCCCTCCACTGACATCTTTTACTTGGACACGGACTTTCATTTTCAAGAAACGTACGATACACGAGATCAGATCAAGGCTAAATATAACTTGGATTTTGTCCGGGTATCTCCCTTGATTACTCCCGAAGAGCAAGCGGCTGAGCATGGGGAGGAACTGTGGAAATCAGATCCCAACACATGCTGTGGCATACGAAAAGTTGAGCCGCTGACACGCATTTTATCTCAATACGATGCATGGATTACCGGTATTCGCCGCGACCAGGCTCCAACCCGTGCGAATGCCAAAAAGGTAGAGTATGACCAGAAATTTGGACTTGTTAAATTCAATCCGCTGGCGAGTTGGACATCAGAAGATGTGTGGAATTATATCCATACTCATAAAGTGTTGTATAATCCACTGCATGACCGGAATTATCCAAGTATTGGATGCGAGCAATGCACACGTCAGGTCCTACCGGGTGAAGATCCTCGTGCGGGGCGTTGGTCAGGCAATGAGAAGACTGAATGCGGGCTTCATCAATAAAAATGTGCTCATTAGCTGTGAATCATATTTATGAATGGAAAGGGAGTTCGTTATGACTGCAATTCTTCCGCATGGCGGAACACTAGTTGATAGAATCATCACAGGACCGGAGCAAAAAGCCCTTTTGCAGACTGCACGTGAATTGTTTCCTATTCGAGTAAACTCGTGGACTATTTCTGACCTGGATTTGATTGGGGTGGGGGCGTTCTCCCCATTGACCGGATTTATGAACGAGTCTGATTATCGGTCGGTCGTTAAGGATATGCGTCTTGCCGACGGTACAGTCTGGAGTATTCCCATTACACTTGCAGTTACGGAGAGCATAGCCAGTGAACTCAACGTGGGTCAGAAAGTCGCTTTGGTAGGTGAAACAGACGGAATCATCTATGCAGTGCTTGATATTGAAAGTATTTATCAGGTTGATCAAGCCGAGGAAGCCAGACGTGTATTCAAAACGAATGATTCGGCTCATCCTGGCGTAAAAAAACTGCTGGATCGACCAGCCACTTATGTGGGAGGCTCTGTGCAAGTACTGAATCGGCCTGAGCCTGCGCAATTTAGCGATTTTTATTACACACCAGCACAGACACGCGATCATTTTGCTGAAAAGGGCTGGAAAACAGTAGTCGGCTTCCAGACGCGTAATCCGGTACACCGTGCGCATGAGTATATCCAGAAAAGTGCGATGGAAATTGTTGATGGACTATTTCTCAATCCGCTCGTGGGTGAAACCAAGTCAGATGATGTTCCAGCAGATGTGCGCATGAAGAGCTACCTGGTGCTGCTGGACCATTATTATCCGGCGGAACGGACTTTTCTGGGTGTGTTTCCTGCTGCCATGCGATATGCTGGCCCGAGAGAGGCCATTTTTCACGCTATGGTGCGGAAAAACTATGGCTGCACCCATTTTATTGTTGGAAGAGATCACGCCGGTGTAGGAGACTATTATGGAACTTATGAAGCGCAGGAAATTTTTAGGAATTTTACTCCTGAGGAGCTGGGAATTACCCCATTATTCTTTGAACACAGCTTTTATTGCACTCGTTGTGGGAATATGGCCTCAAGCAAAACCTGCCCTCATCCCAAGGAGCACCATTTGACGCTCTCGGGCACCAAAGTACGGGGATTGTTACGCTCCGGGGTATGCCCGCCGCCTGAGTTTACACGACCAGAAGTCGCCCAAGTGCTGATAGAGGGTATGAAAGAATTTGTTCACTCCTGAGTTGTACTATTTACACGCCTCGTCCCATATAGATCATTAGTATCTGTATAGGACGGAGGCGTTTTGTTATGCAAAAAAATAATCGTAAACACCAGCTTACACTGTGGATTCGCTATCGGACGATGCAAAAAATGCTATTGGGCTGTTGTCTTGCCGTTCTGTTTATTGTGCTGACTTTGTATGAGATACCTGCTTCGAGAGTCTGGACCCATTGGAGTCTTCCGCTCGCGGGTAAAGTCATTGCTATAGATGCAGGACATGGAGGGCCTGATGGAGGGGCAGTTAGCAAAGAGGGTGTCATTGAAAAGGATATTAATTTGGCGATTGCTTTTTATTTGCGGGATTACTTACAACAAGCAGGAGCTGTTGTCGTCATGACACGTGAGGATGACCGTGATCTGGCGCTGCCAGAAACCAAAGGCTATGCCAGAAGAAAAACAGAGGATCTAAAACAACGTGTGCGCATGATTGAGGAGCATAAAGCAGACCTTTTTTTGAGCATTCACATGAACAGCATCCCATCCAGTCGTTGGAGTGGAGCTCAAACCTTTTATGTTCCCAACCATGAGGATAATGAAAATTTGGCTTCCCTTATCCAGGAGGAGATCAAGCGCAATCTGGAAAATACGGACAGAGTGGCCAAGACCGTGAACACAGTATATTTGTTAAAGGCTCTCAAAATGCCAACAGCCCTCGTAGAGGTCGGATTTTTATCCCATCCTGAGGAAGCCCGGCGACTGAGTGACGTAACCTATCAGAGACAGGTGGCAGCATCCGTCTATAAAGGAATTTTGCGTTATAGCGCCGGGGAGAAGGTAACATCGTCAGCACCTAAAGCCAGATAGTGGTATACTGTAATTGTTTACAACTACGTAAATTCACTGAAGCAGAGGTGCTGATTATTCATGCAATCTAGAGAGCAGGTTATAGAGCTACTTCAACAGGTACGAGAGCCTCACACGGGCCGTCGTCTGGTTGATCTTCATTTTATTCGGGATGTTGTTGTAAAAGAAGAACGCGTATCCTTGACCGTGGTTAGTTTGAATACGGAGGAAGGGGCGCAGGCAGATTTGGAGCGGGAAATCCGTCTGACGTTGGAAGAGGCGGGGCTGAGGCACGTTCATATTCGTATTCGGGAAGCCTCTGAGCATGAAAGATCCGCTATTCAAACAGAAGATGATTCCGAGGCAGCGGCTGACCCGGTCTTGACCAAGGGACATGCTGCTGGTATGGAACAACATGAGCTGCTTGATCCATCATCTGGAGTTCGGTTTATTGCCATTGCGAGCGGAAAAGGTGGTGTAGGGAAATCAACGGTAGCTGTAAATTTGGCGGCTGCTTTGGCTAGACAAGGCCAACGTGTCGGTTTGATCGATGCCGATATTTACGGGTTTAGTGTACCGGATATGATTGGGGTAGAGGACGTTCCTTCTGTAGAAGAAGGGATTATTCAGCCAGTAGAGAGATTTGGTGTTAAGCTCATGTCTATGGGCTTCTTTGTCAGGGAGAACAATCCCGTCATCTGGAGAGGTCCCATGCTGGGAAGAATGCTCAGACAGTTCTTTAGCGATGTCCAATGGGGCAAGCTGGACTATATGATTCTTGATTTACCGCCGGGTACCGGAGATGTAGCGCTTGACGTACATCAAATGATTCCACAGAGTGAAGAAATCATTGTCACTACCCCTCATGCGACGGCTGCTTTTGTGGCAGCACGAGCGGGGGCCATGGCGCTCCAAACGGATCATAAAGTCATTGGCGTTGTGGAGAATATGTCCTATTATGTTTCCTCTACCGGTGAAAAGGATTATGTTTTCGGCCGTGGAGGAGGGGCTATGCTGGCTGATACTCTCCATACCAAGCTGCTGGCTCAGATCCCATTGGGAATTCCAGATAATCATCCTTCAGAAGCTGATTTTTCGCCTTCTGTATATAAATCTGAATCGGCAACGGGTGCTATTTATAACGATATCGCCGCTCAAATTACGGCGTTGCACGCCGAATCTGAATAAGAAAAAAAGGCTGGTTGCGCAACCAGCCTTTTTATTATTGGCCTCCTCCTTGTTCGCCTTGACCACCGCCACCACCTTCGGAACCGCCACCGCCTTGCTTTTGACCGCTTGTGCCACCAGGATTTTTTTTCTCAACCTTAGGCTGGAGTTCCTCTTGTACGACGGTTTTAAGTAAATTCATCACCTCAAGCCGGAAAATCGGGCTTTGCATAGCATCATGCATGACGGTCATCGCTTGTTTGCGATATTCAGGGGTTTTAGTCAGGTCCATGTACATCTTGGTCAGTTCTGGCGACTTGAGCATGGATTCAATAGATTTTTGATAAGATGGGTCCTTTATAAGCTGCATATGAAGCTGTTTGTTTTGGCTATTGATAGCTTTAGCAAATTCTCCGGCGAAACGCGGATCAGTCATGATTTTTTCGATTTCTTTTTTATACTCGGGTGAAATCAAAGTATCCTTGACTGCGATTTTCATCTGCTCAGCTGATTGTGTAGGCATAAGCATCTTCATTCCCATGCTGCCACCCGAACCTCCACCAGAACTCCCGCCAGAACTTCCTTCACCCCCGCTTCCTTCACCACTTTGTCCAGATTGCCCATCCTTGGAGGAACTGCTTTGCCCAGTCAAAGCCTCTTCTATGGCTTTTTTTCCATCATCACTTTTTAAGATATCGACTACCATCGTTTTCGTCTCTTTATAACTGTTCTGGGGAGATGCAGAACTCTGATCCGAGCCACAGCCGCTTAGTGCAACGCCCAGTACGCATATCATGCTGACAAATCGCAAACGAGTCCAATTCATGGCCGTATTCCTCCTTCATCATGAATGTGGATAGTATGCGAATGAGTGAGGAGAAATATGTCGATCGGCTTTTGGTTTTTTGCTGAGAACGATGTAAAATAACTCCTTAAAGACCCATGGCCTGATCACGAACTTCTTTGCCTTTTACTGTACCCTGTTGTAGAAGTTCAGATACCGTTACGAATTCATATCCTTGTGCACGCAATTTGTCGATAATAACCGGCAGTGCTTCATGAGTTTGTTTACAGGAATCACTGGCGTGGAGAAGAACGATGTCACCAGGATGCGCTTTATTTACAACACGATCAATAATGACCTGAGTACCGGGATTTTTCCAATCCAAGGAGTCAGTATCCCATTGAATGGTTTTATAGCCTAAAGTGCTTGCCACCTGAAGGACTCTTTTGTCAAAGTCCCCATTAGGCATACGAATTAATTTCGGCGCTTGTCCGGTCAGCTCAGTTAGTGTGGTGTGGGCTGTTGAAATTTGTTTGCGAATGTCCTCGTCGCTTAAGCTGCTATAATTTTCGTGTTTATGTCCATGACTTCCAATCTCAAACCCATTGTCTTTAATCTGATTCACAAGCTCTGGATGTGTTTTGCTCCACGGGGAAGAAAGAAAAAAAGTAGCCTTGGTCACTTTTTTATCCTCAAGTATCTTTAAAATAGGAGCAGTGCGCTTATCGCCCCAGCTAATGTCAAAGGTGAGGGCAATCAGCTTCTTTTCAGTAGGTACACTATAAACAGCGGCCGGTGCTTCCTCGGAGAAAACGGTAACATTATCAGTTTCTACATAAATGACCCCAATAGCAAAGAAGGCCGCAGCTATGACGATAAAGAACCGTTTGATTTTTTTACCGTTCAAAACATAGAAAAAAGAATTCATAGTATAATAATGCCCCTTTCATCCTAGAAGTGCTTGTTTACTTAAAGCTATGCCGGGGGTTGTCAATTATGCCAATGTACTACAGGAGGGAAACATCGAATGGGATTAAAAGCGTTTCTTCATGATCTATACACGACAAGATGGCTAGTTTTAGTTTCTACACTTCTTTTTTGCATAAGTATTGTGGTGGGCTGGTTAAGTACAGGCGCTATCCAATCCATGCTAGCTCAACAAATAGAAGGCCTGGGTGGAGTAGCTCAACGTTTGCAGCAGTCTGATCATCCTCAATGGAGCTTTTTTGTGTTTATCTTTTTCAATAATGCCATCAAGTGTGTGCTAGTTATATTTGTAGGGGCTTTATTTGGAATCGTGCCGTTTATATTTTTAATTGTGAATGGAATGGTTCTAGGATTTGTAGTGCATCTGCAGACAGATATGGGAAGAAGTATGTATGAGGTTGTTGTAAAAGGATTACTTCCTCATGGGGTGATTGAATTGCCTGTTCTGATTATCGCTTGCGCCTTTGGATTGAAGTTTGGGATTAAAGTAATGTCTACGATAGGCTCAAGCATGGGGCTGAAACGCAAAGGGAACGGTCAAACGTGGGAGATCTTTATGAAACAGACGCTCACAGTGTCCATATGGTCCGTCATTTTGCTGCTTATCGCAGCCGCGATTGAGAGTGGCGTAACTTATCGCTTATTGTCGCATTAAAATATTATGGACATTTATTTATATATTTACTGAAAATTGAACATAACAAAGGGGAGAGCTTAAAGGAAAAAGCGCTGAAATTAGTTGAACAAATATAAGTACTATCTAATAATAAGCTGATAAGGGAGTATGGTCATATGCTGGGAATGCTGTTTAACGAAAAGGAATGCAAGGAACTGGACTACGTTCTTCGTAAGGAACTCGATGAAATGCTGCTTGACATGAGTGATACCCGATTAGACCAGGATATTCGTTATGCAATAGCACTTCGGTATAAAACAGTCTTTCGCATGTATGCCCGCTTTGCACCCGCTAAGGAACTATCCAAATATGCCCGCAGAGGGCGTGTTCCTCAAAGCAAACAATAAAAGATAAATATTATGAGCAAAAAAGTATTGACTCTATTCTATATTCATGGTAAATTAATTTTCGTTCCTTTTTGAAGGATTTGCTCGAAAAAAAAGATTTCAAAAAAAACTTTTGCAAATCTCAAAAAGAGATGATATATTATAAAGGTCGCCGCTGAGACGCGGTGATGAAACAAAGCAAGAACAAAACAAATATATAATGTAAGTTTGATCTTTGAAAACTGAACAACGAGTGAGTAATGATTTTGTTCGCAAAATCAACAATGAGATATTTTATCTCGTCAGATTCAACAT
>NZ_CP020028.1:687500-965000 GCF_002240415.1 Paenibacillus kribbensis
ACGCGGATTAGCCCAAACCAGGGAGCTTGCTCCCTGGGGTTGTGGGACGTCTCACATGGAGTTACAAAGGAACCGGTTAGATGAAGAGGTCTGGAAAGGCCCGCCAGAGAAGGTAAAAGCCCTGTAGTTCAAAACCTGTTCCCTCCGAGACGGATCCCGAGTAGTGCGGGGCACGTGAAACCCCGTATGAATCCGGCAGGACCATCTGCCAAGGCTAAATACTCCCTGGCGACCGATAGTGAAGCAGTACCGTGAGGGAAAGGTGAAAAGCACCCCGGAAGGGGAGTGAAATAGATCCTGAAACCGTGTGCTTACAAGAAGTCAAAGCCCAATTTAGGGGTGATGGCGTGCCTTTTGTAGAATGAACCGGCGAGTTACGTTCCCGTGCAAGGTTAAGGTGAAGAGCTGAAGCCGCAGCGAAAGCGAGTCTGAATAGGGCGAATGAGTACGTGGACGTAGACCCGAAACCGGGTGATCTACCCCTGTCCAGGGTGAAGGTGCGGTAACACGCACTGGAGGCCCGAACCCACGCATGTTGAAAAATGCGGGGATGAGGTGGGGGTAGCGGAGAAATTCCAATCGAACCCGGAGATAGCTGGTTCTCCCCGAAATAGCTTTAGGGCTAGCCTCGGAAAATAGAGTCGTGGAGGTAGAGCACTGATTGGGTGCGGGGCCCGCAAGGGTTACCAAGCTCAGTCAAACTCCGAATGCCATAGACTTACTTCCGGGAGTCAGACAGTGAGTGCTAAGATCCATTGTCAAAAGGGAAACAGCCCAGACCATCAGCTAAGGTCCCCAAGTGTGTGTTAAGTGGGAAAGGATGTGGAGTTGCACAGACAACCAGGATGTTGGCTTAGAAGCAGCCACCATTGAAAGAGTGCGTAATAGCTCACTGGTCGAGTGACTCTGCGCCGAAAATGTAACGGGGCTAAACACACCACCGAAGCTATGGCTTGATGCTTTGCATCAGGGGTAGGGGAGCGTTGAATGCGGGTTGAAGGTGTACCGAAAGGAGCGCTGGACTGCATTCAAGTGAGAATGCCGGTATGAGTAACGAAAAGATCTGTGAGAATCAGATCCGCCGAAAGCCTAAGGGTTCCTGAGGAAGGTTCGTCCGCTCAGGGTAAGTCGGGACCTAAGGCGAGGCCGATAGGCGTAGTCGAAGGACAACAGGTGGAAATTCCTGTACCACCGTAATCCGCTATGAGCGATGGGGTGACGCAGTAGGGTAGTGACGCGGACTGATGGATGTCCGTCCAAGCAGTGAGGCTGGTGTGTAGGCAAATCCGCACATCATAAGGCTGGGCTGTGATGGGGAGCGAAAATTGCAGTAGCGAAGGTCATGATCTCAGACTGCCAAGAAAAGCCTCTAGCCAGGAGAAGGTGCCCGTACCGCAAACCGACACAGGTAGGCGAGAAGAGAATTCTAAGGCGCGCGGAAGAACTCTCGTTAAGGAACTCGGCAAAATGACCCCGTAACTTCGGGAGAAGGGGTGCCTCGGTAGGGTGAATAGCCCGAGGGGGCCGCAGTGAAAAGGCCCAAGCGACTGTTTAGCAAAAACACAGGTCTGTGCGAAGCCGCAAGGCGAAGTATACGGGCTGACGCCTGCCCGGTGCTGGAAGGTTAAGGGGAGTGGTAAGCCTTCGGGCGAAGCTATGAACCGAAGCCCCAGTAAACGGCGGCCGTAACTATAACGGTCCTAAGGTAGCGAAATTCCTTGTCAGGTAAATTCTGACCCGCACGAATGGCGTAACGACTTGGGCGCTGTCTCAACGAGAGATCCGGTGAAATTTTAATACCTGTGAAGATGCAGGTTACCCGCGACAAGACGGAAAGACCCCATGGAGCTTTACTGCAGCTTGATATTGAATTTGGGTACGATCTGTACAGGATAGGTGGGAGCCGTCGAGCCTTGAGCGCCAGCTTGAGGGGAGGCATCCTTGGGATACCACCCTGATCGTATCTAGGTTCTAACTTGGTACCGTAAGCCGGTACGAGGACAGTGTCAGGTGGGCAGTTTGACTGGGGCGGTCGCCTCCTAAAGAGTAACGGAGGCGCCCCAAGGTTCCCTCAGAATGGTTGGAAATCATTCGAAGAGTGCAAAGGCAGAAGGGAGCTTGACTGCGAGACCTACAAGTCGAGCAGGGACGAAAGTCGGGCTTAGTGATCCGGTGGTACCGCATGGAAGGGCCATCGCTCAACGGATAAAAGCTACCCTGGGGATAACAGGCTTATCTCCCCCAAGAGTCCACATCGACGGGGAGGTTTGGCACCTCGATGTCGGCTCATCGCATCCTGGGGCTGAAGTAGGTCCCAAGGGTTGGGCTGTTCGCCCATTAAAGCGGTACGCGAGCTGGGTTCAGAACGTCGTGAGACAGTTCGGTCCCTATCTGTCGTGGGCGTAGGAAATTTGAGAGGAGCTGTCCTTAGTACGAGAGGACCGGGATGGACGTACCGCTGGTGTACCAGTTGTTTCGCCAGAAGCACAGCTGGGTAGCTATGTACGGAAGGGATAAGCGCTGAAAGCATCTAAGCGTGAAGCCCCCCTCAAGATGAGATTTCCCAATACGTAAGACCCCTTGAAGACGACGAGGTAGATAGGTTGGGGGTGGAAGTGCAGTAATGCATGGAGCTGACCAATACTAATCGGTCGAGGGCTTATCCTAAAGATAAACGCAATGGAGTTTCGGATCCAGTTTTCAGGGTGTAACACCTTGAAAGTATGTACAAGTGCATACGAAAAACGCATTAAAATTCATTCACACGGCTGTGATGAACGGAGTTTCAATACGGAAGAATTTGCGAGGCAAATTCATGTTTGGTGGCGATAGCGGAGGGGTTCCACACGTACCCATCCCGAACACGACCGTTAAGCCCTCCAGCGCCGATGGTACTTGGACCGCAGGGTCCTGGGAGAGTAGGACGCCGCCAAGCAAGCTTTATAATTATTATTCCCTGATAGCTCAGTTGGTAGAGCACTCGACTGTTAATCGAGTTGTCACAGGTTCGAGTCCTGTTCGGGGAGCCATTTGCTCTCATAGCTCAGTAGGTAGAGTGCATCCATGGTAAGGATGAGGTCACCGGTTCGATCCCGGTTGAGAGCTTGTTGTAGGATGGCCCGTTGGTCAAGGGGTTAAGACACCTCCCTTTCACGGAGGTAACAGGGGTTCGAATCCCCTACGGGTCATAAGTAGTACGGAGGCTTAGCTCAGCTGGGAGAGCATCTGCCTTACAAGCAGAGGGTCGGGGGTTCGATCCCCTCAGCCTCCACCATTTTTATCCGAATAAAAGGATGAAAAGTTGGGGAATTGTGAATCATATGCATATTGGGGATTAGCCAAGCGGTAAGGCAACGGACTTTGACTCCGTCATGCATAGGTTCAAATCCTATATCCCCAGCCATTGAGAGCCATTAGCTCAGTTGGTAGAGCACCTGACTTTTAATCAGGGTGTCGAAGGTTCGAGTCCTTCATGGCTCACCATTACATTATATGCGCGTGTGGCGGAATTGGCAGACGCACTAGACTTAGGATCTAGCGTCTTTGACGTGGGGGTTCGAGTCCCTTCACGCGCATATTGTTTTTGCGGACGTGGCTCAGCGGTAGAGCATCGCCTTGCCAAGGCGAGGGTCGCGGGTTCGATTCCCGTCGTCCGCTCCATATTTGCGCCCTTAGCTCAGCTGGATAGAGCGTTTGACTACGAATCAAAAGGCCGGGAGTTCGAATCTCTCAGGGCGCGCCATCTTTACAAAATCTATAATATCGGGATGTAGCTCAGCTTGGTAGAGCACCTGGTTTGGGACCAGGGGGTCGCATGTTCAAATCGTGTCATCCCGATACTGTTTTGCGGGTGTAGTTCAATGGTAGAACTTCAGCCTTCCAAGCTGATAGCGTGGGTTCGATTCCCATCACCCGCTTAATGATTACCTAGAAGCCGAAAGGCTTCTTTTTATTTTGTCCACATTATACCCACTTTGTTGTTTAGAGTTCTTTGCCAATGTATCTCTTTCATGCACAGTTGGGGATGACTTGTGCATATTGTAAATAGGCTCATGTTAATGTAACGCCTAGAACCCGAGTTTGTCCTCCAATATATATCTTTCTCCTGTAGTAAGACTAATTTCCTGATCAAATCCCTTATAAATAGGAATCCTATGACTGCTAACGGTATGAATTTATGGTGATAACTCAAAAGTTACTGTCCAGTTGTACACATTATCTTCTTTTTATGTGGGTAATAGCAGATTATTGGATGAAAAACACATCTATATTATTGATCGGTGACAAGTTTTGTGTATATCTTTGTGGATAGAAGCTTGATTAGCTTCATATTGTCAACAAATCATAAACATGTACACATAATGATGCATGAATTTTTGTTTTGGAAATCACACTGCCTATAAGAATTGTGTATAAATTTTCATGAAATTCTTTGGATACTCTTAACTAAGTTCATCTAATTTCATTTTAATGCATAAAAAACCAATATATTCTCAAAAAAAGTATTTAAAATACATGATTTTTTACTGTAAATTTTGCAGCTTTTCATACGTTTTTATTGTATGATGTTAAGAAAGTGTCAAATTTCGTGTGTATACGTACCTTTGCAACAAGACTGTATATGGTGTGGAACAGATCAGATGGGGGGAAAAGCATGACCGAGCTTACGTTAACCGCAAACAAAAACCAATCCAATAATCTGCTGCGGCGGGACGTTCGTTTTCTAGGAAATATTCTTGGTGAGGTTTTGGTTCATCAGGGTGGCAACGAACTTTTGGATATCGTGGAAAAAATACGTGAGACAAGTAAATCGTTACGTGCCGGGTATCAGCCGGAGTTGTACGAGAATTTCAAACAAATGGTCAGCGGACTGGATACGGATATTCGTCACCAGGTTATTCGCGCGTTTGCGATTTATTTTCAGTTGGTGAATATCGCTGAGCAAAATCATCGTATTCGTCGTAAGCGGGATTATGAGCATTCCGCTGGTGAAGATGTTCAACGCGGCTCTATTGAAAGTTCCGTTCAGGAGCTTAAGCAAGGGGGATTCTCTGCCGAGGACGTCAGTAATATGCTGAAAGAGCTCTCTCTGGAACTGGTTATGACCGCACATCCTACAGAGGCAACACGACGGGTAATTCTGGATATTCATAAGCGGATTTCTGAGGATGTCATGCTGCTGGACAATCCGATGCTTACCTTGCGCGAGCGGGAACAGGTGCGGGAGAATCTGCTGAATGAAGTAATTACACTGTGGCAGACAGATGAGCTGCGTGACCGCAAGCCAACTGTATTAGATGAAGTAAGAAATGGGATGTATTATTTTCATGAGACTTTGTTTCATGTATTGCCGGATGTATACCAAGAATTGGAACGATGTTTAAGCAAATATTATCCCGAGCAAAAATGGCACATTCCAACCTACCTGAGATTTGGCTCCTGGATTGGTGGGGACCGAGACGGCAATCCGTCTGTGACATCTCATGTAACTTGGGAAACGTTACGTATGCAACGCAAGCTGGCTCTGAGAGAATATCAGCACACACTGAAAGAACTTATGGGATACTTGAGCTTTAGCACTAGCATTGTGCGCGTTTCAGATGATCTGCTGGCTTCTATTGAAGAAGATCGTTCACATATTACGCTCAAAAAGATGGAAGTATGGCATAACGAAAAAGAGCCTTATCGGATTAAACTCGCATATATGATTGCCAAGGTGAATAACATTTTGGATGAAAATAAACAGGACACCAGGGAACGTTATAGCACTGCTGAAGAGCTTATTGCAGACCTGAATGTTATTGATAACAGTTTGCGTCATCATTTTGCGGATTATGTGGCAGATACGTATATTCAAAAGATGATTCGCCAGGTAGAGCTATTCGGATTCCATACAGCTACACTGGATGTACGACAGCATAGTCAGGAGCATGAAAATGCGATGACTGAGATTCTTTCCAAAATGAATATCGTGTCAGATTACGGTAAGTTGCCGGAGGAAGAAAAGATAGATCTGCTGGAAAAGCTGTTGAACGAACCCCGTCCAATTACTTCGCCGTATTTAAAATATAGCGATAACACGCAGGAATGTCTTGACGTATATCGCACGATATATATGGCTCAGAAGGAATTTGGCAAGCAGTCCATTACAAGCTACCTCATCAGTATGACTCAGGGAGCCAGTGACTTGCTGGAGGTTATGGTGCTAGCCAAAGAAGTGGGACTGTTCCGCATCGAAAAGGATGGTACTGTCATATGTACACTGCAATCCGTTCCTTTGTTTGAAACGATAGACGATCTGCATGCTGCACCAAGTATTATGAGAAGATTGTTGAACTTGCCTGTATATCGACAATCTGTAGCCGCAATGGATCAGCTTCAGGAAATCATGCTGGGCTACTCGGACAGTAACAAGGATGGCGGGGTGGTTACGGCCAACTGGGAGCTTCGGGTCGCGATGAACAGCATTACAGAAGTGGTTAATGAGTTTGGCGTAAAAGTGAAGTTCTTTCACGGTCGTGGTGGAGCACTGGGCCGCGGAGGAATGCCGCTTAACCGCAGCATCCTGGCTCAGCCTCCTCATACGATTGGAGGCGGGATCAAGATTACGGAGCAGGGTGAAGTGCTCTCATCCCGATACTCGCTCAAAGGCATTGCTTATCGGAGTCTTGAGCAGGCGACCTCAGCCTTGATTACGGCTGCTGCGTATCATCGCTCCGGGCAGAAGGAAGTGTTTGAGGAAAGCTGGGAGGAGATCATTGCCCGTATTTCCGAGGTATCCCTGAAGAAGTATCAGGATTTGATTTTCCGAGATCCGGATTTCTTCGCTTTCTTCAAAGAATCGACGCCGTTGCCTGAGGTGGGCGAGCTGAATATTGGATCACGTCCGTCGAAGCGTAAGAACAGCGAGCGTTTTGAGGACTTGCGCGCCATTCCATGGGTTTTTGCATGGACACAAAGTCGCTACTTGTTACCTGCATGGTATGCGGCTGGAACAGGTCTGCAAAGCTTTTATCAGAACAATGAGGATAATCTCAAGGTACTGCAAACGATGTTTAGGGACTCGGCTTTCTTCCGGTCCCTTATTGATACGCTGCAAATGGCGATTGCCAAAGCGGATTTGCTGATTGCCGAGGAATATGCGGGAATGTCCGATAATGAAGAGGCAAGAGAGCGTATTTTCGGACAGATTTCAGAGGAGTTCAAGCTTACATCCGAGCTGATTTTGAAAATAACCGGACAATCCGAGATTTTGGACGACGTGCCGGTGATTCAGGAATCAATCAGGTTACGTAATCCTTATGTCGATCCGTTAAGTTATCTGCAGGTTCAGTTGCTTAGCGAGCTACGGGAGCTGCGTGATCAAAATGGAGATGATGCTGAGCTGTTGCGTGAGGTATTATTGACCATTAACGGAATTGCCGCGGGATTAAGGAACACAGGCTGATACAGCTTGGCTGTATGAATACAGATGATCGGGCGCTTATAGAGTGCCCGATTGTGCTGTGTGAATAAAATATGACAGAAGAGTGTTCAGATGGTGTCAATACTATAGTTGATTTTCGGATAAAATTAAACTACGATGAATAATCATAAATATGCAATAGGTAACCCATCAGCAAGTCTGGGGGAGTATAGAGTGGATAATATGGAAAGCCGCTTGGTTAGGCTGGTACAGAAAGGTGATCAGCGGGCTTTTGCGGAGCTAGTCGAGTTATATAAAGATCGAATTTTTCATCTTTCCTACCGGATGCTTGGTAATCGCCATGAGGCGGAGGATCTGGTGCAGGAAACTTTTTTGCGTGTGTATCGCAATTTGGAGAAGTATGACCATGGACAGAAGTTCTCGACCTGGATTTACAGGATTGCTACAAATCTATGTATTGATCGTCTGCGAAGGAGAAAACCTACATACTCACTTGATGCTGAAATGACTGATCAGGAAGGTGTCGATGGGTATGCTATGCTCGCTAGCGAAGAGCTTACCCCTGAGGGGCGTACGTTGTTGTCCGAGACACAGGCCTTGATTCATGATGCCATTGACAGTCTTCCAGACAAATACAGGACGATTATGGTGTTGCGGTACTTGCAGGAGCTTTCCTTGCAGGAAATTAGTGATGTGCTTAATATTCCCGTGACTACAATTAAAACGAGGGTTCATAGAGGCCGGGATTTTCTACGAAAAAAATTGGAGCACAAGCTGTAAATCATATGCTTAAGTACTTGGGAAGTATCTGTATAGATGTTTTTTATGAAACATAATACTCGCTATAACGTATGTAAGAAGAGTAAAGCTCTAAGAAGGAGCATGTTATGTTGAGAAACACGGAAGAATACTAGAAAGGATTGGCTCATATGGATTGCAAACTAGCCATCTCTTTTATGCATGACTATCTGGATGGCGACCTGTCTGAGCGGGATAAACATGAGTTGGAGCAACACTTGTTAGACTGCCCGGAATGTCGCATGCGTTTTAAAGAGCTTGAGCGGACGGATGCGATGCTTTATGGTACACGCCATTATCAAGTGCCGTGTGTATCGGATGAGCTGACATTTCGCATTATGAATGCTTTGCCGCCACATAAAAGACAGACCGTGGCTCCTATGCTGTCTTGGGTGAAAAGGCATCCCGCCGTAACAGCTGCTGCCTTCTTTCTTATTGTTGTATGTTCAAGTATGGCCAGCTTTTCAAGCACGGATAATCAATTGGTAGTCAAAGGCAACAATCTGGATCAAGTCGTTATTCAAGGCGATACAGTGATTGTGCCTGAGGGGAAATCCATTGCCGGAGATTTGACAGTACAAAATGGCAAGGCTCGGGTATACGGCGATGTGGAAGGAAATGTAACTGTGATTGACGGTTCCTACTATCAAGCGTCCACAGCTCATATTGCAGGACAGGTCAAAAGTATTGATCAAACCTTGGATTGGATTTGGTATAAAGTTTCCGATTTGTTTGGGGGCCCGTCTTCTCCATAAAAGAAGTTTGAAATGGCAAAAACGATATCGAGCGCCTCTTTCCGCTGGAAAAGGCGTTCTTTTGTATATGAAGCTGGCGAATTGTACTGTATTTTACTGATTTTAGCGGTTCTTTTGTCGCGCAGCTTGCAACGCGAGCCTTATCGTTATAACCTAGATAGAGAGAGCATACTGTGTACATACTACACCCACTCACTACAGAAAATTGCGGGGGCATGCGCATGTTGGATTATTTTGCGGACCTGACTTGGAAAGAGTCCATTAAAGATATTATCGACATTTTGATCGTTACCTATATTATGTATCAGCTTATTTTACTTGTTCGCGGAACGCGTGCAGTTCAATTGTTGAAAGGCATACTGTTTCTGGTCGTCATTTGGGCAATTAGCACTTGGTTTGATTTGTACACGCTCAAGTGGTTGATGAATCAGATGTTCACTTTTGGTGTGGTGGCTATTTTTATTATTTTTCAGCCTGAGTTGCGTCGTGCTCTGGAACAGTTGGGGCGAGGCAAATTATTTGGGCGTTCGTCTGCGGATGATGAGGAGATTAACAAGTTAATTGGGGAAATGATTAAGGCGCTGAATTATTTATCTCGTAGAAAAATAGGAGCTTTGGTTGTATTTGAGCGCGAGACAGGGTTGAACGAATATACGGAGTCAGGTATCAAGACACAGGCAGTGGTCAGTTCTGAGCTGCTAATTAATATCTTTATCCCAAACACGCCTCTGCATGATGGTGCGGTGATTATTCAAAATAAGCAGATTGCTTCTGCAGCTTGTTATTTACCGTTGTCGGAAAATCCGTTCATCAGCAAGGAACTGGGAACTCGTCACCGGGCTGCGATTGGGGTGAGCGAGGTAACTGATGCCGTAACTGTCGTGGTATCGGAGGAAACAGGGCAAATTTCTTTGGCTATTAATGGACAGGTCGTGCGTGACATTAAGGAAGAATCCTTAATTTCCAAGCTGTATGAGGAGCTGCGGCCAACACCATCTTTGAAGGAAAAACGCGGCTCATTCTGGAATCGGAGGGGAGGCCGTGGAAATTCATGATGGACAAATGGATTAACAATAATACGATTTCCAAAATATTGGCGCTGGCCGTTGCCGTGATGCTGTGGGGAATGGTTCATCTGGATACAGGCACACCTTCATCTACGCTGACCGTTTCTTATGATAATAAGGTGATTGATAATGTGGCCATTCAGGCCAGTGGTCTGGATGAGTCCAAATATGTGTTGTCTACTATGGATACTGACCATGTAAGGATGGAGGTCAGAGGACAGCGCTCTGTGCTGACTTCTTTTTTTGCGGATAATTATAAGGCAAAATTAAATTTAAGCGGTCTGGGCGCAGGTACTCGAACATTGGCACTCGAACCGGATTTACCGAATGGGGTAGAATTGGTATCTATGACTCCAAATCGTGTTACAGTAACAATAGAGGAAAAGCAAACGAAATCTTTTAATGTTTCTATTGTGCCCAAAGGCAGCCCGGATGCTGGTTTGCAGCTTGGCAAGCCTGTGATTACTCCTCAAACTGTGCAGGTGACCTTACCCAAGAGTCAGTTGAGTACCGTAACTGCAGTGCAAGGGGCCGTCGATACGGATGGCATCACTGAGAAATTCGAGCAGAAGCGTGTAAAACTGAAGGCTTATAACAAAAAGGGGCAGGAGCTTACAGGAGCGGTTATCGAGCCATCTACAGTGTCCGTCGAGATTCCGGTAACACAGCAGGCAAAGTCTGTGCCTGTTAAGATCGTCTATTCGGGAGATTTGCCAGACGGATTGGCACTTTCCAAGGTAAATGCAAACGTGAAGGAAGCGGCCGTATATGCATCGCAGAATGTATTGAGCAGCCTTAGCTCCTACGTCACGGCTACAGTGGATCTCAGTCAATTTACGGAAGCAGGTACTCGTACAGTCCAAGCTAATTTGGCAGCGCCCGCTGGTTCTGATAAAATCGAGCCAGGATCGATACAAATTGAGGTGACGGTTGTTCCTTCCAATCAGGTCACAGATAC
The DNA here is from genome assembly GCF_002240415.1 of Paenibacillus kribbensis. Lineage (NCBI taxonomy): Bacteria > Bacillati > Bacillota > Bacilli > Caryophanales > Paenibacillaceae > Paenibacillus > Paenibacillus kribbensis. The sequence goes on from NZ_CP020028.1 coordinate 698,505, forward strand.
GGAACGGACGCTCACTGGCATTCCAATCGTTTTACAGGGTACAGGGGATGGAACTACTGCGACCATTATAGCGCCCACTAGCAAGACGATGGATGTTACTGTGAGGGGACCGCAGGATATGGTAAGCAATTTAACCAATGATGATATTAGTCTGGTGGCAGACGTAAGTGGCCTTGCGGCTGGTCAGCATGAGGTTACATTGCAGCTAGGCTTGCCTAAATATATTACGCAAGCCGGGAGCAACGATCAGCTAAAAGCAACAGTAAGCATTGTGGGCCCTTCAACGCCTGCTGTAACGAATCCAAGTAGTGAGAATGAATCAAATCCTTCCGGTAGTGGCGACAAGGGTCAGGAGAGGCCACAGGAGGGGCAAAACAGTCAGAGCGGATACCCTGATGCTAATTCCGGGGGGAATGCAGCTGCGGAGGATAAGACAAGTCCTCATAACGGCGCAGATTCTTCTGCTAATGGAACCCCGGACAGCAGTCAGCCATAACATGTTTTATCTGTAGTAATTAATCGAGATTTATTAGACAAGAAAAGGGAGTCATTTTAACATGGGGAAATATTTTGGTACAGATGGTGTACGAGGCGTTGCTAATCAGGAGCTTACAGCAGAGCTGGCATATAGCATTGGCCGCTGCGGCGGATACGTTTTAGCAGGTAATGTGGAGAAACCAACCGTTGTTATTGGTATGGATACACGAGTGTCTGGTCTGATGTTGGAATCGGCGCTTGTAGCCGGTTTGCTGTCTATTGGGGCTAACGTGGTTCGTCTGGGGATCGTTTCGACGCCGGGGGTGGCTTATCTTACACGGCAACTGAAAGCTGACGCGGGTGTGATGATATCGGCCTCCCATAATCCGGTGGAAGACAACGGAATTAAGTTTTTTGGCGGCGACGGGTTCAAATTGACAGATGAAACAGAATTGAAAATCGAAGAATTGATGGATGCAAAAGAAGACCAGCTGCCTCGTCCGATTGGTGGAGGATTGGGGATGGTTGTTGTAGATGAGCATTCCCGCTACGATTACCTTGAATATTTGAAAACAACAATTAGTCATTCCTTTGAAGGACTCAAAATTGTACTGGATTGTGCAAACGGAGCAGCTTATGAGCTGGCGCCGAAGCTTTTTACGGAATTGGGAGCGGAAGTACACACGATTGGTGCGGAGCCCAATGGGCTGAATATCAATGATCATTGCGGCTCGACTCATCCGGAAAAGCTGAAGGAGGAAGTACTCCGTTTGAAAGCGGATATTGGTCTGGCCTTTGATGGCGATGCTGACCGTCTGATCGCAATTGATGAGAACGGGGAAGAGGTAGACGGCGACTATATCCTTTGCATTTGCGGGGATGCCATGAACCGCGCTGGAAAGCTTAAGGACAGCACCATTGTATCAACCGTAATGAGTAATATCGGTTTTTATAAGGCTACGGAAAAGCTGGCACTCAAGACTGCAAAGACTGCGGTCGGAGATCGTTATGTAATGGAGGAAATGCGCCGGGGCGGCTTTAATCTGGGCGGCGAGCAGTCTGGCCATGTTATTTTCCTGGATCATAATACGACAGGAGATGGCATGCTGACCGGGATTCAGCTGGTAGATACCCTGAAAGCTTCCGGCAAAAAGATGAGTGAGCTGAAATCGCTCATGAAGCAGTACCCGCAAGTGCTGGTTAATGTGCGTGTACAGGATAAACGCAATTACGAGGGGAATCCTGCTATTGCAGAAGCGATTGAGCAGGTAGAACAGCAATTAGGGGATAATGGGCGTGTACTGGTCCGTGCATCGGGGACAGAATCGCTTATTCGTGTGATGGCAGAAGGCCCGGACAAGGGTGAACTGGAGCAATTTGTCGGACAGATCGTAGATGTGGTCAAAAAAGAATTAGTTTAAAATTTTGTAAACGTCAGTTGCCTGTTGAATAGAAGCAGGCAACTGCGTTTGCGGTTATATAACTGCCATTGAATCTTAACCTGTATCAGTAAATATGAATAAAGTGTTATTGCCAAATGTTACAGGGCTGAATATAATATAGGAATGCTGTGACTCAGATAGAGAAAGCGAGGGTTGTGAGGTAACGTAAAACAAGCGCCAGAGCTTGACTTTGTGCGGGGGAACCTGGTAGGTAAGCAATGCATCAGTCAAGATGATGTTGCACGCAAATCAGTTCACGACAAAGCAAGCTGACGAGGTGAAGGTGTTCGAAACATTCGGCGGGGACCTTCCGGTGAAGCATTAAGCCGCAAACCGGCAGCGGAAAATGAACAGGCAACTGTTTACACAACGCACCGGTAGATGCCATTATATTTTATAACCTAAATTATAAGATTCATTTCATGAATGTGCGGCCATCATCATTGGCGTGCGCGGTTCGGGAATTTCGTTGCATTCGTGAAGAGATGCCTGTAATTTTTATAGTTATCATTGACAACTTCATAGATGAATGAACTTTATTCCTCAATCTACCGCACACGTTAGTCCTGTGATGGGTCGTCCTGTGAAATGATGATCGGGAGGATAACGAATATGTGTGGCATTGTAGGATATATTGGTGATCAGAATACGCAAGAGGTATTGATTGACGGATTGAAAAAGCTGGAATACCGCGGCTATGACTCTGCGGGTATTGCCGTGTTTACAGATTCAGGACTGCAAATAGCCAAGGCTAAAGGTCGTCTGGCGAATTTGGAAGCAAAGCTGGATGGTGCGCCATTGTTGGGCCATGCAGGTATCGGGCATACACGTTGGGCAACGCACGGTAAGCCTTCAGATGAAAACTCCCATCCACATATGGATGAGAGCCAAAAGTTCTCTGTTGTTCACAACGGGATTATTGAGAACTATCTGGAACTGAAGGAAGAGCTGATCAGCGAAGGTCATACCTTTATTTCCGAAACGGATACTGAAATTATTTCCCATCTGATTGCGCGTGAATATAAAGGAGATATCGTTAAAGCGGTACAAAAAGCAATTACCTTTATGCGCGGTGCTTTTGCACTGGGTGTGCTGACAGAACATGAACCTAACAAGCTGGTAGCTGTTCGTCAAGCGAGTCCGCTGGTTATCGGTGTGGGAGAAGGCGAGAACTTTATCGGTTCCGACATTCCGGCTATTCTGAAATATACACGCAATGTATTTATTTTGAACGATGGCGAAATGGCTGTTTTGACCAGTGATGCCGTCGAATTAATGACAATCGAAGGCCAATTTATTTCTCGGGAAATGATTCATGTCGAATGGGATGCTGTAACAGCGGAAAAAGGCGGCTATGAGCATTTCATGTTGAAAGAAATTCATGAGCAGCCTAAGGCTTACCGTGATACTATGTTGGGCCGTATCGATAAAGAAACTAAAAAAGTTGTTCTTCCTGAACTGAAGCTGACAGAAGAACAAATTAAAAATATCCGTAATATTCAAATCGTTGCTTGTGGTACAGCTTACAATGCTGGTTTGATTGGTCGTACAGTTATTGAAAGTCTGGCTCGTATTCCGGTGGAAAATGACGTGGCTTCCGAGTATCGCTACCGCTCCCCTATCGTAACACCAGACACATTGGTGATCGTGGTGAGTCAATCCGGTGAAACTGCCGATACGTTGGCAGCATTGCGTGAAGCACAAGCAAATGGCGCTCATGTACTGGCGATTACAAACGTAGTTGGCAGCTCCATTGCCCGTGATGCAGATGATGTGCTGGTTACACTGGCAGGACCGGAAATTGCCGTAGCCTCCACCAAAGCATACTCTTCGCAGTTGATTGCTTTCTATCTGTTTGGTCTGTATCTGGCTCAAGTACGTGGCACACAAACGGATGAGCAAGTTGCTCATGTATTGGCTGCTATGGAATCACTGCCAGAGCAAGTGGAAGAAATGCTGGGTAAAGCAGATGCAATCAAAACCTATGCTGAGCAAATTGCGAGCCACAAGCACCTGTTCTTTATTGGACGTGGTCAGGACTATGCTGTAGTACAAGAAGGCTCCTTGAAGCTCAAGGAAATCTCCTACATTCATTCCGAGGCTTATGCTGCAGGTGAATTGAAGCATGGTACACTGGCATTGATTGAAGACGGTATTCCGGTTATCGCTTTGGTAACACAGGAATCCGTGTTGGAGAAAACCGTGAGCAATATTAAGGAAGTCAAGGCTCGTGGCGGTGACGTGCTTGCAATCACGTATGAAGAGCATGCTGTTGAGCTGTTGAAATCCGTGGATCAAGTATTTGCAATTCCGAAGACACTTCCAATTCTGTCGGCTGCCATTTCAGTTGTAGCTCTCCAACTGTTGGCTTACTACGCTTCCCTTGCACTGGGGCATGATGTTGACAAACCACGCAACCTGGCGAAAAGTGTCACTGTAGAATAAGGATTAGTAATTCTTGATTTAAATGTCTGGTGATAAAAAAGTGTGGAACCAGTAAAAGATGTATGGAACCAATAAAAAAACTGTGGAACCAGTAAAAAAAGTCTGGAACTAGTCATTTACAAACATCAAGAAAGATCCCGATGATATATCGGGATCTTTTTAGCTTAGGGAGGCAATTATGTCTACAATAGGCCAACGAATTCGAACGATTAGAAAAACAAACAACTTAAATCAAATAAAGTTTGCAAATATAATTGGAATTTCTCAAGGAACGTTGAGTGAGCTGGAGCAAGATAAATACAGACCCTCTCTTGATATAATTATAGCAATTAAAGAAAACTTCAATTCCCATATAGAGTGGTTAATCTTTGGAGATACGCCTATATCAAAGAACACTATTTTTAATTTAGCCATTGAAGCTCAGGAATTAGAACTTATTTCTTTGTTTCGGGGACTTACTAAAGAAGATAGAGATGAAATTATTGATTTTATAAAACTGAAGATTGTTCGGTACTAATCTTTCCCAAGAGCTCCTTGATAATATGTCTTAGAAACACTCATTTAAATTTTGGTACATAAAAGTCACAAATTATCCGTATTCCGATTATTTTTTACTTTTATGTATAGAAAAATTAACAGTGACTATAATATGATTAGAGAAAGGAGTGTAATAATTCAATGTCACTAAATTCACTTAGCATATTTGATATTGCTTTTGTAACACCCCACGGTATCTGTTTTCAGCAAGTTTTTTATACTTGCTCAAGAGCCATACGTGAGAAATGGTTTGAAAGAGCTTTGAAAGAAGGCGGTTGGAACCTCAGCATTAGATATACCCCAACTGATCTAAAATCAATTTACATAAGAAATGAATTTGAAGATTATGAAGAATGTAGATTGGTGGTAAAAGAATCATTACAAGGTCTTAATATAGAGACCTATCTACAGAGTGTTCAACTAATGAAACTTGCAAAGGAAATATTGAAGGATTATCCATAAAAGTAGAACTTCAGCTATCACAAAGTTAATTAAATTGTAAAAGAAGTGTGAGGCGCTACTTCTTTAAGCGAACTAATGGGTACTAGAATCTTCGAATCTTCTATTTACTATATCTTTTCTTTAAAGGAGAGACAAAATGCTCCATTAAAAAGGTAATATTTTTACCGATTAGATTCAAATCTTCTTGTTTTAATACCTGTCCATTTAATTCAATTTGAAAACCAGAATTTAGAATTGCTAAAAGATCAAAGGATTTTTTGATTTTCTCGTTATTAAGGTCCGAATGAATTGTATCAATTGAGTCCAAAAAGTAAGGGAACGTCATTTGATTAGCAATACAAAGTAAATAATCGGTTGTAACATCAAAAACCTTTGCTAAAGATATTAAATGGTTAATTTCAGGCCGTGCTACATTTCGCTCCCAGTTAGAAACAACCTGTTTAGTTACCCCGATTTTATTAGCAAGTTCCTCTTGTGTCCATTTATGGAGTAGTCTTAAATTTCTACATCGCTGTCCCAAAGTATTCATGAGTTCACCTCTATTGAGAATATCAAATAGGTTTTAACCCGACCCGTCTGCTTACTAATTATACCTACCCTACTTATAGTCCATATTATAGCCTATTCATACCCTACGAGTAGCCTATGAATAGGCTACGAAGTGAAATTTATCCAAAAAAATATTGCTTTGCTATTGTATAAAGCTGTGAGTTGTTATATTCTACATTTGTATTTTGAAGTAAAACTAAAATATATCTTAGGAGTAGAAAAAGATAACTGAGCTTTATTTTAATTTAGTTAGTTCTAAAAAAGAAGGTGAATAATGAGTAAAATTCGATCAAGTAACTCTATAGCATCTATTCAGCGTCAAGGCCACTTTTCGGAATATAAACCTTGGTTGACTGTACATGATGTACCTTCAATAGGGATAGTTACTCGAATTCTTGGTTGGAAAAGTGGCCGACTTCACCATTATCTGTCTGAACACTTTGAATTGGCACATCATTACCAAATGGAGTGGTCAGAGCAAGTGATTGATATTCGCGAACAATTCCCTTTGTTACCCCTAGATAAAACCCTCTATATTGCACAAAAGTTAGGCATTAAACATCCAACTGACCCCAAGAATAAGCTTCCCATCATTATGACTACAGATATGTTACTTACAGTAAAACAAGAAGAAAGTATAAAATTTATTGCACATTCTATCAAACCCTCTAACAAGTTGACAAAACGAGTTGTAGAAAAATTACAGATTGAAAAAGAGTTTTTTAAAGACCAAAAGATAGAGTGGGCACTTATTACGGAAAGACAGATAAACTACAATTTGGTCAGGAATGTCGAATGGCTTCATAATGCTAAAAACAACGATAAATTGTCAAATCACCATATAAATAGTCTCGAAGAAAATCTCTATTATGCTATTCAGCAAAGTGAAAAACCACTTGCGAAAGTTACAAGAGAACAAGATGAATTATTTGGTTTACCAAGTGGGTACTGCATGCAAATCGTAAAATATTTAATAGCAAATCGTTATTGGATAGTGGATATGACTCATCTAATACAGCCTACTCTACAATCCATGATTATTCTAGAAAATAGGTTTCCAACGGGAGGTATTCTTTTTTGAATATTTTTATAAATAACATTGTACAACATGCATCAGGAAACAAAGTAGTTCCTGAATGTGAAAGAATATTATGGATTAATGCTGAGAAAGACTCTGTTATAACTATATCTATGACAGAAGTAAGTGCTCTTCCACAAGTTAAAGTTCTTTCAGAGTTAATAGAACAATTAAATAGTGGAAGATTAGTGAAACTAACTTATGATCCCTACTCAAAGTTTATGATTCCTGAAGAGAAACTGAATGACAAAGAGATAACTATAAGGGATCACGCATGGGAATGCATAAAAGAAATAGTTGAGCTCGAACCCAACATTTATAATCCTAAAGAGCGATACCAAATGATCAAGGATGTGTGTGTCCGTACGAATAAAGGAAAGAAATTTATTTATAAATATCTTCGCTATTTTTGGGTTGGTGGAAAGAAAGTTAATGCATTGCTTCCAAGGTTTAGAAACTGTGGAGGACCTAATAAAAGAAAAAATCCACTAAAGAAGATGGGGAGACCGAGAATGACAACTTTGGTTGATCCTCAATTTACAGGGGTCCTTGTAGACGAAGATACTCGGAAAATTTTCGATGAGTTTATAGCAAAAGTATATTTAAGAATTAATAGGAGGGACTCTGTAAAGTATACCTATATTCAGATGCTCAAGGAACGTTTTAGTATAGGTACAAAGATGGTGGGAGAAGTTGAAGTTCCAATCATACCACCCGATCATAAAATTCCAAGTATCTCACAATTTCGGTATCATATCCGAACACATTATACACGTAGAAGAAAACTAATGGCACGCGAAGGAAAGTCTAGCTTTGACAGAGATTTTAGGCCATTACTGGGATCAGAAACAAGGCGTGCCACTGGACCGGGGCAGATTTTTGAAATTGATGCTACGGTTGCTGATGTTTATTTGGTTAGTTCGGATGATGTTAACCAAATTATTGGGAGACCAGTTGTATACATTGTCGTGGATGTTTGGAGCCATATGGTGGTGGGTATCTACATTGGCCTCGAAGGACCTTCATGGCAAGGAGCTATGATGGCCATCGAGAATACAGCAGTTAATAAAGTAGAATTTTGTGAACAGTACGATATTGAAATTAGTGAGGATGATTGGCCATGTCATCATATGCCTCAACAATTTTATGCTGACCGGGGAGAGATGGAGAGTAAGAGTGCAGATTCACTGGGTAAAGCACTAGGTATAAAAATAAAAAACACGCCTCCTTATCGAGCTGATCTTAAAGGTATCATTGAGCAGCAATTTCATACGCTTAATATGACATTACAGCCATGGATGCCTGGAGCTATAAAAAAAGAATACCAGAAGCGTGGCGGCCCAGATTATGTGCTTGATGCTACACTGACTTTGAAAGATTTCACCCAAATGGTAATTGAAACAATTTTATACCGAAATAATTATCATTATATGGAACACTACCCTTTAGATAAAGCTCTTTCTAAAGATAATGTTATGCCAATCGCGCGAGAGCTATGGAAATGGGGAATTGCTCACGATCATTTTTTACAGGAAATTGATTCGGAAATAGTGCGATTAAATGTTTTACCTGAGGAGGAAGTGACAGCTGATAGAGAAGGAATCCATTTTAAGAAAATGTGCTATGTTTGTGATGAACTGGCTAACCAGGGATGGTTCGTTAAAGGTAAATCAATTAAAACGGTTATTGCTTATGACAGACGATGCATGAATCATGTCTATGTAAAAGTTGAAAATGGACATGAATTCATAAAATGTAGCCTGCATGAGAAATCATCAAGGTTTTACAATTTGAGCTTGGAAGAAGTGAAGACTAAGCAATTTTATGAGAGCTCTCAGAAAGATCTCTATAAGTCTACCAAAGTTCAAGGTGAGGTTACACTAAGTGCAAAATTAGAATTTATAAGAGAGCGTGCCATAAAACGTGCTGAAGTACAGCGTGATGTCTCTCTACCGAAAACTAAACGTAAAGCAAATATCCGATTAAACAGGTTGGAGGAACGGGAAAAATTACGTAAAATTCAGAGTTTTGATCTTGGAAAACTAGGTGGTAAAAAAGATGTGAATTTAGAGGAAAATTTAGGAACTGGTGAGAAAAGTGAGCCGAAAGTTCAATACAATCCACGGTCAAAATTAGAGATGTTATCTAAAATCAGAAAGGGAACATAAAGATGGAAAGAAAAATTAACTTGAATGTCATGTATCAATATACCCCAGGACTTATTGGTAGACAAGAAAGGGCTAATTACTTGGAACAAATAATTACTGGGTATAAAAATAATCCTTTCATTGAAGCCCTGCCTCCTATTCTTGAAGAAGAGCATGTCGCAATAAATATAGGCAGGTACCCAGATTATGACGAATCCCAACGTAAGTTAGGAAAGCAAATAAGATTGCATCTTATACAACAGATATCTGATTATGTGGAACCTTTACCTGTTCATTTATTGGTGGAACAAAGACTGTCTAGACTTATCCGCCATGGTTACAAAGCAAGAAATCCGTTTGCCCCCCAATCAATCAGACAGTATCATATTGGTTTTAAGGATATTCTGGCGGGTGGGGTCAATCATGAAGGGATGAACTTGGCAGGAATTCGTTCGACTGCGTCAGGTTTTGCAATTTTAGGTGTTAGTGGGCAAGGAAAAACGACAGCGGTTGAGAGTTCTCTTCTGCTTTATCCACAGGTTATTGAGCATTCGTATTATAAAGAGCAACTTTTTATCAGAAAACAATTAGTTTGGCTTAAGCTAAACTGCCCCTATGATGGATCCTTAAAGGGATTATGTTTTAATTTCTTCCAAGCAGTAGACTCTCACTTAGGTACAAATTATTTCTCAAAATTTGTTTCTAAAGGTTCTTCTGTAGACATTCTTATTCCTGTTATGGCTCACATTGCTACTCTACATGGGCTTGGAGTTTTAGTCATTGATGAAATTCAAAATTTGAGTTTCATGAAAAGTGGAGGAGCAGAGAGAATGCTTAACTATTTTGCGCAATTAATTAATACTATCGGAGTTCCTGTAGTACTTATTGGGACATTTAAGGCAATGAAACTACTTTCAGGAACCTTCAGCCAAGCTCGTAGAAGTACGGGACAAGGAGATTTAATTATGGATCGTTTAACGAATGGGGAAGAGTGGAGCTATTTTATTGAACAGTTATGGAAATATCAATGGACAGTCAATAGTACAAAGTTGAATGACAATTTAAAAAAAGTGATGTATGAATTATCACAGGGAATTGTTGATATTGCAGTCAAACTATATATGCTTTCCCAATGGGAAGCCATCACATGTGGTTGCGAAAAAGAAAAAATTACGGTTAGTCTTTTGAAAGGGGTTGCAAACCAACACATGCAACTCGTACAACCTTTATTGAAAATTTTAAAAAGAAACGATCCCTCGTCAAGATTACTCGTTGATGACCTTTATCCCAAGTGGGATGTATTGGACCAATACTTAATAAAAGCAACTGAAAAGGTTAGTGTGCAAGGAGAACTACGCTCTAATGTGATGAGGAATGGTAAAATTGAGCTTGAGAAGGATAAATATTTAAAACTTATAAAAACAGCAATTGAATTTGGAGCTGAAGCAGATATAGCAGAAGAATTAGCAGAGCGGGTTATACTTCGTAACGAATCCGAAAAGGATATAGTGTTATTAAGGAAAGAGGTATTGGAAGAGATTAAACTATATACCGTTATAAAAGACGATCGCTCTTCTAGTGTGTCTCAAATAACACCAAGCAAGAAAAAAAGTACGAGCAGTTCCAGATCTAAAAATCTGGAGGGAGATGATTTAAGAAATGCAATTAAAAGCAGTAAGACTGGAATAGAAGAAATTTATGAAAATCTCGAAAATATGGGGGTTATCCCTTCAGAAGAGAATATATCTAAACTTATAACTTGATATCGTATAACGAGAGGTTTTAGGGAAAAGCTAATAGTATAAGATCTGAAAGGATGATTATATTGTTAGCCTATTTTCCCTCTCTCTACCCAGATGAGCTGCTCTATAGTGCAATTGCCAGGTATCATATAACAACAGGTAACAACGCTCAAAAACAAACGATATACGATTTATTTGGAAATTCTGTTGTATGTGCAACGGTTGATTTACCTAGTCATCTTGGTATTTTATCGAAGAATCTAAATAATCTATATTCGGTCGATTTTTTTATACAAAACCATACTTTATTCCCTTACTACATTCCTTTTTTGAAGAAAATAGAGGTAGAGCGTATCAAACGATATATGATTGAGGGTTCTCCTTGGGGAATGGTTCATTCTGTATTGGGTATTCCAGCATCCAAGGTAAAACAACCTGATTGCTTGAAATTTTGTGAGCTTTGTATACATGATGATGTTTCAAATTATCACGAAGCTTATTGGCATAGGTCTCATCAAGTTCCAGGAGTAGTGGTGTGTCCTAAACACCGAGAGATTTTATTTAAAACTAAGGTTCAGTATTCTACTCGGTCAAAAAAGTTTGAGTTTATAACTTTAACTGAAGTTCTTAATGATAAGAATGAAAAGATGTCTATTAATCCGTCTTGGATGGATCATCTTGTATCAGTAGCTAAACAATCCGCTGTTTTATTAAGTTTAGAAAATTCCTTTATTAATGATCACACTATACTTTTACAGCATCTTAATAGAAGAGGATTTATTACGGTTGGTGGTCGTATTCGTTTTAATCAGCTGATAGAAAGTTTTTGTCAGTTCTATGGAAACGAATTTTTGAAGTTTATGCAATGTGAAGTAAATAGAAACTATAGTGAGACATGGTTGCATAAGTTGTTCCGTGGAACCGATACCATCTCACATCCGTTACGACATCTGTTGGCCATTAGATTTTTAGAATGCGACTTCAATAAAAAGACATTGTCCTCGGGACATAAACCGTTCGGCGAAGGGCCATGGCCGTGTTTGAATAAGGCAGCTGCACATTATGGGGAGTTAATTATACAGCAGTGTAAAGTAACACGCAGCTCTAAAAGTGGATTACCTGTGGGTGAATTTAGCTGCGATTGTGGCTTTGTATACTCAAGAAGTGGACCAGACAACACTTATAAGGACCAATTTACAATCGGGAGAATAAAACATTTTGGACATGTCTGGAAAGGAAAGTTGACTGAACTTAATACCTTAAACTTGTCTTTAAGAGCTAGAGCTTCCATGCTGGGAGTCGATCCTGGTACTGTAAAGAGGCAGAGTAATCTGTTAATGATACACTTGGAAAAACAACATCGAAGGGATATTTCGTTGCAAAAAAATATTCGTTGGGAACGATTCGTAATATCCTTAAAGAGATCTAAAGCATCTCAAGTTCCTATTCGCAAGTTAAATCCTAAAGATTATATGTGGTTGTATCGTAATGATAAAGAAAGACTGTTTCGGACAATGGACAAATACAAAATAAAGAGCAATATAAGAAGTCAGAATATAGATTGGAAGCAAAGAGATGAAACCTTCTTGAATGAAGTTGAGAGGGCAGTAGTTGAAATCAAGGCAAGTGTTAAACCACAGAAAATAACAGTTGCAAAGGTGGCTAGGACTGTAGGGGGAAATGTCCCCATTGTGTTGGAGAAAAACTTGTCCAAATTACCCAAAACTAATGTTTTCTTAAAGAAGCATGTAGAATCTACAGAACAGTTTCAAATACGTAAGCTTGTATGGGCTTATGAAGAATTACGAGCTACGGAATATTTCGTTCAAGGTTGGAAGTTACTAAGAACTGCTGGACTTAAAAATCCTCTTTTAAAAAAGGTAGAAGAAAAATTCGAAGAGCTCGTTTTAAAATAAACATTGGAGGAGAATTAAGAATGAAATCTATAGCTTTTTTCCCTACACCATTTCCTGGGGAAGATTTTAGAAGCGTTTTATATCGTTATCATATTCTTTCGCTAAATCCGGAAATTTCAAGTTCAAATAAAGAATTGTTTGGGTCAGGCTCAAACTTTACTACTTTCCCCAGAGCTTTGGGCAAATTATTGGAAAAGCTCCCGACTTCTGTCCTTACAGTAAATCAAATTATAGAGAATCATACGCTTATACCAGTACTTTTCCCTTTTTTGTCCAAAAGTAAAAAAGAATATATCTTAAATGATGTGAAAAGAGGAGAGGAATTGAAAGATAGTTTCGTAGGGAAGTTGGTAGGGAATAAAAATGGTAAGCTTGTTTCACCTCATATTAAGTACTGCCCTTATTGTATAAAAGAAGATATGTCCAAGTATGGGTGGAGTTTTATTCATCGAGAGCACCAGTTTGCATTCATACATAATTGTCATGTTCACTCAATAGCTCTACTCACACATTGTAATGAATGCGGACTTGAATTTATGTATTCTCCAGTCAATGGAACATGTAAGAATGGCCATGAAATCCTCATTTCAAGTACTAAAGATATAAATAATGATTTTGAAAGGAATTTATACAATGATTTAGAGTATCTGTTTTTAAACTTTGCAAGTATTGATCTATCTTTAATAAAAATTAGATTTATAGAATATTTAAATGCAAATGGATACCTAGATTCAAATGGACAAGTCAGACGTTTATCCTTAATAAAAGATTTTTTGAATTATTATTCTCCGAGTGTCTTTGAGACTTTTGGACTTAATAAAAAACATATGTTACAAAGGTATGCTGTTGAAAGTGTACTCTATAATGAAAATTTAGTTGTAAATTTACCGTTCAATCTTCTATTAATAAGATATTTAGCAGGTTCAATAAAAATATTTATACAGGATCAGTTGCCATATACTTGTGATATTCCGTTTCCCATTGGTCCTTGGCGTTGTGAGAATAAATTCTGCCCAAAGTATCAACAATTTACTATTAAGAAGCGCACATGTGAGGAGATGCCCTCAAAAAGGATTATTGGGAAATTTTCTTGTGAGTTCTGCGAAGGAGAATACAAAATGGAATGGAAAGAAATAAAGAAGCCAAAATATAAGATGATAACCTTTCCAGAAAAAAAAGTTGAGTTAGTATGTGCCCTCTTAGAGAATGGCCAAGTGCCTGCCGAAATTGCCGAAAAACTCTATTGTTCCGAATATTTAGTAAAGGAGATTATGAAGAATAAATATAGGACAAATCCTCGAATTATTTCCTCTACATATTTTCAAGAGGTAGCAAGTACTATTGAAAATGAAATGGAGAATTCCAAGAGAAATTTATATAGAAAAAAAATACTGGAAATAATTAAAGATAATCCTGAACTTGGTAGATATCAATTATCACTAAAATGTAAGTCTGAATATCATTGGTTAAAACGTAATGATAGATCTTGGCTAGAGGGGCACGTCCAGCCTTCTAGATCCTTTAATCGCTTTGACTGGAGTGTAGTTGATGAGGCATTAGCAATACGGATAAGAGAAGTAGGGAAACTTCTATTAAAATCCAATCCTAATATGCGAATAGGCAGTTATACAATTATTAATGCTATGGAAAAAATCGAACGGGGTAGACTGAAAAGCTACATACAACATTTGCCCAAGAGCAAAGTAGCCTTAGAAGAGTGTGCTGAAACAAAAGAGGATTACCAAATTAGGCATCTACCTGCCTTAGTCTGGCAATTACGCCATCACTATAATTATAAGAGTATAACAATTGAAGTTATAATGGCTTATCGTAGATCCTATCGCGGTATATCAGACGAAATGAAAGAAATTCTTTCAGAGAAATTAAAGAGCTTATAATTTTAAAGCATGTTTTCACTACTATTAAGTCGATGTTATTCAAAAGGATTGTATCCCCTTCAATTAGGAATTTTAAAAACGGCAGCGGAGAAGGAGTGTTTTACAGGAAGATGAAAGTTAGTGGACTAGCAATTATTCCGACGTCTCTCTTTTTACTATGTACTGATAGGCATGTTGCCCATTTCATAATGTATGTACGTAATATCGGTAAACAAACTTTTTTCGATTATCCTGAACCAATCAGAAGTTTCAATTGTTTGGGAAAACGGTTGGTGTTCTTTGGTAGCTTTGACCCTTTATACGATGAGGATTGGCTCGTCGGATAGAAGTTACAAGTTTATATGTATGCATGAGTTTGGACGATACTATACTTCCGCTCGAGCCATATTTAATGACTAATCCTCAGGTATCGCTCGAAAGGGGGTAACGCTTCCGCTAGATATATTTTTCTCAAGCGCTTCTAGCTTTTTAGAAATTTATTCTCCATCTGTAGCAGTTGAATAGGTGATTCCTTACGTTTTAGTTTTCCTCTATGAAATTCTTCTACTGGCTTTCCGTCAGCATTTCATTTTCCAAGTTGCTTCAAGTAGCCAAAACTCTCCATGAAGAGCATAAGCTTAGGTCCATTGGCTCAGACAGTGCTGGCTTCTTGCGGTTGATGATAAATAGACTCAATCTCGTACCAAAAAAGTCTCCATCGGCGTTTGACCTTTTTCGTAACTCTGAACGGTAACCAGCTTAAAAGTTGTGGGATAGGTAATATTTTTCTCGAGGCGTTTCTGTACCTGAGTATTCAACACTGACTGTTGTGTTAGTGAAAAATGAACTTTTGCAAGAGGAAGAATGAACAGCAAATATTTTTTTGTTTTTACCATAAAGCGACAAAATACGACAAGGTGTTTGTGTATAATTTACTAGATAAGGTATGAGTCTTAAGTTGGATTATATATATTAGTAGGTACTCTTTCAATAATGTGGAGGGAAAAAAATGAATTCCTTTAAATTATTCAATATAAAATCCTTTTCTGAATATGCAGAAGTTGAATTGAAAAAAATCAATATTTTTGTAGGGAGGAATAGTTCAGGTAAAAGTAGTTTAATAAGATTTCCAGTAGTTTTAAGTCAAACTTTTCAGGAAGATATTCTAACTCCATTACTATTGTTTGGCAAATTAATTGATTATGGAAACTTCGATGATGTTATTTATAATCATAAGGGTGATAATTTTGGGTTTGGCTTCGGTTTTTCTTCAAAAGATATTCGTTTGGGGTTATTGAACAGATTCTACTTGTTTAAAAAAGATATTAAAGGTCTAATTAGAAACTTTTATAAGAACTTTGATAACGTTGATATTGAGATTAAAGTAAAGAAAATAAACAAAAAAATTATTGTAGACTCTTTTTGCCTATTTATAGATAAAAATTTGGTATTGGCTATTGATAGAGATGCAAAACGAAGTAAGTATGATCTTAGGATTCATTA
Source organism: Paenibacillus kribbensis (assembly GCF_002240415.1). Taxonomy (NCBI): domain Bacteria; kingdom Bacillati; phylum Bacillota; class Bacilli; order Caryophanales; family Paenibacillaceae; genus Paenibacillus; species Paenibacillus kribbensis. The sequence goes on from NZ_CP020028.1 coordinate 714,680, forward strand.
TTTTTTCAACCAAGAAAATTTAACACTTATTAAGTTAGAAGAATCTACTCTCTTAAATATAAACGTTCCTTTCAATAAATTTATTCCAGATATAAATTTGTATGGTGATTATTTAAAGGATTTTTATGAAAAAAATTTTGGTTATCTAGAGAAAGAAGATAAGGAACTATATAATACTTTTTTTGATTTTATTTTCAATAGGGAAATTCCTGATTTAAATAGTTTGAAAATGAAAAATCCTAATATTGTAATTTCCTCAAATACAGAGACTCAATTTGAACTTTTGAACACAACAATTACATCATTAATGATCTATTCTTCAATATTATCTTCAATTTACACTAATCTTAATAAATTCTCGAATGAAGTTACTTATATCGGTCCTTTTAGAGAAAATCCTGAAAGGGTTTATAGAGACTCGGAGAACAGTTTTAATGATGTTGGGAAAAATGGAGAAAATACTAGTTTGCTTTTACGTCAAGCAGATCAACAAAGAAATAACTTGTTAAGTAAGGTTTCAGATTGGTTTGAGTCATCAATGGGATACACAATTAATATTGATGAAATTGAGAATAGTAATCTTTTCAAAGTGGTAGTTTCATCAGTTGAAGGTAAAAATAAAGATAATTTAATAGATGTAGGGTATGGCATTGCCCAAGTGCTACCAATTGTAACTCAAGTGTTTTTAGATTACAGCTCAAATGATGAAATCAAGAGATATGCCTATAGAATGTCAAGAAAATCAGTTGTAATTATTGAACAGCCTGAGTTACATTTACACCCCGCTGCACAAGCAAACCTTGCAAATTTATTTGTTGATAAAGTTTTATCTGAAGGCAATAGTCAAATGTTAATTGAAACACATAGTGAACACCTAATTAGAAGAATACAAGTTTTAATAGCTGACCCTGATGTGAAAATCAATAATCAGGATGTTGCTTTTTATTATGTTGATAAAAATAATGATGGTTCCTCTTGTGTAAAGAAAATGGATTTGAACGAAAAAGGACAATTTATCGATGAATGGCCATCTGGTTTTTTTGATAAAGGGTATGAACTAAGCAAAGAACTATTAACAATGTCAAAGAAGAGAGGTATCCAAAATAAATGAATCTAGAAGTAACGATATGTCCATCATTACTTGAAAAATGTTTTGATGGTTTTAGTGATGCTTTTCACGAAAATATATTGTTAAAAGAAATAAAAAGAAGGAAAATAGTAATTCATCAGGAAATTGAGGATATTTATGAAGATTACATTAGGCTTAACAGGCCTGAATTATTTGACCTTTATGCTACTTTTGTTAGTTCCATACTTAACAATGAGAATTATTCCAAATTGATAGATGAGTTTAATGAGAATGCGATTGTAAATTCAATTTTTCCTCACAGCAAAAATAATGTTGTCATTTGTAGTATTTGTAATGATACGAAGGATAGAATACTACTAAGTGAGTTGATAAATAGTACTGAAAAGTCAGAATTGGTAAAAAAACTAAATATCAATACTTTTAGTAGTGTAGATATACTAGATGAAAAAAAATCTACAATTTTGAATTTATATAAAATACCTATTTATAAACGTATTCCTCGAGGAGCAAATAGTAGTAATCTTAGTGAATGGCTAGGAAGATTTCTTTTGGAAGAAAAAGAGATAACGATTATAGATAATTACTTATATGAGAACTCTGATAACTTTTATAAATATGTTTTAAGCAAGATAGATGTTTCGGCTAGCGTTAAATTAATTACTAAACTAAACGGAAAGATAACTGAAAGAGATATAATAAACAAATTCAAGGCTGCCCCATTCAGTTCATGGAATATAAATGAGATAAATATTGTTTCTGGAAAAAGAGAACAGCATGCTCGAAATATTATCACAGAAAATTATTTAATTATGATTGATAAAGGTATGGCCGCATTTGGTACAGGGAAATCCAATTCAACTGATCAATCGGATATTACAATTCATTATAAAAACAGAATACAGGGATATTCCCTTCCTTTTAATATAAGGAAAATTATATGACGGTATGTATTTGGAATTAAGCTCTCTAAATGAGGTTAGGTGATAGGCCAATTGTATTCATACTCTTAAGTGTTAATTGAGCCTTAATCAAAAAAAGTATCTGGTTTTTTTGTATAATAATGTGCATGTGAATTTTTAGCTTTAAAGTGTAATTTACTATTTCCCTTAATTTTTAATACTGTGATGTGCAACACCAGTGGGGCTTCATATGCGTAAACAGACTTATGAGTATGAATATTTAAGTAGCCTTTGTAGGGTGAACTGACAGTGTATCCATAAGAATGATTGCACATAGGAGGTTTATGAATGAAATTACAGTTCTCTGCTATACATTGATAGAGCGATTTGATGTGGAGCCGCTGCGGGGCATTGGCCCAAGTCGCGAACCTAGGGAGTCAGCCATGCTAACTGGCATATGATGCCCGCCATTCATATAAAAATCATAGTCTATTCAATCATGCCAAATAGCGAGAGGCGTAATTACTTTAGGAAATAGTATGAATGATGTGCTGTATTAAGGATATAGATAGTATGCACTTGTCAGAATATTGCATATCATTCTACAAAAGGAACGAAAATCTTATGGTGTACTTAATCTGTGTGTGGACAAGGCAAGAATGGCATACCCTTTGAATTTGTGAGTCAGTGATTAAGAATAGAACAACTCATGTTTAATTTTCATTTAATTAGGGAATGTTTTTGGTGAGTAAAGTTAAATAGACTCTTTTTAAATATTAAGTATTAAGTATTAAGTATTAAGTGGGAATTTTTACATTATAAAATGGGGGGGATAATAGATGGCTTCTAAATTATTTGCTTCAAGATATCGGCTTATAAGACTTATACATGGGAGTGGTCAGAGTGAGGTATGGGTTGCTCGAGATTTGGATAGTGAGAATGATACTTTAGTTGTTATTAAAATTCTCTTAGGTAATAGTGATCTTATATTAAGAGAATTTTTCATACGTGAAACTGAAGCACTGACACAAATAAAGCATGCGGGGATTGTAAAATTATTTGATTGGGGATTTGATAACGTCGAAAAAAAATACTGGATTTCATTGGAGTATTTAGAAGGTGTGACTTTGGAAGAAAGGATAAAGAAATCAAATGGATTAAAGGATTCTGGTGTGCAACTTATCATAGATGTGATTGATGCGGTTGCAGCGGCCCATGCCAAAGGAATTATTCATAGAGACCTGAAACCTTCAAATATTATGTGTGAGGATACAGGAGATATTAAAGTGCTTGACTTTGGTATATGCAAGATTAAAACCCTTTTACAACAAGGAACAACAGTAAAGGGATTTGGGACACCTCCTTATTCTGCACCAGAACAAATTGGACAAAAGGATGTTGATTTTAGAGCAGATATTTATTCCCTTGGCGTAATTTTTTTCTATATGCTTACAGGTGAACAGCCGATTATAACATCAGTGTTTGAACAGGTACAAGCAAATGCATCAATTCCTGAAGAATATAAAAAAATAATCATAAATATGGTCCAATATGAGAAGGAAGACAGATACCCATCGGTTTTGCATGCAAAGCGTGAAATACAGAAAGTCTATAAGAAAGAATTAAAATATAAAAGCACATATTATGTAAAAACAACACAAAATCTCTGTAATGGTATGGTTTCTTTGGGTTTAATTGATTTTAATACAGAAAGTGAAGCAAAGATGTGGCTCGATAATGCGTTTAATGATAGTTTAATTAGTATTGAGCAGGGGAGAGATTCCGTTAACTGGGTATTATATACTCACCAGTATAGAATCAATGCTGTTATGGATAAAGACGGAAGAAGTCTTAGACTTAAAAGTATACACTATACGTTGTCAGCTGATATGGCTAAAAATAAGGAACTATCATTTGAATGTAATAATTGCTGGATTTCAATTCCAGGTAGGGCAATAGTACCGAAAGACTCAAATATTAAATTATTGTTAGAAGAGGCGGAGAATTGGAGGAAACAACAAGATATAAAAAGAAATAAAGAGCTTGAACATAAAAGAATTCTTGCTCAATGGGAAAATGTATTAAAATTACAAAGAAAAGCATTATTAGAAAAGGACTTCTCTTTATCATATGATAGTTGGGATATTTCACAAGACCATTCTAAATTGGAAGTTATGCTTGTTGATGAGAAGGAAATTTCAAACTTATATAATGAACAGCCTCTATTGATAGATTCTTCTAATGGTAAAAAAATCAGTGTAGGTTCTTTTGCAGGACTTGAAGGCAAAAAACTTTCTATCGCTTTAGCACGTGAAGTGAATATTGACGAAATAAAGGAATTTGGGGAAATAAGTTTAGATAATCGTCAAGTATCATCAGCTTTAAAAAGACAGGAAGATGCAATTAGAGCGGTAAGGTATGGTGATTCAAGTAATCCTAAGCTATTAGAGATTATTGATAACCCAAATGTTAATAATGAATCCAAGGAAGTTATTAATGTTACAGAATATATACAAAATGATCTGGATGAAGCAAAAAAAGAAGCAATTAAAGCAACATTACGTTCTGATATTTACCTTATTCAAGGTCCTCCGGGAACTGGAAAGACAAAAGTTATCAGTGAGATAATAGTACAATTGTTAAAAAACGATCCTTCTACAAAAATACTATTAACTTCCCAATCAAATGCCGCAGTTGATAATGCTTTAGAGGCTGTTTCAAAAATTACAGGAGACTTGACATTATTAAGAATTGGAAGAAAAGAGAAAATTGTTGATCGGCTAATAAATTATCAGCTTGATGGTACCCTTAATTCTTGGATTCAAAAGACAAAAAATAAAAGCGACTCTTATTTGGAAGATTTATATGATTTGAATCGTATAGATATCAATATATTAGCTGAGTATAAAACGATACTACGCCAGTGTTTTAGCAAGTACGACGAATTATATGAACTAGATAATGAATTGTCGAAAATAAAGTATAGATTATTTGAAGAAAAAAATGAAGAATATATTAATTTCGAACTTTGTTGTACGCTAGAAAAAAAAATACATGAAATGGATAAGGAGAAGGATAGTTATATTCAGGACTTAATTAATGATATTAATAAAATAATGAAATTTCTTAGATTGCCCTCTAATAGAATGACTTATTATAACCTTGAAGAAATAAAAAGTAACTTATCAGTTCTTGAGAAGGAGATGGAGCGTAAGCTAATTAATCTTAATCATCTTGAGCAAGTTGAGCTGATTAGACAAGAGTGGTTGAGCAGATTAGGAAAGGGAAGGGAATTCGAAGCTATATGTGCAAGTGAAGCACAGGTCGTTGCTAGTACTTGTCTTGGAGTTTCAAATATACCTGGGGTGTGGTCATCCGAATATGATTGGGTTATCGTTGATGAAGCGGGCAGAGCTACCCCTCCAGAAATTCTTGTTCCATTGGTTCGAGGAAAGAGAATTCTCCTTGTAGGAGATCACAAACAGTTACCCCCTGTAGTGGACATAGATATAAGTCAGGAAGAAAGAGAAAGACTTGAATTGCCGGAGGGAGTATTAGAAAGAAGCTTATTTGAGGACATATTTCATAAATCAAATGATGAAATAAAATCAATATTAAATATCCAGTATAGAATGCATACAGGAATTGGTCGTTTGGTTAGCCAAGTATTTTATGACGGCAGCATTGAAAATGCTGAGTTTACTAATAGTCTAGATCATAGTTTAAAAAGTTGGAGAGAAAAAAGTGTGGTGTGGGTATCTACCAGTAACAGTGAGGAAAGATATGAAAAATCTATTGGGAGAAGCAAGCAGAATCAGTTAGAGGCAAGGATAATTTCGAGTTATTGTGAACAAATTGAAAAAGAGTTGAAACTATCAAATCAAAAAATGTCACTTGGTATCATTTCTGGCTATGCGGAACAAAAAAATTTGCTTGAACAATTAATAAATTCTAAAGATAGAAATAAATGGAATAATTTAACTATTGATATTGATAATATTGATGCTTTTCAAGGACAGGAAAGAGAAGTTGTTATGTATAGCGTTGTTAGAAGTAACAAACGACGTGATATTGGATTTTTGAAAGATTTTAGAAGATTAAATGTCGCATTTTCACGTGCAAGAAAACTCTTACTTGTTATAGGTGATCACGAAATGGTACTGGAAGCAAACACATACAATGATGCAAATCCGTTTGCTGAAGTAATTAGGCATATTGAAAAAATTGATACAGATAATTGTGTCTTAGAGGTGTTACCTAAGTGAAAATAGAAGAATTAGCTGCAAAGTATGCATATAGTATTCTTGGTTACGATTTAGTCTATTTCTCTGAAGTGGCTTTTCCAGTTTGGAGAGTCAATCTTTCATTATTGATGCTTCAGGAAGTTCCATTAAATGTTGTGGATGAATTTATTCTGAAGTTAGTAGAGATAAAAATTGATAGAATAGAAGCTATTTCAAATATACTTGGTATTGACGATGCGATCATCAGCGATGCTACTGCCAATCTTATGAGAAGTGATAATTTAAGGTTTGAAAACAGTACGAAGACTTTTATGCTTACCGATAAAGGGAAAGAAACCTTGGAAAACATTAAAATACTAGTGCCAGAGGAGAGATATTTTTCATTTTATATTGATGCAATTACAGGAATTTATAGTCCAGTTGAAGGTTACAATTTCAATACTCCACAATCTATCAAGCAACAAGCAATTCACTCTATTCACCCGAGTAAAAATGTACCGAGACCAGTAGAAGAAAGTATATCTTTTAGTAAGCTTGAGAGTTTACTTAGAGATATGCAACGTAAGGGTCAAGGTGCTGTTCCTAAAGGAGATATTTTAGAAATAAATAGCATTGAGAAAGTTTTCATGATGTACAAAAAACTTAGGGTATTAGTGTTCTATGACTTTCAAACAAAAAAATATCAATATATGGTTTTCGACCGTGATCATCGCGCAAGTGAATTTGATGGAGTATTACTTACAGCAGATATAGAGGAGCAGTTAGGGGTTTTACCAGTTGAGAAAATTGAACTAAGACAAAATAAAATTTTGTCTCAAGAGTTAACGACTGTACTCTTTAATGAGGCTTCGGTCAATTCAGAGGAGCTTGTTAAGATTGAGAAAAAATTACTGCAGTTAACCCAAGATAAATCAAATATAAAATATTTTAAAACTGATGAAGTCGAAATTCTAAAGAGTGATATTGAAGGGTTGAAAAAAACAACTAGATTACTTAGGAGATTTGAGTTTCGAATGATAATGGAGAAAAGCCTTGAAGAGAGCAGAAAGTGGGTAATAATCTTAGTACCATTTTTATTATCAGATACATTCGATGACGATTTACTAGCTAGGATTGATAAGACACTGCAGCAGAGCACTAAGGTATATTTAATATATGGTACTAATACTGAAACTAAAAACTCCTGGAGGCTAAAAGAAGAAAAGAATATATTAAACAAACTAAGAGCCATCAAAGAAAAAAAACATGGGAAATATTTAAAAATAAAGCAGATCGTTGATACTGAAGAAAAGGTTCTGATAAGTGATACTAATTTTATGACTATAGGTAATTACAGTTGGTTGGAAATGAACGGAAATTCAGGTACGGGTCTAAGGCTTGAAAAGAACATTTATACTGAGAATAGACAACAAATATTACAAACAATAGAAGAGATTGAGGGAATTGCGGATCTCACTAAAGGAGATATAAAGTTGAATAATGACAGGCAAGTAAATGGGGAAATAGCTCAAGCTAAAGTTTTTTTCTCGTATTCCCATAAAGATGAGGGTATGAGGGATGAGCTTGAGAAACATTTAATTATGTTAAAAAGAAAGAAGATAATTTCAACTTGGCATGACCGTAAGATTGATGCAGGTGGAGTATTAGATAAAGAAATTGATGAAAATTTAAAGCATGCTGACATAATCCTTTTGTTAGTAAGCGTGGATTTCCTTGCATCTAACTACTGCTATGAGATAGAAATGGAAGAAGCTTTGAGAAAGCATTCTAATGAAGAAGCAGTAGTTATTCCGATAATATTAAGATCTTGCGATTGGCAGTCGGCCCCCTTCTCTGGATTACTAGCTTTACCATTAGACGGGAAGCATGTTTCATCTTGGGAAGACAAAGATGATGCTTTTTTGAATATTGCTAAAAGTATTGAAAACGTGGCAATAAAAATAAATAAGAAAAAATCTAGAAATTCTTTTTAGTTTCCAACTTTTTTTTGTATGGAAATTTTAGGCGGTTCCAAACTTTTTATTTTTCGCCTGTTTCAAATGCCACAACAAACCCTATAAAATCAACAAAATTGGTTCCATACTTTTTTATCATCCGACAAAAAGCTGTTGTTAAAAGAAAATAAAGTATTAGACTGAAAAATAAAGTGTTAGACTCGGAAAATAAAGTATTAGACTAACAAATTTGGCCATACTACTACTAGAAGCTCTTCTACTGTCTACAGAGCTGACATCCAGATTTAACATCATGACTCCAAACGGGGCTGCCTTCGGGTAGCCCTGTTTTCTTTTATAGGAGGCGAAACCATGGCAAAACCGTAAGTGTGAAATCACAGATGCCAAAATTGATAGATTCATCAAAGAAGGTAGAGGTCAAGGAACAGGAGCCGACTACCTTCGTTACTTCTATCTGTTCATCCCGCTCTCTGAGCGGGTTTTAGCTTTTTATTGAGTAGAGTATAGAAATGAGATTATTAAGTCTTAAAGGTTCACTATGATTTATAAACATCATATGAAACGAGGAAAGATGGAGGGAGAAATTAATTATATTTACTCACTCTCCTAAGATATACGATTTGATAGATTAGTTGTATAGCAAAGTCTTTATTGTTTACATTGAAAATAACACGTATTATGGTTCTTTCTATAAACAAAATCACTAATCTATCCGATACATACATAAGGATGTTTTATTGTTAAATATACCCTTGAAAATTATGATTTCACATATCATTTATATTAGATTTCGGTTTAAGATAAACAGCTACTTTAATACGCACAGCAGTATGTAAACGCAGCAACCAGAAAGGAGATGGAACGTGAATCGTGAGGAAATTCTTCAACATTTTGCAAATGAGGTCTACGAACCGTTAAAGCATCAAATGTTATTTACGTTGGAAGCCTCTTTTCAAAATCGTAAGCATGCTTTGGCGAAGACATTTCGTAATTCACTGGAGCAACTACTCGGGAAAGTCAAGCAGATGCAGCGAGAAGGTACCAAGCAGGCGTTGGGATATATATCTTACTCCATGCTTCGTACCGAATTAGCAAACGGAAGGGCGACCTATTTGGTGGAGGCCATGGACAAGACGTGGTTTATGGATCGCCATCCTTGCCGGGATACCTATGATGCAGAATGGGCCTTTTGCTATTTGGACGAGTGGAAGACTGAATTAAGTAAGCAAGCTAAGAAATATGGTGGAAGAATCGGATTAGATGATATAGAAAGGATGAAATTACACGCAGCAATGCATATTCATCAATATATCATTGCTTTGGCGCGTTTTAGTATCACAGAGGCATGGTTGGATGAAATACAGTTGGAAGATGTGTTCGAACTGAGAGTCGGAGAGTATTTAGATCGAAGCGAAGTCGTTTATAAACGAGATGTGTGTGTCAAAGATTCGACGGTGATGAAAGAGTGGCTTGAGGAAAAGAAGCCATATGACTACATACATGAAGTTTTTCGGGGAATTGACGGATCTCAAGGAGATTATGAAGGAATACGTCTGCAATATGCCGATTTGAGTGAAAGTTCTTTCAACAATAGTGTTTTTACAGAAGGGAATTTGATTGGTTCTTGTTGGAATAAAGCCTGTTTACAAGAAGCGGATTTTAGTGGTTGTTTGATTCAGGAAGCCCGTTTTGAACAAGCCAACTTAAGAGGGGCATCTTTCCGGGATGTAATAGCTGTACCTGGAATTTACCAGTCTGAACGATGGGAAAGACCCGGTTTTCAACCCGTAAGTTTTGCAGGAGCGGATCTTACAGGAGCCCAATTTCAGGGAGCTTACTTGAAGGATGCAGATTTCACCGGGGCCATATTGCGGGGGGCTGACTTTATGGGGGCAGCGTTTGAGGGAGCCTGCTTCAAAGGTGCGGTGCTGGATGGAAGCCGGTTTAGTTTAGGCATGCATCCAGTCGTACAGAGTCTAACTTAATTTGTATAACACAATGCGGGAAAAACGGAATGAAAGGGATGTGGCATAGTGAAGTATTTCCTTTGTCAGCAGGATGATCGGATGTTGTATGCTGCTGTTCCCGTATGGGATGAAGAAGCAAATGCAGAGATGATGGACCTAAATGACTGGACGAATTGGCCCCCATCTTATGCTGCACAGTTTAAGGTTAATGGTCACGATTATACAGTTTACCCTGATATTCTAATGGGTTCAAGGATGATGGTATCTGATGCTGTGTATGAATTGTTACAGGTCTATGTGCCGAGCTTGTTCAGCCGTATGGCTTTGCTTCGGGATATGGAACGTTCGCAGCAAAAGTTGTATTGGATGATTCAACCCCCTTTAGTGGATTGTTTGGGTGAGCAAAGCCAATTTCGTCCCGGAGGAACATTGATGAAGCTGGTCATAGATCGAAAACGTACCGAGGGGAAATCCCTATTGCAAGTCCAAGGGTTGCGTGAAACCTGCATGTTGGTCAATCTGGCATTGGCGGAAAGTCTGTTGCGGAGAGGGACAAGTGGCATCACCTTTCAGGAAGTCGCCATGCAGTAATAAAGATGGGAGTGGATGATGTATGGAACATCTGGATAAGAAAATTGTTTCGTTGCTACACACAGTAACAGCAGAAAATACCGAAAATGATCAATCTTTAATTCAGGATGAAGGAGTGAATCACGCTCACGGGAAGGAACCGTTTGGACAGCTCTTACAAACATTTATGCAACTCGGTGGGGAAAGATTTATTTTTGCTCAGCGACATTTGCTGGATGAACGCATCAGTATAACAATGCCAAAGAGCTTTCGGGATATGCCCATGCACGAGCAACGATTAAAATATCCCTCTCATCATCGTCCGGATTTTATTTTTACCAATGACACAGGCACGATTAACTTAACCTTCAAGCATACCGAGAGTCCATTACAAACCGAAGAGTTGGAAAACTTTACGGATGAGATGGCTCAGGTGGTAAAACAAACCCAGAAGTTGACTGAATGGTTTGGCCATGAAGTGCTGGAGAACGAAGAGTGTCAGATTGGATACTGTGAATTTATGACACCAGTATGGAATGCGCGTGTGTATAATTTATCCTTTTTTACGGTGCTGGAAGGACGTGCGCTCATGTGTACTTTTAACTGTACGGATGAAGAGATGGCGACCTGGCAGCCAATAGCCCGCAGTATGCTGCTAACGTTGAAAATCGAGTCTGAGCGAAAGGAAAATCAACCCTTATGACATTAACCCATATTACATATGATCGGCTGCAAATTACACCATTTGAAGTGGTTAGCATTCAGGAACTGCATATGACCAAGCGACTGAATGAGCACACCCGGCTCTCTTTTACCGCTATTTTGCCTGAAGAACTACAGGACAGTTATGTCCAGTTGATCGAAGCCGATTCACCGGTTTGTGTATCACAACTAGATGAGGCAGGCACTCCAACACCGCTATTTAACGGAACGGTGCTCCATATGGAAGTCAAAGTGGTCAGAGATGTGTATTACCTGGAGGTCGAGGCAATATCACACACGTATAAACTGGATATTCGTAAAAAGAACAGGTCCTTTCAAGATAAAAATATGAAGGTTGAGGAATTGCTGCGAGCTGTAGGTGCAGATTATCCCGGTTTTGATATCATTGATTCGGCTACAGGGGGAGCGACTTTAGGCCGTATAGCAGTCCAATATCGTGAAACCGATTGGGAGTTCCTCAAGCGGATCGCTTCGCGTTACCATACTTCACTCACGCCTGCGTCGGTATTTGATGTGCCGAAGTGCTATTTTGGAGTCGAGGAAACCCAGTCTGGACTGGACTTAACCAATTATCATTATACCGTCAGCAAGCGAGTTGGAGATTATCGTTATTTTAACGGCAATGATACAGCACATGTAAACGAGCATGATTTTATTGATTACCGGGTTGAGGCGGAGCAGGTATTGGAGCTCGGCAGCACCGTTACCTTTAAGGGTAAAAATCTGTATGTGTACAAGGTAGACACTCATATGCAAAAAGGAATGATGCAGCACGTGTATACCCTGACTTCCCACAAGGGATTGAGACACCAAGAGGTGTTTAACGAGCAGCTTATCGGTCTGTCTTTACCTGGTAAAGTCATTCAGGTAGAGCGAGATCGTATCAAACTACATTTACATATCGATGCTGCGCAGGACCCTACAAAGGCCCACTGGTTTACCTATGTTTCTCCTTATACTGCAGAAGGACATAGCGGATGGTACGTAATGCCTGAGCTCGGGGATACCGTTCTGCTCTATTTCCCTGTCCATCGAGAAGAAGAGGGCATGGCAAGTACATCTTTGCGCGAAAAGAATCGGAGTGCGGGGCAACACGCTCTTGCACATCCTGACATCAAATTGTTTCGTACCCTGCACGGCAAGGAAATCAAATTAACCCCTGATGAAATTGTCATCACCAGTAAAGAGGGGACGATGTATATCCAGTTAAATGAGAAAAATGGAATTCACATTGTAAGCGATAAACAGATTCAATTTTCAGCAGGAGGGAATATCTCCCTTCATTCCGGCAGTAAAGTGAAAATCACGGCCGGGGATGAAATTCAAATGACGAGCAAAGGCAGTACCGTATCGTTGGGTGGAATAACCAATGTTTTGGGTAGCGAAGTGAAAACAAACTAAGAAAGGACATGGGGAAGGGGAAGAGAAGAATGGCAAAAAAATCTCATTCGGAAGAGGAAACTATTCAGGCTGGACGGGGAAGCAAGCAGGGCTACGTAGTTGCCGGGGCCATCTTGAGCTGCAGCTTTGGTACGCAGCCGACACGGCTCAAACGACCGTTCAGTCACGGCGTATATGTGAAGGAGAAAGCCCAAATGAATGTTGGAGATTACTTGCCCGGCACCAATATCAGCAATTTTGGCCGTTGCTCCTGCCCAGCCAATCCAGCGGTCAAAAGCAGTGACATGGTCGATATTTATGGGGTCAAAAAAGCGAACTGTGTTCCGGTGATCACCGGACCCTGGATCGGGGGCAAAAGCGATGTGCTTGTGGAAGGAGAACCGGCCTTGCTGGACCAGTGCTCGAATGCGTGCCTATACGGGGGAATGATTCGGATTACAGACGATGGCCAGACGCTGGAGTAGGGAGGCACAAGTTGAATCATACACAAACAATGTTAACGTATACGGAGTTGGAATGTATAGGTCCATATCCTCTTCAGACGATCCATGAACTGCGTATTGAACGGAAACTGAACGATCATGCCCGGTTAAAGATCAGTGGATGGATAGATGAAGAGCAGAGAGATCATTACATAGAACAGGATCAGGATAACGAGCTTGTCATCATCCGAACCAAAACAGACAATGGCCAACCTGAACGGATTTTGTTCCATGGTTTATTGGTTCGTGCAGAAACACGAATGGTGCGTGGTATCTATTATGTGGAGCTTGAAGCGGTATCTCATACGATTCAGTTAGATATTACACCTGTGACCCGTTCTTATCAGCATTCCTTAATGCCCTATGAAAAGTTGATCAAGCAAATCATTCAGAAGTACAGTCAGGCCGATGTTATCGATAACGCAACAAACGGTGCTACCTTGCATGCATTTACTTTACAGTATCAGGAGACGGATTGGGCTTTTCTCAAACGGATCGCTTCCCGATTTGGAGCTGTGCTGATTCCGGAAATTTCATTAAACGGACCCAAGTTCTGGTTGGGTATGCCAGAGGGGCAGTACGTTGAGATGAAGCATCCGGTTTACCGTACCCGGCGCAGTTTTGATCTCAACAGCAAAACGGAATTCAGCTACTTGCTGCAGAGTGAAACGCTTGCCCGGCCCGGGGATCTGACGGATTGGAATGGCGAACAATGGATGGTAGCGGAAGTCACTTCTGAATTGCAAAAAGGAGTGCTGCTACACGAGTATGAACTGATTCACGAACAGGGAATTCATCAAACAGAGATTTTGTGCTCGAACCTCACCGGAGCCTCACTGGAAGGGCATGTATTAGAGGTCCAGTCAGGCCGAATACGTGTTCATCTTACAGTGGATGAAAAGCAGGATCGGGAAACGGCATGTTGGTTTCCATATGCCAGCAGTTATACAGCCGAAGGGAATAGCGGTTGGTACGTCATGCCGGAACGAGGAGATAGGGTATCCGTCCGGTTCCCTACAGAGCAGGAGGCGGATGGATATGCGGCAAGCTCCATACGACAAGGGAGAAACTCGCCAAAGCTCGCTGACCCAGCCACCAAGTATTGGGGGACACCTCATGACAAGGACATCAAGCTAAGTGCCAGTGAGTTGAAGATGACGGCCAAGTCGGAGCAGGTTTACATTCAATTGAATGCATCGGGTGTTCAGGTCGTCAGTGAGCATGAATTGTCATTGTCGGCGGGCAATACACTTTCATTGCATGCAGATGGGGAACTGAATATTCAAGCTGCCGAGGCCATCTATTTCAAAGCGGGCAGTAGCAGCTTGGTGTTGGACGGTGAAACGGATATCCGGTCCGCTAAAGTCCAACTGGAGGGTACGGTTAAAAAACCGGTTTTTGTAGCTGAACTGGCACCAGTCTGGGAGCCGCCATTAATGTCTGTAAAAGCCTATGCGGAGGCGCAGGCGGCGAAAAGTGCAGCAAATAGCAGTACAGGAGGAAACTCCAATTCAAGCGTTACATCGAAAGATGGGGGAGCCGTTAAGTCAGCCGTAAACACTCCGAATTCACCGAAGGCTAGTCTACTCGATGGCGTATTAGGATTAGCCCAGAAAGTATGTGATGTGGCTGGGTCTATTCCTGTCTTGGGAGCCATTCCAAAAGCAGCAAGTCAAAAAATAGCTTCGATTCGTTCCGAGGTCGCTTCCTCCGGACCGTCATCCATAGTTAAATATGCGGCAGCCGGTTTGTCCATGATTGCTAGTGTACCTTCCCATGGTTGGGGAGTGGTGTTGGGGAAGACTGCCAACGTTGCTGCCCAAACCTTACATGCGCATGCGGAGGAACAGAAGGCGCGTGAACAACATGCGATGATGGATTTCTTGGGCAAGGTGTGGACGAGTGCCAGAGGATATGGAGGAGTACAATCCATATCGGATTTCATCAACTATGTAAAAGGAGTCAATCAGGCTTCCGTCCAAGCCTATAGTGATATTCCTTCTGATATACGGGAACGCTGGTATCAAAGAAATGTGGATCAACAGTTTGAGGATGCGCTGGATGCTTATTATAATGATCAGGCCCCCTTCTCAGATATAGTCGCATTAATGGAACATCAGCGGCAGACAGGCAATCATTTTCGATATAGCGACAGAGCTTTGATGAGTCCCAACTATCGGGATGATATGAAAGGGTATACGACGGAACAGAAGAAATATCTAATTGATTTTCTGAATTCGATTGACGAATATAGAAAAGAGTATGGGCACTATCCGTATAGGGAAAGTCCTTTTATGAAAGACCTGGATGAGACTGAGCGGATTGTGTTCAATGAAATCAAAAACTCCTCTCATGAATATCTAGAGGCAACATGGGAGCGAATACGTAACTTTCCTAATCTAGATATTCGTCAAATGGTAGCCGATAACTTTAAAGGAAAACAAGACGTAGCAGATAAAATTGTTAAAGTCATAACGCAACCAGAGGCTGTTTATGAAAAAGTAAAAAATAGCTCCAAACAAGAAAATGCCCATCTGTTAGTAGAAGCAGCATTTGCGTTTGTAGTTGGAAGGAAAGGAAAGAAAGGAAAGGAAGGAAAGAAACATTCCAAAGATGACGGTGCTTCATCAGGAGGATCGCATAAGAAGGATGATCATCTCTCTGAGGGGCCAGAATCTATACCACCTGAGAAATTATTAGGAATTGAACATGCAAATATACTAAATCCAAGAGATTCTTTAAATCAAAAAATTCCAGTAAGAGGCGGTATATCAGGAAAAACAGAAAGTCGTCATTTAACTAAACATGAGAGAAATTTAGCTAATCAAATTCTTGATGATATTTCAGCGCAAGCTCGGGGTGACAAAAGCGCTAAAGCGCGTTTAGAGGCATTAAACGATCATGTTCTTGATAATAGGCGTAATGGGCAGAATTTCGCAGGGTGGAATTCTGTATATATACGAGATGAACATGGAAACAATGGTGTAATGCGAATTATTTATAAGCAAACTCCTAAAGGGATTGAGTGGCATGTAGTACAATGGCACTAGGCTTTCTATGGTAGAATTGCTTTTATTGCCATTAATCTGATATAAAGTCGTGTAAAAAGTTAAATTAAGTAACACTAACAATAGAAAGGGAGAAAGTCTAGTGGACGAGAAAGTTAAATATATTAATGAGCTATTCAAATATCTAACACAAAATAATGATACAAAAGAATATCAAACGTTTTTTGCTCTACTAGAAAAAGTAAAATATAATCCTAGCTTGCTAGAATATTACGGAGAAGAATTTGTTGAACATTTGATAGACCTTCTCCCGCGTATAGAAGATAAGTATGATCAAGCTTCAGTAATAGAAACAATCATTGAATGTTTAGACATTTACACATGTAGTGAAAACTACCTCAAGGAAATCTTTGATAAATATATGTTATGTGTAGCTGAAAAAGCTGTTAATGTGAAAGGAATGTCAGCTTGTTTAATAGGGTTTATACAAGCGGGAATTAGTGAAAAAGAAATAATTAAGAAGTTGGAAGAGAATTTAGAGAAAGAACACTTAATAAACGTACTCTCAAGAATGTACATCAATTTTCTTGCTAATTCTGTAGAAGCCAAATCTTACTTGATGAAGGAAGTACAAGAGGCTTATTATTTAATCCAGCGTTCTGGAATTATCGCTCAATTTTTATTATTAGTGCATCCACACGTTCGGAAATATGCGGGAATAAGTCAGATCACGTTCTTATACGATTCATACAGAGGTGTGTATGAGGATTGCTGGCCAAGAGGGTTACTTCCCAATATGAAAGACACGCTTATTAAGTCAAAGGTGCTGTCATCAAAGGAAGTAAGTATTTTAGAAGAGTTGGATAGGTTAATCAATAAGCAAGAAAAAGAATTAGATTCGATGGAAGTTAGAAAATTGTATGAAGATTTTTTCGCAGGTAAAGATCCACTTGAGGTAATCTTTACTTTGCCAGTGTAGAAAATTATGTAAGATGATTCTACCTAACCACTTGATGATATGTTCCTTGGATTAAGCGGGCGGTAGATAACGAAGCCAAGCAAATTCGATTATTCTTCCCCCTGCTAAGATTGAATTGATATGTTATTCCGATGTGACATATTCAAGATTAAATAATCGCCCTATGCTTCTGTGTGTGATTCCTACCTATAGAGTATCTACATATAAGAGGAAATATCTCGAAAGGAGAAGTCGTTTATATTATCCTGTAAAAGACTGCATTCAAAAGTTTGGGCTAACACATCGGGCGTTTGTCGTTCTGTATGATATCTCTTGAGAGGTTTCGTAGTTGCTTGTTTATTGCTACACTGATTCCATCCCCCGCTTCGGCTACGATGAACAGGAAGCTATGATGGAAGTGGAGAGCAGCAAGAACCTACCGCGGCAGCGGTAGGCAGGGCGAATCAATGAAGCATCTCCTTTAGATACGACATAGTCCTTATACGGCGGGAGAATGTGCTTGAACATGGCTCTGACAATATGGACGAGCTTGTCGCAATCTTTGTCAAGCATATCAAAAACCAGTCGGCAATCTTCTACAACAAATTTATGAAGAAGATTTAATAAGGCAAATATACGATATTCAAAATAAATCAAAAAAACTTGTTTTGTATGCAGAAATGACACTCTTTTTCTTTATCCTGATATAAAATATTCTTCTCCTCACAACTTAATAAGGGAGAGCATTACTTTAAATTGGGTAAGACAGTTTGTACTAATTGTGGGTTTAAACTTTATAATGATGTAAGCGAACCAGCGGATTATGGAATAAACTAAGCGGAAGATCGCATTTGGGAGTCGGTTTCCAACTTTTTTTGTATGGAAATTTTAGGCGGTTCCAAACTTTTTATTTTTCGTGTTTATCACGTGCCGCGGCAAACCCAATAAAACCAACAAAATTGGTTCCGTACTTTTTTATCACCCGACATTAAAATGTATCTTAACTCAGGACAGTCCCGATGAAAATTTTCCTACATCGGGACTGTTTGTATTTTTATAGATAAGTAGGTGGAACAATGAAGACTACTATAGGGGAAAAGATAAAAAGTATTCGAAAAATAAACAAGCTTAGTCAGTAATGAATTTTCATCAATTATTGGTGTTTCTCAAGGTAATCAGTGAAAAGTACGGTACGTTTAGTGAAGGAGATATATTCCTGGTTCAATTTATTTTGAATAAAAAGGGGCTAATTCCAATTTTAAGTATCACCGAACTTGCTAACCATCCTTGATTACTGCCGGCTGAGAAAAAATGTTGACGCTTTCAAAAATCTGATTTATAATTCAATCAATCGAATATACCTATTAGACATGTGACTGGTAATGCAGGCAGGATCTAAAATGACAAATATTATATTTGTCGTTTTAGGTCCTTTTTTATTTGCATAAAAAGCCTGCTTCCTTTCGCAAAATTACAAAAGGAAGGAGCATGGACATGGATTACAAACAGACCGCCGCGGAGGTTCTGAAGCATGTAGGCGGCAAGGAAAACATCTCCCATTTAGAACATTGCTCGACAAGATTACGCTTTTCCTTGATCGACAATAGTAAAGCCGATGTCAAGCGGCTCGAAAGCATTCCCGGCGTCATCGCTGTAAAAATGACTGGTCAGTGCCAGGTCGTCATCGGGAATGAAGTCGTTGAAGTTTATGATGCGGTCAATCAGTTGTTGGGGGGGGCGCCGAACCCGAACTCGGAATCCGCTGCTGCGGCATCCGAGGCTAAACCGAAAGAGAAGAAAAAACTCGGCAGCGTTATTTTGGATTTTATCGTGGGTGTGTTTCAGCCGCTGATTCCGGCGATTGCCGGCGCGGGGATGTTAAAGTCGCTGCTGCTGCTGCTTGGTTTAATGAATGTTCTGAATCCGGACGGCCACACTTATAAAATCTTGTTTCAAATTGGAGACGCCGCTCTTTACTTTCTTCCATTATTGGTGGCTGTTACCACCGCCAACAAACTGAAAGTCAGTACATTGGTTGCTCTGGCTGCCGTCGGCGCTTTGCTTCTACCGAACATGGCGGCTATGCTTGGAGAAGGCGTTCAGTTCTTCGGTTTTCAGGTTAAAAATATCGCCTATGCCTACCAGGTCTTCCCGGCGATTCTGACCGTGTTGCTCTACGCTCAAATGGAGAAATGGTTTACGCGAATATCGCCGAAGGTGATCCGGATCTTTTTTGTCCCGATGATGTCGCTGCTCATTACCGTTCCGGTTTCATTATTAATTTTGGGTCCCCTCGGTTATACGCTCGGCGAAGGTTTCTCATCCATCATCTTAACCTTGTTCGATAAAGTGGGCTGGATTGCCGTAGCGTTATTGGCCGCCGTATTGCCGCTGATGGTATCCATCGGCATGCACAAAGCGCTCATTCCTTACGCTCTCACCGCGATGGGAAGCACCGGCAAGGAATTGCTTTATTTACCTGCTTCGCTTGCCCACAATATCGCCGAAAGCGGCGCTTGCTTCGCCGTTGCGGTACGGACCAAAGACAAAGCGCTAAGAGCCACGGCGATTTCCGCCGGGATATCCGCCTTATTCGGCATTACGGAACCGGCCTTGTATGGGGTCACGCTGCAAAATAAAAAAGTGCTCGGCAGCGTCATTGTCGGCTCTCTTGTCGGGGGGGCGTTCATCGGTATCGTCGGCTTGCAGGCTTATGTGCTCGTCGGACCTGGGATAGCCAGTTTATCCATGTTTATCTCGGAAGATTTGCCGAGAAATATCATCAATGCCATCATCGCGCTCATCATTTCTTTTGCGGTTGCCTTTGTTTCGGCCTTTATCCTTGGCAAAGACAACAAAGCCAAAGAGGAAGAGCAGCAATTGGCTATCCAGCTTACCACGGTGAAAGAGTTCAAAAGTCCGGTAGTCGGAGAAATGGTTCCTTTGTCCGAAGTGAAGGATGAGGTTTTTTCCACCAAAGCGATGGGCGAGGGAATTGCGGTCATTCCCGCCAAAGGCGAATTATACGCGCCCGTGGATGGTAAAATTGAAGTGGTATACAGCAGAAACCATGCGATTGCCATGAGTACGGCGAACGGCATCGAGTTGTTGTTCCATGTAGGGATCGATACCGTCCAGTTGCGGGGCAAATATTTTGAACCCCAGGTGAAGCCCGGAGATGAAGTGAAAGCCGGTGATTTATTGCTGAAGTTCGATCTTGAAAGAATTATTGAAGAAGGCTTCGATCCGGTAACCATCGCCATCGTGACCAATAAGGGCAAATACGCGGTCGAGGTTGCGGATTTAAAACAGGTGAATCGCCAGGATACTTTGATGGTTGTAACCGCCTTAGAAAACTAAACCAAGGGAGAGAGCTGAAATGAGCAAAGGATTTCAAGAGAACTTTTTATGGGGCGGCGCCATTGCCGCCAATCAGGCGGAAGGCGCTTGGAACGTGGATGGGAAAGGTCTGTCCGTAGCTGACATAGCCATGTATAGACCGCATTTGAATGTCGAGGATTACGAAGCGCACCAGGTCGTTACCACCGAAATGATCGAACGGGCGATGCAAGATCCGGACGTCAAAAAATATCCGAAACGCAGAGGGATCGATTTTTATCATCGGTATAAAGAGGATTTGGCCCTGTTTGCCGAAATGGGCTTCAAAGCGCTGCGCGTTTCGATCGCTTGGAGCCGGATTTTTCCGACCGGTGAAGAGAACGAGCCCAATGAATTTGGGCTGAAGTTTTATGACGGTTTGTTCTCGGAAATGAGACGGCTCGGCATCGAACCTATCGTCACGCTTTCCCACTATGAAATGCCCCTTGCTTTAAGCGTCAAATACAACGGCTGGGTGGAAAGAAAGGTCATTGATTATTTCGTGAAATTTAGTAATGTCTGCTTCTCGCGTTATAAGGACCTGGTGAAATATTGGCTGACCTTCAACGAAATCGACAGCATCATCCGCCATCCTTTCACGACCGCGGGCATTGTCCCGGAGCGTTGTCCGGAGGGCAAGGTTGAGGAAACCATTTATCAGGCGCTGCATCACCAGTTTGTCGCCTCGGCGCTGGTGACGGCGGATTGCCACCGCATCATTCCGGGCAGCCAGGTAGGCTGCATGCTGACGATGCTGACGACCTATCCGAATACTTGTCATCCCAAAGATGTGGAAATTACGCTGATGAGGAATCTGCACACTTATTTTTACGCGGATGTGCAGGTATTTGGAGAATACCCGCCTCTGATCGAAACCATGCTCGAGCAGAAAAATATTCATCTGCAAATGGAACCGGGAGATAAGGAGATTTTGCGGAAGCACACGGTCGATTTTGTTTCTTTCAGCTACTATATGTCATTAACCGAGTCCGCCAAAGAAGGACTGGAGCGAACGTCCGGCAATACGATCACAGGGGTGAAAAATCCTTATTTGCCCGTAACGGATTGGGGATGGCAGGTCGATCCGGTTGGCCTGAAAATTTCCTTAATCGAGTTATACGACCGCTACAGAAAACCGCTGCTCATTGTGGAAAACGGCATGGGAGCCGTGGACCGGGTGGAAAGCGATGGCTCTATCCACGATGACTACCGGATCAATTATTTTAGGGAACACTTTAAACAAATGAAGGAAGCGGTGGAAGCCGGCGTTGACCTGTTCGGCTACACAAGCTGGGGACCGATTGATATCATCAGCGCTTCCACGTCCCAGATGTCCAAAAGGTACGGCTTTATTTACGTCGATCAGGATGACGAAGGAAACGGCACGTTGCAGCGCAGCCGTAAGGGTTCTTTTTACTGGTATAAAAAAGTGATTGAAAGCAATGGCGAAGATTTGGATTAGTTCCCCATCTTTCGATTAGGGAGGTAACCCGTGTGATCAAAATCAAAAAAGTGTTGAATTCCAGCGTAGTTTTGGTGGAGGATGAGCAGAACAAGGAGTACATTCTGTTTGGCAAAGGCATCGGCTACGGCCAAAAAGCGGGCAATACCGTCGAGGAACACCAAGCCGATCAAATCTTCGTACCCGTCGAAAATGTCAAAGTCAAAGAGTATCTTGACGTATTGGATACCATTCCTCCGGTATACGTGGAACTGACCGGGCAGATTGTGGCTTACGCGGAAAAGAAGCTGCAAACCAAGCTCAACACGGGGATCTATTTTACCCTAATGGACCATTTGCATTTTGCGGTGGAACGGTTGTCTAAAAAAATCGCGATTACCAACAAAGTGTTTTGGGAAATTAAAAATTACTATGCTGAGGAATTTGAAATCGGACTCTTCTCCTTAGAGCTGATCAAAGAAAAGCTGCACATCGAAATGCCCAAGGAGGAAGCGGCCAACATCGCTTTTCATTTAATCAATGCTCAAAGCGGGGAGAAGGAATCCAAAGACGGCATGAAGATGGCCAAAATGATCGGCAGCATCGTCAACCTGGTGAGATATTCGATGAATATCGACATGGATACGGAAAACATCCATTATACCCGTTTTGTAACCCATGTGAAGTTTTTTGTGGAGCGGTTTTATACGGATAAAATGCTGGAGGCGACGGACAACATCCTGTTTGAGCAAATCGCCAGCCTGTATCCGCAGGCGATGGACGGGGCTTTCAAGATCAAGGAGTATATTAACCAAGTGTATGGAAAGACCATTCCAAACGAGGAGCTCACCTATCTGGCCGTGCATATTCACAGGCTGATCTCCTATAACCAGTTGGCCTAGTCTAGACGGAGGTTCTTTAATATTGAAAGTGAAAAACATTATGATTTCGTTTATTGGGTGTTTTATTATGGGTCTAGGCATAAACGCAGGATATGTACCCGTTCACTTATTCAGTACAGGATTCCCGGGAATCGGGATCCTTACGCTCTATACTTTGAATTGGAATCCGGGTATCGTCGTGTTTGCTCTTAATATTCCTTTGTTATTACTGGCTTGGAAACGGATTGGCCGCTCCTTCGTCATCCAGACTGTGATTGTTGCAGGGGCTTTGTCCGTCTTCCTTGACCTGTTGAATCCCATCCGAAATTGGGTACATCCTCCCTTATGGTTAGGCATTTTGATTGGAGGGGCGTTCTTGGGATTCGGATCGGGAATCGTTTTTGGCCAAGGGCTGACCAGCGGGGGCGTTGGCCTGTTAGGCCGGTTAATTCAACTTCATTTTCCTAAACTAAAGATGGGTACGATTCATATTGCTTTTGATTTTTTTGTGCTTATACTTGGAGCGCTGGTCATGGATATCACGACGGCATTCTACACTTTCTTAGCATCGATCATTATGGGACGTACGATGGACTTCACAAAATCGGTGCCCAATCTTATTGCAAGATTCCGCCACACATAACCAAACGCATTGGCAAACTCTGCCTGAAAACAGTTTCGCGCGAAGAGCAACGAAAGCAGCCAACTTCACATGAAGGCTCATGGCAAAGGGTAGCGGTTAAGCCGCAAGGGTATGCCGGAGCGCCAAGCTCTTCGTAGGCACAACTCGACCATTCTTTTCTCGAAGAACAGAACGACTTGCTGGAACGAATTCTCGAAAGGGCCTCTCGGGGAAACCGGGTAAGAAAGATGATAGGCTGTATTGTGGACTGATTGGGTTACGTTTTTCATCATGTTCCATCAAATTTTTGTTTAAGAGCCTCGCTCCTGGGAAAAGAGACGTTAATCAATCCCCTAATCTACATTGTTTATATGATTTATTTCTCCGATTCAGTGGTCAACTTTTTAAAATTAAAATCCGTTGATTAATAACGGGATAATTTTAAAATGTATTTTATTGGTAAAATGGGAGCTTTCAATATGATTCGAGAACTCAACTTTATTGTCTGTACACAAGGTGTTGTTGTCTGATGGTAAAAAAGTCTGGAACTAGTCATTTTACAAACATCAAGAAAGATCCCGATGATATATCGGGATCTTTCTAGCTTAGGAGGGCAATTATGTCTACAATAGACCAACGAATTCGAACTACCAATAGATGATCAGGTAAAGGTTCCACATAATCAGATATCTGTTGTATTTATTGTACTGATTTGATTAAGGCGTTACTGGGCCCTGGAAGCATCTAACGGCGGCTTAGTTTTAGTGTACCGGAATGACCGTTTTGATTACACCCACTTTCATCCGTCGATGAGAATTAAACAATTAGACATTCAATTCATTGCGTAAAGTTACTTGTTAATTTCATATTTGTTTAATGGTGATAAATTCCATGTATCTAAAGACTCATACTTTCGTTGAGTGTTTTAAGTCTAAGGTCACTTTTTTCTGTTACCTATTTATATTCAGATGAAATTCCCGAAATATAGTGTAGTCTAGTATTTTGAAATGAGGGGTTAAATGATGTTGGGTAATTTGAAATTTAGTCACAGCATGATGAGTCTTAAAATTAGAATGGTCCACAAGATTTTAATTGGTGCGATCGTTGTGGGGATTGGATCTATAGTAGGAATGTCAGTTGGGGCTTCGGCATCCGCGCCTGTATTGCCAAACCAATTTCATATACATGATGTTAATGTGTCGGCTAATGCAACTGACGCAACAATTCAGGCTGCCATCAATTGCGCTTCAGCTGCAGGTGGGGGAACTGTTACCTTGGAAAAGGGGAGCTATAGTATTAAAAAACCAATCTATCTAAAAAGCAACGTTACGATTGCGGGAGCAGGTAAAGGTAATACGGTACTGCAAATCGATGCTAATTTAGGGGCTAATGGTGCTTTAACTTCGAACAATTCAAACCCGGCAGAGAATATAATTATTAAGAATTTAACAGTAGATGGTGTAGCAGCAACCGAGCCTGATAAAGCATCCAGCCATGACAAAATTACAAATTACGGTATATTACTGGATGGTAGTAGCTATGTGAACGACAAGGTACTCTTCGATAACATCGAGATAAAAAATACAAATATGGGACTTCATATAAAAGGATCTTCCAACGTAACAGTACAGAATAGTGAATTTCACGACAACGGAGGATCAATTGATTATTGGCATAATGTATACTTGAGAAGAGTGACTAACGTTTTAATACAAAATTGTGATATTTATAAATCAAATTCTGGGAATGGTATTAATATTTCATATTCGGATCATGTGACCGTTGATTCATCAAAAATTTACGATAATTATTTCCGCGGAGTTCGGGTAGCTGTAGGAAGTTATGTTGATGTGACCAACAATGAGGTGCATGGAAATAAAACTGGAGACGGTATTATTTACAACAGTGAGGAGTCAGGTGTGACCAATTTCCGTATCATCAACAATACTGTATCGAATAATGGAGGGTATGGTATTTTTATCAATGTTGCCTGCTCAGACGGAGAAGTAGCGTCCAATGTCATTTACCTGCGCGCCCTATTACAGAATGTATCTATCATATATTGGAGATATACAACAAGTAAATGAGGTTAGAGCTATGGGGGCATGTGATAATATAAATCCAACTGTTGGCGGTGTGCGGACTTCTACGCGACAATCTTGGAGCTCTTTATTATGTTGGTTATAATTACTAAATCACTTTGGATTAAATTTTGTGAAAAAAGATCGTTATATTACACACTTCTTCACTTCATTCAGTATAAGTTTGATATCTCTTATTAAAAACGTGTAACACCCTACTGGCTTTACTGGTGGGATTGTGGGTTATAGCATCAATTGAGACAGCCAATATCCCAAAAAATCCAGTAAAATTGGGAGTAATACAAAATCATCTGTTAATGAATATCTAAGTTTTCTTATTTTATGGTGAAAAAGGACAGCCTGTTTTTTTATAACAAAAAGTAAGACAAACATAAAGGGGAAAGCACCTTTATTTGGTTAACAATAAATTTTTGTTATACACATTCTTACCTACTGAAGCAGTTATCGCTGACAAGCCAGAACCAGAAAAGGCTGCAATGCCTGACATGGGGAGCATAGGTGGAATGCGGCATGATGTAAGGCTTTTAGGCCTCGCTTGCAAATCGAACCAATCTTGGGTAACTGAATTACGAACTGACGACCATACAGGTGGAGCACATGGTGATTATCAATTCATCGTTCGTACGGACTTAAAATGTACAAGTATTAAAAGTAGGCCCTTGCACTCATCGAGGGTCTTGTTTGTAATCAATTTATGCATTATTAACCATGGCAATATGAAAATAAACTTGTAGACTATGAAGATGAAGATGTAGGATCAGAATAATCCGCCATTGTATAAATAATCTCAGGTTTAGGAAGCGGGGCTTCTCCGCATTTCATAGAAGGTAGAGAAGAAGCAGCTTCAACTGACACTGTTAGCTACTGGAGCTATTTTCAAAAGGCAAATTCAGTTGGAATGTAAATACGTTATGAATATGAGTGAGCGTTAAGGTGCCTTGATGTAACTCAATAATATTCCTAGCGATGGAAAGACCCAGGCCTGCTCCAGTTTGGATACCTTCGCTACTTCTTGAATGGTCAACCTTATAAAAGCGTTCAAACAGCTTCTCCTCTTGATCTTGCGACAGAGGAGTTCCTTTATTTTCGACCTCAATCGTAATTTGCTCAGGAGTCGTTTTCAGTCGAATGCAAATGCTTCCCGGCTTCAAGGAATACTTTAAGGCGTTCATGAGAAGATTATCGATTGCCCTGGCAATTTTATCGCTGTCAATGGAGGTAACGATTGGGGAATCACCGATATCTTTCACGATATATACACCGTTTTCTTGAGCAATGGGTTCGAACTCGAACAGCAATTGATCCAAGAGTTGAAATAAATTGATCCTTCTGAGATTTAAGTGGACATCGACCGAAGTGAGCCGGGTATATTCAAACAAGTCATCCAGCAACTTCTTCAAATGAAGCGCTTTGTTATAGGTGTTTTGAACAAAGCGCGTATATTCATCCTTATCCTGATATGAGTCTGTTCTTAAAAGCTCGATATAGCCAATAATGCTTGTCAGAGGCGTACGCAAGTCATGTGAAATACCAGTGATCAACTCCATCTTGGATTTCTCAATTTCACGTTCTTTTACAATCTGCTGCTCTAAACGTTCTGTCATTCGATTGATGTTGAGCGCGACCCGCCCGAGTTCATCTTGCCGAACAACAGGTACCCGATAACTTAAATTACCTTCGGAAATAATTTGAAGCCCTTGCTCCAGTGCAATTAAGTCTCTAACGATTCGTCGTGTCAAAACTAAAAAAGTAAAAATAAAGGTTACCATAAACAAGGGAGTGAGGAGATAAGGAAAAAAATCGTGAAACCATTGCCATTCAATTTTCAAGAAAAGTAAAATGAGAATATCATTTATAGCAATGGCGATAATAAAGCTTAGCACCATTCTGATTAAAATGTTGACCTGGATGCGTTTTTTTCGTTTTGGCTTTTGAATATGTTCACTCAATTTTATAGCCAACTCCCCACACCGTTTTAATATACTGAGGATCTCTTGGAAATTCCTCTAATTTCTCTCGTAAATTACGAATATGAACCATCACGGTATTATCAGAAAAACCATATGGCATCTTCCATACATTCTCGTAAATTTGCTCCGAACTAAAAACCTGTCCAGGATGGCTGGCAAGCAAGACCAGAATAGCAAACTCCAAAGGAGTCAGCGAAATTTCGTTTCCTTTTAACTTTACGGAATGTTTGCTCTTATCAATCACCAGATCTTTAATAAGGATAAGGGAATTAAATTCTTCGTTTCCTATTAATGATTGACGCCGTAGCTGCGCTTTTACGCGAGCGAGCAGTTCTAACGGGTTAAACGGCTTGATCATATAGTCATCAGCCCCGGTAGTGAGCCCGTTAATTTTATCAATATCTTCTTCCTTGGCTGACAGCATGATAATTGGAGTATTCGATATTTCTCTTATTTTAAGGCATGCTCTGATCCCATCCATTCGTGGTATCATGACATCCAGGATTACCAGTTGAATCGGTGTTGTCTTTATGGCATCTAGGGCTTCTTCACCATCGGCTGCTTCAATCACATGGTATCCTTCATTACGTAGATATACATGAATGACATCTCGAATCTCGGAATCATCATCTACAACAAGGATTGTATTCATTATCGGCTGCTCCTTCTTTTTTGACTTGGTAGAATTAAGGTATTTAGGGTGCCTAAAATCACTGTTACTAGTATAAATATCATGATGATAAAGTAAAGTCTTCACTTTTTCTACATGCGCATAAGCAAACTATTCAATGGAGTGAATTAAAGTGTCATCATCACTTAAATTGTCTCCTTTTTACGACAGACGTATACGAAAGCAGGAGGGATATTAAGAGGCACCAAATTAATTTTTTCAATACTAAAATTTTTGGAAAGCTGCTTTTTCATTTGAAGCGAATATTGAAAGGCGATGAACAACCCCCCAGGTTTGAGTGCTTTATAGATTTGTTCAACCAAAGTATCTCTCAATTCACGCTCAAAATTAAAAAAAAGGTAGCCCGCTAAAAATACAATCCAACTGATGAATGTTCTCTTGCTTCATCGTTTCTACTAATTGAGCAGCGTCCGGATGACAGGAGAAGTCTGGATATTCTGTCTGTAGTCTATTCCTCATGGTCTCATTCATCTCAAACAATAACACTTTCGTTGTTTCACTCACCTGGGTGTTGATAAAACGGGTGATGGCACCTGTACCCGATCCAAGCTCTGCGACTGCCTTAACCTCATTCCAGGGAGCTTGTTTAACCATTTTGGTCGCCAGAAACCGGGAGCTCGGTATAACACTTCCCACATTTTTCGGGCTGTGAATAAAGCTTCGCAAAAACAAAAAATTTTCATGTAGTTTCAACTGATTTTCCTCCATTACTCTTTTGTTGTCAGGCATAGTGCTGAGTTCAAATATTAAATATGTCATTTCTTTTTATCGAAGCGGATGGATACCGGAACGATTAAAATGAAAGAATTGATTTGGGATTGGGATTTCAGAAAGACCAGGGCGAAGCATTTTTCACCTCCATCTCTTGTTTTGATACAGAAATCATAATGAAAAAAACTAAGGAATTTATGAGTATATTTCTAAAGAAAATCTAAAGAATTTGTCTATGGAAGTCTTAAAATCTATTTCATACAACCCTCAAAAAGCCTTACCAACCAAGTCGGCAAGGCTTTTTTATAAGGGAAAACGCTTATGATTGGAAGGAGATCATCTATAGGCATAATGATTATAAGGATGTTACATTTTTTTTATTATCTCTTTATTAGCGTTCGGAGATGCAGCATCACCAAAGGGTTGGGATCAAATAGTTGAGGTCTGATTAGCTTGGTTAAAAGCTGATCAGACCTTTCTTACATTCGGCGTAAAAAAATCTTAAGATGTCAAGTCATGGCTTGGATGGGATAATTAAAGGCGTTTTGCATTACTTCAGAATTTCTTTAGAAATATCCTTATAATCTCCTAAGATTTTTATATTAATATACTCTCATTGACATTAACGAGGAGGTTAGAACATGATCAGCGATATCGTCTTACAGCTAGTCGGTCACTACGGATATCTGTTTTTTTTCCTAGCCTTCTGTCTAGGCCCATTTGGAATCCCGGTTCCTAATGAATTAACCATACTAACAGGTAGTATTTTGAGTAACAACGGAGCTTTAAATCCGTGGATTGTATATATTGTTATCCTGGCTGGCTTATTTACAGCAATTACATTTGCTTATTTTACGGGCAGAATCTTTGGGGAGAAATTCAAACCAAAGTTCCAAAATAACCGTCATTTCCAGAAAGCAGAGAGACTTTTTGAACAACACGGGGATATTGCAATGTGTCTTGGATTTTTAATACCAGTCGTTCGGTATATTCTGCCTGTATTCATTGGTCTAAGCGGTGTCTCGTACAAGAAGTTCGCTTTAATTTCGTATTCCAGCGCGTTTGTTTGGACCGCTACATTCTTTGCTTTTGGCAAATTCTTTGGACATTATATATTGAATTTGCTAGATTTGATCGATCCTAAATTGGCCGTGGTTGTTCTAATAATTGCCGTGGGCACTTTTATCATAATCAAATGGTTCAAGTCGAAATTTTCTAACTCACCTTTATTGCATAAGCCGATGAACAAATGAAAAAAATAATAGAAAAGGGGGAGAGTCATTTGACCGGCGGAGCCGTTAGCAAAGTAGGATATTTCAGTTTCACCATTGTATTAACCTATGCCAGTCTGTTTGTAAATTGATTTCAAGTGGGATATCACTAAATAAACAATTTCATTTTCTAGGTGTTCTTACTCTTGCAGACCATCCGCTACTTTAAGAATATTGATCTGTCTTAGTTAGATGTATCCCCACTGAATCCCGAATTTATTTTTCAGTATAATAAGAATCGTTTCTTGGGTCATATGAAAGTCTCCTTTCCGTCGATTTTGCTTAAGATAAAGGAAAGTAGTTTCTTAAAAGTTTCTGAAGTTTGATTTTTTGAAACGATGTAAAGGAGAGCTGTGATCAATGAAAAAAGTAACGAAAGAAAAAATATTGATTCTTACCGGAAATTATGGAGATGGTCATATTCAAGTAGCCCAAGCACTGCAAGATGCAATGCGAATTCGATTTCCTCATATGGAACCTGTCATTATTGACTTTATGGAATGGGTCCATCCCTATGTGAATCATTTGAGTCGGATTGTTTATCTCCGAGCCGTAAAAACATTTCCCAAAGTTTATGGATATCTATATCAGAAAACGCGGAGACAAAACTCCCTAACTAATATCATAAAGACCGTTTTTTCTACAGGAATCGGACGAATGATGAAATTGATTAATGAAATACAACCAGCTATTGTAATAAGCACCTTCCCTTTGGCGGCAGGCGTGATGTCAAAGTTGAAATCATATGGCTTAATCGATATTCCTACTGTTACTACCATTACCGATCATACGGATCATAGTTTATGGATTTATCCTTATACCGATCAATATATCGTGGGTTCCACAAGTGTACGTGATTCTTTGATTCAATTAGGTGTTGAAGAGTCGCGGATTGCGGATACAGGAATCCCCATTCGGCCGCAATTTTCGCAATCCATAGAAAGAGGGAGAACAGCTAAGAAGTATGGCTTAGATCCATATATGCCTACCGTCCTTGTGATGGGAGGAGGTTGCGGCATGATTGGCGATGGAAGCTCCACTATCCGGGAATTTGATCAATTGCCACAGCCTGTACAATTCATCATTGTTTGTGGACATAATAAAAAACTTCGAATGGAATTGAGTGAGAAGTTGAAAAGTTCCAAACACCGCATCTATTTAACAGGTTATATAGATTATGTTCATGAGTTAATGGCCGTATCCGACATTATGATTACCAAACCAGGAGGAGTCACAACTTTTGAGGCGATTGCCATGGAGCTGCCAATGCTTCTGTGTAAGCCAATCCCTGGTCAAGAACAGGATAATGTCGAGTTTTTAGTTCATTCTGGGGTGGCCATTCATGCAGAGACATCTTGGGATCTAGCCGAGCGTCTATCAGAATTACTAGGTGATGCCAAACTTCTTCAGCATATGATAGAAAATACTAAACAGTTCCATCCTAAAGAGTCCGCGTTTGCATCATTAAAAGCTATTATTGAAACGGTTGAAATGAATAGAGCTAGTGGAATAAAGATATCCTCCTAGAAGAAAGGCAAGCATTGATTCATTATAGTTAAAAAGGAGCAGGATCATGAAGCAGACATTGATAATTCTCATTAGTACATTATTCGTCTATACGATTATTCCGACCCTTATGATCCGAATATTTGGAATCGGGGTTTATAAAAAGGGAACGGACGAGCAGCCCATTGCCTTGACTTTTGATGACGGCCCGGACCCAGAATATACGCCTCTTTTGCTTGATTTATTAAAGAAGCATAATATAAAGGCGACCTTTTTTGTCCTTGGTCGGAAAGCAGAGAAATATCCCGGTCTAATCAAACGAATGTACAATGAAGGACATCTTGTTGGAATCCACAATTATTTGCATTGGTCAAACGCCTTAATGAGTCCTAAGAAGGTTCGCGAGCAGGTAGACAACACGGCTAACGTCATTGATCGTATTATTGTATACCCAGCTTATAAAGCAGCGAGATTGAAGCCAATAGATGCATTGAGATACGAATAATTTTATTAACAAAAAAGATATAAGCGCTCTAGATGTCACAAAGAGCACTTATATCTTTTTTCATTTTCAACTTATATCGAAACTGAACCCTCGCCTATAACATTAAATCAACTTTTTTCGTGATGCGGCCTTCTGCATCACGAAGCAGTGTTAAGGGCGAGCGCTGAATATATGCTTCGTTAAACCAGCCTAAAGAATAAGACTTCTCTTTACGATTGCCGCAAAAGTGATAATCCAGGGCCTGTTTGTATATGTTTTTTCAGGTACTGTTGTGTATATATACATTAACGTTGATGAAAATTAACGAAAAATGATAATATTTAACCAAAATATGACCATTTCTTTATCGATAAAAACATTAAACAACAAATAAATGAGCGAGTTTACATAGAAATTAAAAAAAATAAGAAAATAAAAGAAAAAACATTGACTGAAAGCGCTTTTAATATTACTATATAATCACACAATGATCAAAAGTTAATCATTATATTATCATTCCAATGGAGGGAATTGATTCCTGGGCAATGCCTCATTTATTTTTTATCTGAAGGAGAGTGCTTATGAGACATCAAGATATCATGTGGGGGATTGCACCCATAGGTTGGCGCAATGATGACATCCCAGAGATAGGGGCAGGAAACACGCTTCAGCATTTACTTAGTGATATCGTTGTAGCCGGGTTTGAGGGAACTGAAGTCGGCGGTTTTTTTCCAGAAGCAAGCGTGCTGAATAAGGAACTTCAGCTACGCAAGTTGAAGATTGCCGCTCAATGGTTCAGTAGTTTTATTATTCGTGATGGTATTGAAGATGTGATTGGGCTTTTCCGTAAGCAATGCAGTTACCTGAATACAGTTCAAGCGAGCGCGATCGTTGTATCTGAGCAAACTTATAGTGTTCAGGGTTTAGAGAAAAATGTGTTTGCCGATAAGCCGTATTTCTCGGATCAGGAATGGGAAAGATTGTGTCAGGGACTGAACCTTTTGGGTGAAATTGCCGAGGAGTATGGTTTAAAACTGGTGTATCACCACCATATGGGTACAGGTGTTCAGACAGGCAGCGAGATCGAGAGGCTTATGGCAGGTACTGATCCGCAGCATGTACATTTGCTGTATGATACAGGCCATATCTTCGTCTCGGATGGGGATTATATGACCATATTGAACCGGCATATTGACCGTATCAAACATGTGCACTTCAAGGATGTCAGACTTCAAATGATGAGTGAATGCAAAAATGCAGAAAAATCCTTTTTGCAATCCTTCCTTAGCGGAATGTTCACAGTACCTGGAGATGGGTGTATTGATTTTACCCAGGTGTATGGCAAGTTGGTAGCTGAAGGATATACAGGTTGGATTGTCGTTGAAGCTGAGCAGGATCCGAGCATTGCTAATCCTCTTGAATACGCTTTAATAGCACGTAAATATATTGACGAAAAACTCCTTGATCAGAATTTGAATTAGGAAAGAGGTGGCCTTTATGAGAGTCGAAGCAGCTAAAAATTCTTTTCTGACCAAAATTATTTTGATTTCAACGCTGGGAGGATTGTTGTTCGGTTATGACACAGGTGTCATTAATGGGGCACTTCCTTTTATGTCTGGCAAAGACCAGCTTAATCTTACCTCTTTTACAGGGGGGCTTGTCGCCAGTTCGTTGCTGTTCGGTGCCGCTCTGGGGGCCGTTTTTGGAGGGCGTCTGTCCGACTACAATGGACGTAGAAAGAACATCATGCTGTTGTCCGTAGTGTTCTTTGCTTCAACGATTGGTTGTGCACTCGCACCGAATGTGGTAGTTATGATCATATCGCGCTTTTTGCTGGGCTTGGCCGTTGGTGGCGCTTCCGTAACAGTCCCTTCTTATTTGGCCGAGGTTGCCCCGGCTGACCGACGCGGAGGTATTGTAACCATGAATGAGCTGATGATTGTAAGTGGTCAACTGTTTGCCTTTGTCATCAATGCGATCTTGGGTACAGCATTCGGTGATACCAGCCATGTATGGAGATATATGCTTGCTATTGCGGCCCTACCTGCGCTATTCCTGTTCATCGGAATGTTTCGGGTGCCTGAAAGTCCACGTTGGCTTGTAAGCAAGAAGAGAAACGACGAGGCTCTTACTGTGCTTGCCAAAATTTCTAGTAAAGAGAAAGCTACGGAAGAGCTTGCACAGATCCAGGCGACAGTCAATCAGGAGCAAGAGGTAAAGAAAGCAGGATTCAAGGATTTGGCGACTCCGTGGGTTCGTCGTATAATGTTCCTTGGCATAGGGATTGCTGTTGTTCAACAGATTACAGGTGTAAATTCGATCATGTACTATGGCACTCAGATTCTGAAAGACGCAGGTTTTACAACAAATGCTGCTTTAATTGGCAATATTGCAAACGGTGTCATTTCAGTTCTGGCTACTTTTGTAGGAATTTGGTTACTAGGCAAAGTAGGGCGTCGTCCGATGCTGATCACCGGCCTGACTGGAACAACTGCCGCACTGCTGTTGATTGCAATCTTTTCGTCTACAATGCATGGATCAACCGCACTGCCTTACGTCGTTTTGGCTCTGACCGTTACATTCCTTGCCTTTCAGCAGGGAGCAATTTCACCTGTAACTTGGCTCATGCTATCAGAAATTTTTCCGCTTCGCTTGCGTGGTCTAGGGATGGGGTTGACGGTCTTCTTCCTTTGGATTGTTAACTTTGTCATCGGGTTATTGTTCCCGGTACTTCTTGGAAGCCTGGGACTTTCCACAACTTTTTATGTTTTCGTTATATTGGGCGTTTTGGCAATCATGTTCGTAAAAATTTTCTTGCCGGAAACCAAAGGTTTGTCTCTGGAACAGTTAGAGCAAAATTTTCGCAACCACGGAAAGAATACTGGAGGTTTGCAGGAAAGTTATAGCCCAAAAGCAGCGTCTACCGATTAAAGTTTAAATTGAAAGCGCTATATTTAATTTAGAATATCAGGAGGAATAATAATATGACTTTGAAAATTGGTGTTATCGGAACAGGTGCAATCGGTCGAGAACATATTCGTAGAATTACAAATAATTTGTCAGGAGCCACAATTGTTGCCGTAACTGACGTTAATGCAGAAGCAGCCAAGGCGGCTGTAGATAATTACAAGCTGAACGCACAGGTATTTCCTGATGACAAAACATTGATTGAGTCCGGCGGTGTTGATGCCATTTTGGTGACTAGCTGGGGTCCTGCTCATCAGCAAAGTGTTATGGCAGGTATCGAAGCAGGCAAATACGTATTCTGCGAAAAGCCGCTCGCAACTACGGCTCAAGGATGTATGGAAATTGTTCAGGCTGAAGTCAGACATGGAAAAAAGCTTGTTCAAGTTGGCTTCATGCGCCGTTATGATCAAGGCTACCAGCAACTTAAACATGCAATTGATTCCAAGTTCATTGGTGAGCCTCTGATGATTCGCTGCGCGCACCGCAACCCGGAAGTCGATGACAAATATACAACGGATATGGCGATTACAGACACACTCGTACATGAGATTGATGTGTTGCACTGGCTGGTGAATGATGATTACAAATCAGTGCAAGTCGCTTATCCGAAAAAAACAAGACACGCTTCCAGCCATCTGCGTGATCCGCAAGTCGTTACGCTTGAAACTCAGGGAGGTATCCTGATCAACGCGGAAATTTTCGTTAACTGTAAATACGGCTACGATATTCAATGCGAAGTTATCGGTGAGGAAGGTGTTGTCAAACTGCCTGAGGTGCCTAGCATTACGTTCCGTAAAGAAGCTCAGCTCGGAACACATATTTTGATGGACTGGAAGCAGCGCTTCCTTGATGCATATGACCGTGAATTGCAAGATTTTATTGATTCTATCCGCCTGTCAGGTGAGCCACAAGGTCCTACTTCATGGGACGGTTACATTGCTGCTGTTACGGCAGACGTATGTGTCAGAGCTCAGGAATCCGGCCGTCAGGAATCTGTTGAACTGGGAGAGAAACCGACCTTATACAAATAAGGAAGCAAAAAGCGACGTTCATGTTTAACGAGTCACAGAAAATCATACAAAAATGATGGAGATGAGAATGAACGATGAAACTATGTTTTAATCAAGCAACAACCCTGAACAACTCAAACCTCGTTAAAGACCTGGAATATTGTGAAAAGCATGGATATGACTACATCGAAATTCGAACAATGGACAAATTGCCAGAGTATTTGGAGGATCATTCTATTGACGATCTGGCACAATATTTCCAGTCTAATCATATCAAGCCACTGGCATTCAATGCTTTGGTGTTCTTCAACAACAGGGATGAGGCCGAATATCAGAAACTGTTGGATGAATATCGCCAAATGCTGGACACCGGCTCACGGTTGGGTGTGGAATATATCGTTGCGGTCCCCCTTGTGACCGAGAAAAAATTTACACATGCTGATATCAAGGCGAGCTCTGTCAAGGTGCTGAGAGAATTATCGGACCTGGCGAAGCCCTATGGTATTAAAATAGCTGTGGAATTCGTCGGACATCCGCAGTGTACGGTTAACACCTTCGGTCAGGCTTACGACATTGTTGAGGAAGTGGCACGTGACAATGTTGGCCTTGTGCTGGATTGCTTTCACTTTCATGCAATGGGATCGAAGCGTGAAGACCTGTTGCGATCCGATGTCTCTAAAATTTTCATCGTGCATATTGACGATACCGAAGATTTTCCGATCGGCTTCCTGACCGACGAAGACCGCGTATGGCCGGGGCTTGGAGCCATTGATCTTGACTTTATTTTTGCTACTCTTAAGGAAAAAGGTTATGATCACGTCGTTTCGGTCGAACTGTTCCGTCCAGAATACTATGAACTGGATGCGGAAGAAGCAATACGAACAGCCAAGGAAACAACATTGCAGGTTGTCTCCAGACACTATAACTTTTAACTGTCCTGAATTGAATATCAAGCTTGATGCATTCATCTAATAGCACCAAATGAGGGTGTCCCAAAAGCCATGAAATGGCTGTTTGGGACGCCCCTTGGTTTTTTGAGTAGGATGCACGTGAGCACATGGGTGGACGCTCCGCGAACGGACCGTTGTTCCAATCGCTGTTGTCCCCAGATTTTATTTATTCTCCTTAGCGGTGAAAATCAGGGGACAAAGGCGACCGCTGCCGCGACAGTTATCACCCTAAAATGCTCACCAAAGTCATTATCTACGCCTACACTCAGCGCACCTATTCCTCCGGTAATGCGACTTTTATGCGCATGAAAGAAGACCACATGCGAAATGGACAGCTGAAACCGGGTTACAATGTCCAGATCGGAACGGAGAATCAGTTTATTAGCCTACGGTGTCCACCAAAGACCAACGGATACCCGCTGCTTACAGCCGCACATGGAAAAAGTTCGTCAGATCCCAGATAAGCCTGGAAAGGCTACGATGTTTGGCCAACTGAAAAACAACCGGGGGTTCCGGCGCTTTCTGCTTCGAGGGCTGTCAAAAGTGACGCTTGAGGTCGGCTGGCTTTCCCTTGCCCATAATGTGCTGAAGTAAGCTTCAGTGGATCAAAAACACGAGGCAGCGATTCTCCCGTTATTGGAGAATCGCTGCCTCGCTGTCCTTATATGACTTCTAGAATAACTAGGGGCTGTTTCTTTTGTAGAAATCTACTTATGAGACAGCTCCTTTGCTTTAGATTAGTGTGTCTGACCCATTATGTTCCTTAAATGCAGGGGATAAGCGATGAAGGGTCCAGAAAACGGAATGGGCTGGCTCTGATGAAAACAGTATGGCCTCCGTCTTAGGGACGAAGGCCATACACCCAATAATGACTTATGAATCTATAAAGTCTATAGTTCTCCGGTTAAAAATTGTGCTCGTCCATATCCGAAGCTCCAGTCATCAGTGCCGTTCTCGACAATGGATATCATCACGTCGCTAGGGGCAATACCGCATTCCCGCTCTAGACGCTCGACCAGAAGTTTGTACAGCAGCTTCTTTTGTTCGGGTGTTCGCTCTTTGCTCACAACACTAATGATAACGACCTCGGGGGTGCGTTCAAAGCCCAGACCGGTATCTTCGATGATCATCTCGTGCGGAGCGTGCTGATGCACAATCTGGTACCGGTCTCTGACAGGAACGTCAAAGGCTTCAACCATTGCAATGTGAGCGGCATCCAGAAGTTTTTTTAGTTCCTCGGGGCTACGTCCTTCGATAACATCAAACCGCAATAATGGCATATTGTTTTCCTCCTATAATGAGTGGGATTAGGATGTTTTGACTTCAATATTATGCGCTGCGCAAAAAGCTTGGAACTGATTTGTAAGTGGATTAGAAGAGACAATTATGTCTACATCCTCAAGCGAGGCGTAGGTCAGTAATGTTGATTTACCGAACTTGCTTGAGTCTGCAAGCAAAATCAATTTTTCCGCCTTTTGAGCAATAATCTTCTTAATCTCGAACTCCAGTAAATCCGAGTTGGTAAGTCCGTGAGTTATGCTGACTCCTGTTGCCGCCATAAACGCTTTGTTCACATTATATTTGTCCAGCATGCGAGGTTCGTCTATACCAACAAACGATTTGGTCTTTTGTTTAAATGTATTGCCGATAACCAGTAGATTGACTAAGGGGAGTTCAGCAGCACCGTTAATGATATCCAGACTGTTTGTCAGTATCGTGAAAGAAATGTTAGTGGGAAAGTATTTGGCCATATGGCAAGTAGTTGTGCCGGAATCTATAAAGATCAGGTCATTTTCCTCAATGCAAGAGGCAGCCAAATGCGAAATGCCATTTTTTTCGAACGAATGCTTGCTTCCCCGGTTTTCAAACGGAATAGGATCTGTGGTAGAGGCAACTCCTCCATACACTTTTTCAATAGAACCTTTGCGAACAATCTGGCTTATATCCCTCCTTATCGTATTTTTGGAAACATCGAATTTTTGGCACAGCTCATCCAAGGTGACATTCTTATGAGAGTGAACGTACTCTTCAATATCCTGTAATCGTCTAGCTTTCATAGCATTCTCCTGTTAAATAAATTGATATAATTAATATAAAATAATACCAACATATAATCAACACATTATTAATAATAGACAAAAACATTACAATCAACTTATGATATTTACGTTATAATTTATGGAGGGAGCTGCCACAATGCTGGAGATTTTGATTCATGAAAATATGATCTTGTTGACTTACATGGCGATTGGATTTCTTGCCTTCAGGTTAAAGTTGCTGCATACGTCTCACATGGAGGGGCTGTCCAGAGTGTTGCTAGGCATTTCACTGCCAAGTGCCATTCTGTATAGCCTTCAAATTCCCTTTTCTAGAGAATTGTTGCGTGATATCGGTATCACTTCAATCGTTGCTGTGGCTATATTGTTCTCAACCCTCGCTATCGGCAGCTTGTCAGCGAGGCTGCTCGGAATAAAGACTGGGGAACGAGAAGTATGGGTGGGCTGCTGCGTATTCTCCAGTATCTTGTTTATTGGAATGCCGATTGTGGAGGCGATGTACGGAGAGCGAGGGCTTGTTATACTCGTGACCTACAATGCGATATACAATGTTGCGCTGTTCAGCATGGGAGTACGCATTTTCTCGGCGGATAAGGCCAGTACGGTGTCGCTTGCAGGAGTGCTGCGCAATCCCGCGATTATAGCGACCGCTGTAGGATTTGGCATGTTTTTTCTGAACGTCAGGCTGCCTGGTCCTCTGCTTGATGCAAGCAAGTCGCTTGGAGGATTGACTGTGCCGATTGCAATGATGATGACAGGGGCGATGATCGCCAGCAGCAAGCTAGGATCACTGCTACGCAGCAAGCGGGTGTATCTCTTCAGTCTGGTGCGCCAGATTGTAGTCCCTGTGATACTCCTGGTGCTGTTCAAGTCAATACTGGAGGAAGGAGTACTGCTGGGCATCGCCTTTTTGGTCAGCGCCATGCCTTCCGGTGCCTCTAACTCTGTATTCGCTGAAACGTATGGAGGTAGAGGTCGCGAAGCTTCACAATATGTTGTGATGTCAACTTTAATTTCCATCTTCACCATACCATTGTTGTTCTTGTTGGTGTGATGATTTGTCAATAGACATGTATCGAATCAAAAAAATGATCACATTTAGTTTTTTAATTAGGTTGACGGTTACTTTTTTATCGGATATCATAAAAACATAACCAAGATATAATCAAAAATTGAGTTTGAGTGACAAACTGCCCCTACAATTAGTAATCATATTCAACATGGGAGAGGAGCTTGACGATGTCCACAACAATGAACACAGCGGCAAGAAAATTAAAGAACTATATTGGTGGTAAATGGGTAGAAAGCCGGGCGACTAAATATGAAGGCGTTTACAACCCGGCGACCAAAGAATTGATTTGCGAAGTTCCATTGTCAACGAAAGAAGATATGGAGTATGCGGTGCAAGTTGCGAAGGAAGCGTTCGAGAAATGGAAAAAAGTCGCAGTCCCAAGACGCGCACGGATTCTGTTCAATTACCAGCAGCTTCTTCTGAAACACAAAAACGAACTGGCTCGCCTGATTACGATTGAGAACGGCAAAAGCCTTCAGGAAGCACTCGGCGAGGTGCAGCGCGGAATTGAGAACGTCGAGTTCGCCGCAGGAACGCCTTCCCTGATGATGGGCGATTCACTGGCAACCATTGCAACAGATGTCGAGGCAACCAATTATCGCTATCCAATCGGAGTCGTAGGCGGAATCGCGCCATTCAACTTCCCGATGATGGTACCATGCTGGATGTTTCCAATGGCGATCTCGCTGGGTAATGCATTTATTTTGAAGCCTTCCGAGCGTACTCCGCTCCTTACCGAGAAAATTGCTGAACTGTTCACTGAAGCGGGATTACCTGCCGGTGTGTTCAACATTGTATACGGGGCTCATGATGTCGTAAACGGTATTCTGGAAAATCCCGAAATTAAAGCGATTTCATTTGTTGGCTCCAAGCCGGTCGGCGAGTATGTGTACAAGAAAGGCAGCGAGCACCTGAAACGGGTGCAGGCGCTGACAGGAGCGAAGAATCATACGATTGTCCTGAATGATGCCAACCTGGAAGATACAGTAACGAACGTTGTGAGTGCTGCTTTTGGTTCCGCCGGAGAACGCTGCATGGCCTGCGCGGTTGTCACTGTGGAAGAGGGAATCGCTGATGAGTTTATTGCTCTACTCAAGGAAAAAACACAAAACGTGAAAATGGGTAACGGTCTGGATGACGGTGTATTCCTCGGTCCGGTCATCCGTGAAGAGAACAAAGAGCGTACCATCCGCTACATTGAGAAAGGCGTCGAAGAAGGAGCACAACTGCTGATTGACGGTCGTGACCGCTTGCTTGAGGATGGCTATTTCGTTGGACCAACCATTTTTGAAGGTGTAACAACCGATATGACGATCTGGAAAGAAGAAATTTTCGCTCCGGTATTGTCTGTAATCCGGGTGAAGAACCTGAAGGAAGCTGTGGAAATCGCGAATCAATCGGAATTTGCCAATGGAGCATGCCTTTTCACAACGAACGCTCACTCCATTCGCTACTTCCGTGAAAATATTGATGCAGGGATGCTGGGTATAAACCTTGGCGTACCGGCTCCGATGGCATTTTTCCCGTTCTCGGGCTGGAAATCTTCCTTCTATGGCACACTTCATGCCAACGGTAAAGACAGCGTAGACTTCTACACTCGAAAAAAAGTCGTAACTGCACGTTATACAGAACCTGAATTTGAGTAATACTGGAGGGATTCAGTCGTGATCAGTCATTTGTTGCGCAAGCCCAATCAAGTTCAACAAAACGATGTTACAGTTGTTCATCAATTAATGACGCAAGACACGGAGCTGGAATATGTCGGCTTCAAAATGATTGATCTCAAAGCGAACGGACGCCATGAAGAAGTGCTGATAGATCAGGAATGCTGTATTGTTGCCCTTACAGGCAAGATCACCGTTACCGAAGGCAAGCATGTTTTCGAAGGAATCGGAACGAGACAGAGTGTTTTTGAGAAAAGACCGACAGACAGCGTGTTCGTATCCGGCGGAAAAAGCTTCACGATTGAAGCGGTAACGAATGCAACCGTCGCCCTGTGCTACGCTCCTGCTCTGATGCCGCTCCAGACAAGGTGGATCAAGGCCGAAGACGTCGGCGTTGAGCACCGCGGGAAATATCAGAATAAACGCATGGTTCACAACATTTTGCCGGATAACGACCCATCCGCAAGCAGCTTGCTTGTCGTGGAAGTGTATACAGAGGGGGGCAATTTCTCCAGCTACCCGCCGCACAAGCACGATCAGGACCGTCTGCCGGATGAATCGTTCCTGGAAGAAACCTACTACCATGAGATAGAGCCGCATGCCGGATTTTTATTTCAGCGGGTATACACAGATGACCGGAGTCTGGATGAGACAATGGCTGTCGAACATCGGGATGTGGTTATTGTACCGGCCGGATATCATCCGGTAGGCGTACCAGACGGGTATACATCCTACTATTTGAACGTTATGGCAGGCCCTAGGCGCATTTGGAAATTCCACAATGACCCGGATCATGAATGGATTCTGGATCGGAAATAACCGAAAGGAGCGGAAAAGTATGAGCAATGGAGCAAACAGCGCCAAAAAGTTCGATTTTATTGCGATTGGAAGGGCTTGTATTGATCTAAATGCCGCCGAATACAATCGGCCGATGGAAGAAACGATGACATTCGTCAAGTATGTTGGAGGTTCCCCTGCAAATATTGCAATCGGGGGAGCGCGGTTGGGACTGAAAGCAGGGTTTATCGGCAAAATCGCTGATGACCAGCATGGGCGTTTTATCGAGAAATATATGAGTGATGCCGGAATCGACACTTCCCAGCTTGTTGTAGATCAGGAGGGCCACAAGACAGGACTTGCCTTCACGGAAATCAAAAGTCCCGAAGAGTGCAGCATCCTGATGTACCGCGACGATGTGGCTGACTTGTACTTGCGTACAGATGAAGTGGACGAGGAATATATCCAACAGGCAGGCATGCTGCTTGTCTCAGGCACGGCCCTTGCACAA
This sequence comes from Paenibacillus kribbensis, assembly GCF_002240415.1. Classification (NCBI taxonomy): domain Bacteria; kingdom Bacillati; phylum Bacillota; class Bacilli; order Caryophanales; family Paenibacillaceae; genus Paenibacillus; species Paenibacillus kribbensis. The sequence continues at coordinate 758,042 of NZ_CP020028.1, forward strand.
AGCCCTTCCCGCGAGGCGGTTCTCAAAGCGGTTCAACTGGCTAAACGCAATGGTGTAAAAATTGTATTCGAACTGGATTATCGTCCGTATACGTGGAAAAACAAAGAAGAAACGGCCGTATATTATTCGATAGTAGCGGAGCAGGCAGATATTGTCATCGGGACCCGAGACGAATATGACGTGATGGAGAACAGCGAAGGCGGCTCCAATGATAATACCATCAGCTATCTGTTCGGACATCGTCCGGAAATTATCGTTATTAAGCATGGCGTTGAAGGATCATATGCATATACCAAATCCGGCGAAGTATTCAGGGCGCAGGCGTACAAAACGAAAGTGCTCAAAACGTTCGGTGCTGGCGACTCGTATGCCTCAGCATTTCTGTACGCCCTGATTACCGGCAAGGATATTGGGACTGCGTTGAAATACGGCAGCGCCTCCGCTTCCATTGTAGTCAGTAAGCACAGCTCATCGGAAGCTATGCCGACGGTGGAAGAGATTGAGGAATTGATTTCCAATCAGCCTGTCATCCATTCCTGATATCGTGATAACACTTCAATAAAGGTGGAGTTGTACAATGGGCAACAAAATCAGAATGACCACAGCGCAAGCGCTGATCAAGTTTCTTAACCAGCAGTATATTCATATCGATGGTCGTGAGACGCCATTCGTTGAAGGGATCTTCACGATTTTCGGTCACGGCAACGTGCTTGGGATCGGTCAGGCGCTGGAACAGGATGCCGGCCATCTGAAAGTGTTTCAAGGCAAGAACGAGCAGGGCATGGCTCATGCCGCAATCGCGTATGCCAAAGAAAATTTGCGGCAAAAAATTTATGCGGTATCCACGTCGTCCGGTCCGGGGTCTGCCAATCTGGTAACAGCGGCCGGAACGGCACTCGCAAATAATTTGCCTGTGCTTTTCCTGCCTGCGGATACTTTTGCAACTAGACAGCCTGACCCGGTATTACAGCAGATTGAACAGGAGTACAGCATGGCTGTCACAACCAATGATGCGCTTCAGCCGGTGTCCCGCTATTGGGATCGCGTAACGCGCCCGGAGCAGTTAATGAGCACCTTGATTCGCGGCTTCGAAGTTCTGACCGATCCCGTCAAGAGTGGACCTGTCACCATCTGCATTTCCCAGGATGTTGAAGGGGAAGCGTTTGACTTCGATGAGACCTTCTTCGAAAAGCGCGTTCACTATGTAGATCGGCTGCAGCCGAGCGAACGGGAGCTGGAAGCGGCAGAACATCTGATTCGCAGCAGCCGCAAGCCTCTGATTCTGGTCGGCGGGGGCGTGAAATATTCGGAAGCGCGGGATGAGGTTATCGCTTTCTCGAAGAAGTACGATATTCCGCTGGTGGAGACACAAGCCGGAAAATCGGCAGTCGAAAGTACCTTTGAGAACAATCTGGGCGGTATGGGGATTACAGGAACGCTGGCAGCGAACAAAGCCGCTCGTTTAGCGGATCTGGTCATCGGTATCGGGACCCGATATACTGACTTTGCCACTTCCTCGAAGACGGCGTTCGACTTTGACCGTACGAAGTTTCTTAATATTAACGTTAGCCGGATGCAGGCTTACAAGCTGGACGGTCTGCAAGTGGTGGCCGACGCTAAATCTGCGTTAAGCAAGCTGTACGACCGTCTGGATGGATACGTCAGCGAATTCGGCACGATTATTCCGGAACTGCAAAAAGAATGGGATGAAGAGCGTTCGCGTCTCGCTAAGGTTGAATTCAAACGCTCGGGCTTTGTGCCGGAAGTCAAGCAGCACTTCACCCAGGAGACGATGAACGAATATGCAGATGCTCTTAAATCGGATATGGCACAGACGACTGCATTGATTGCTGTCAACGACACCATTGATAAGGACAGCATTATCGTATCTTCCGCTGGTTCACTACCAGGAGATTTGCAGCGTCTCTGGAAATCTGAAGTGAGCAACACGTACCATTTGGAGTATGGATATTCCTGTATGGGATACGAAATATCAGGCGCTTTGGGTATCAAGCTCGCGAACCCGGATCGCGAGGTCTACTCCATCGTCGGCGACGGCAGCTTCCTGATGCTGCACTCCGAGTTGATTACAGCGATTCAGTATCATCAAAAAATTAATGTTCTGCTGTTCGACAACTCGGGCTTTGGCTGTATTAACAACTTACAGATGGATCACGGTTCTGGCAGCTATTACTGCGAGTTCAGAACACAGGACAACCAGATTATGAACATTGATTACGCCAAGGTCGCAGAAGCATACGGAGCGAAAGTGTATCGCGCCAACACCGTTGAAGAGGTGAAGGCAGCGCTGGAGGATGCGAAGAAGCAGAAGAACTCCACCCTGATCGAGATGAAAGTGCTGCCTAAAACAATGACAGACGGCTATGACAGCTGGTGGCATGTCGGTGTGGCCGAGGTATCGGACAGAGAGGGCATCCAGCGTGCGTATCAACGTAAGGTGGATATGTTGAAAAAATCGAAACAGTATTAATATCCTGACCATACAGGCAAGAGGAGGAACAAGCATGAAGCTGGCATATGATCCGACACATTTTAGAGATTCGCTATCCATGGAGGAAATGATTTTCAAGGTAGCCGATCTGGGCTATGAATACATCGAGCTATCTCCACGTGAAGATTTCTGTCCATTTTACAAGTATCCTAAAGTTGATAAAACCAAGATCAAGCAGGTCAAAAAATGGATGAGTGAAGCTGGTGTAAAATTTTCTTCCCTGCTGCCTCTCTACCACTGGGCAGGCCCGGATGAAGAAAGAAGACAGGCAGCTGTCCGCAACTGGAAGCGTGCCATTGAGGTCGCAGTGGAACTCGATATTGATCTGATGAACAGTGAATTCAGCGGCTCTAAGTACGAACCGTTCATTTGCGAAGAGAAGTTCGTCAAGTCGATGGATGAACTGATCCCGGTATTCGAGAAGGAGGGAGTTCGCCTAAATCTGCAAGCGCATCCGTATGATTTTATCGAGACGAACACCGGAGCTATTGATATGATCCGTGCACTTGACCGTTCTTGGATCAAGCTAGTATACTCCGTCGCGCATACATTCTTCTATGATGATGGGGTAGGTGATATTGCCAAAATGCTGGACGAAGCGGGTGATCTGCTCGATCATGTGCTGTTTGCCGATACCTTTAATCATAAAGCGGCTTATGGACTGCGTTACATCGTCAATCCGCCTGATGCCAAAGTAACGGTTCACCAGCACTTGAACATCGGTGAAGGCGATGTTGATTTTGACACCTTGTTCCGTAAGCTGCGCGAGATGAAGTTTGACGGTATTGCCACGAATGCCGTGTTCGCTTACAGCGACAAGCCGGAAGAATCAAGTGCAATCATGTTGAAAAAAATGAAAGAAGGATTGGGTCTCAGCTAGAAGAGTGACTGGAAAGGAGATGATGAGCGCGTGCCCTTGGTTTCCATGAAGGAAATGCTACAGCAAGCAAAACAGGAGCATTATGGTGTTGGCCAGTTTAATATTAACGGCTTATCTTGGGTTCACGCCATACTTGATGCGGCACAGGAGGAAGAAGCGCCTGTCATTGTGGCGGCATCAGATCGACTGATCGACTTTCTGGGTGGTTACCGGACTGTTGTGGCTATGGTAAGTACGCTTGTTGAGGAAAAGAACATTCAGGTCCCTGTAGCTTTGCATTTGGATCACGGCAAGACGGTTGACAATTGTCTGCGTGCGATTGATGCGGGCTTCACCTCTGTCATGTTCGATGGCTCCCATGGCCCGATTGAGGACAATATCCGGGATACGAGAAAGGTCACAGCATATGCAACTGCTTATGCTGTGTCCGTCGAAGCGGAAGTCGGTACGGTAGGCGGTATGGAAGATGGCCTGATCGGCGGTATTCAGTATGCAGATCTGAATGAGTGCATACGGGTCGTAGAAGAAACAGGTATTGATGCACTGGCAGCGGCACTGGGTTCCGTACACGGCAAATATGCCGGAGAACCGAAGCTCGGCTTTGACGAGATGGATGCCATCTCGCGAGCAGTCGGCATTCCGCTAGTTTTGCACGGTGCTTCGGGGATACCGAAGCATCAACTCGACCGGGCGATCAAGCTAGGTCATGCAAAAGTGAATATCAACACCGAATGTGTGACGGCCTGGTCACTTCAGTTGCGTAACACGCTAGCGGCGGATTTGGAAACGACCGAACCGAGAAAAATATTAACTCCGGCGAGAGACGCGATTCGGGAAACGGTGCGTGCCAAAATTCGTGAATTTGGCTCGAGTCGTAAAGCGGTCAGTTTAAAAAAATAAATAATAGCATTCTATACAAAAGCAGCATGTTCTTCACTGTAACCAGGACGGAACGTGCTGCTTTTTTGGCTTTGGCTTATGGCGTCACGATTTTGATACCATGTTCTAATGCATATTGCTGGTAGCTTGCGTTTGGTATACTGTTGGTAATCAAATAGTCAATATCGCTAAGAGAACAGTACGTAGTGAGGGCATATTTGTCGAATTTGCTGTCATCAATCATTAAATACACGTTCAGGCTTTTCTCCACAACTGTACTTTTAAGGTCAGTCTCTAGCGGAGATGAATTCGTTACTCCGTTCGTAATCGAAATGCCCGTTGAAGCGATAAAAGCTTTGTTAATGTTATATTTTTTTAGCAGCTCAATACTTTGGAAGCCAACAAAGGAATTCGTTTTGCGCTCAAGCATGCCGCCCGTAGAGAAGATAGACAGGGAAGGGAAGGGCTTAGCTTCATGAATAAAATCAAAATTGTTCGTTACAATCGTAAGCTGCCTGTGTTGAATGTAAGGTAGAAGCTCCAAGGTCGTCGTCCCCGAATCAACAAAAATAACATCCCCGTCCTCCACGAACTGGGAAGCCAGCTTGCCAATCTCCTGCTTCTTGGTAAGATTCTGATCGCGTCGTTCGTTGAAGACAACAAGGGTAGAATGATTGACAGAAACCCCGCCATATACTTTTTTTATGATCCCGGAATCGACAAGAGACTGAATATCTCTACGGATTGTATTCTTGGATACTCCAAAATGCTCCACCAGTTCTTCCAATGATACCGATTCATGCTCAAAAACGTATTCCTTAATCTGATTAATTCGCTTCGATTTGATCATTTGTTGATTCTCCTAATGATATTTTTAGTTAAAGTTCTGATCACAATGGTTAAATTCATTGTAAGCGACGTGAAATGAAAAATCCACATAAATGAGCAGACCTTAACTTCCAACATTATCAGGCTTACAGTGAGGTGATCAAAGCAGAGGTTGTTCAGGCGTATCTAGAGGTTCCACATGCCCACACAAGGGTCGTCCGCGTACGAAGTTTACATCTGTGGAAGAAATATATCTATTTTTATAACTACCAGCGTTTTCAAACCAAACTCAAACAGCGCATGCCGATAGAGTACCGGCATGCGCTAGCAACATAGTCTTTTTAGGATGTCTACTTAAATAAATAGGAAACGTGGTTACTTTCTAATGCCGATGAGCAGGACATCCGCTTCGAAATCATGCATATCGATGGTCGTGATTTGCTCTTGCACAGAGATTGAAGTTGTGCCAAAACGACGATTCTCCAGGTCAATGACCGTAAAATTGTATTCACTAAGATCTGCGTTCAGCAGATAAAAAAGGGAGTACCCTCATTCATAAAATAATGTTTGTTCTCAGCGATGCTCAGTTTAATTAAAAGCTCCTTCTCCTAACGGTTGTAATGGCAGAAACGGCGATCGTTTGCCGTCCGCCGTTTCTGCTTTTTTTCTATTATGAGATGACAGGGCTTGCTGCGGTTTCACTCGCTTGCTGTTGTTCCAATTGCTCCTGCGCTTCGCGTTCCTTATTCAGAGCCTGTTTGTCCAGCGCTCTAAAGAACGGATAGTAGATCAGCATACTGATCGGGATGAGTACCAGTTGTGCGGCGGCCAGTCTCCAGCTGCCCTCGATGAAGCCCAGAGCAAAGATAGGGGTGCCGAAAGCCGGGTAAATCCCGATGGGTGCCGGCAACAAGCCGATGTTGGTGCCAATATAGCCGAGTACTGCACAAATGATAGGAGTAACGACAAACGGAATCGCCAGCAACGGGTTCAATACGATGGGAATCCCGAAGACCAGTGGCTCGTGAATCGAGAAAAAGGTGCCCGGAAGACCAAGCTTCCCGATTGTGCGAAGCTGTTTGCTCTTGGCCAGGAAAACCAACAGCAGGGCGAAGGCGAGCATCGGCGCATAGTTGCAATAGATATACCAAAAAGCCAGCCCGATAATGTTCGGAAGTGGAGTGCTTGCCTGGAAAGCGTCAAGGTTAGCTAGATCCAGACTCATCCAGATCGGTTTAACGATAGCGAGTGTAACAATTGCCCCGTGAATCCCGAACATCCACAGAGCCTGCATAATGATCAGCGCGACAATCAAAGCACCGAGTGATCCGCCCAATCCTTCCAGTGGTACTTGGAGATAAGTGTAGATAAAATCGTGAACCGTACCGAACGGAGTCTGCATGAACAGACCGGCCACGATGACAAACACAAGGGCTACCAAGACGGCCGGGATCAAACCTGAAAAGGTTTTGACAACGGTAGGCGGGACCCCGTCAGGCATTTTGATCGTCCAATTGCGGTCGACAATCCAAATATACAACCGTGCGGCAATCAAGCCGACGAACATGGCGACGAACAATCCCTGTGCGCCGAGCCATTGAAGCGGCAAAGCCCGGACTTTATCAAAGGTCTCGACTGGTGTGACGATCAGAAAAGAGAGCAGGGCGGTTGCCGCTGGAACAAGGGGGTCCTTGTCAAAAGCTTGCGCCAGCCTGTAGGCTATAAAAAATACCGCATACAGAGCAATGATACCAGTGGTCATCGTCGATGCCAACCCGATGATGCCCTTCACGGGTGCAATGAGATTCTGATAAGGCTCCCAAGCAAGCGCAGAGAAGAGGGTTGCAAATGCCCCGATAATCAGAAAGGGAAGAGTGGACATCAGCCCGTTGGAAATTGCGCTCATGTAACGGTTTTGCTGAATTTTGCCCGCCACTTTTTGAAGCTTATGAGAGAATTTTTGTTGGTTGGCCATAGTTATTCAACTCCTGCTTTAGACTTGCATTCGCTTATATAATAAATGAGAGAACGCTTCCATTTGATGAGATCATAATTCAATTTTTCGCGCTTCACGTGGGCCTCCTTTTCCTGGCAGGCGAGTAAGCGCCTGCCCCTGAACTTTACAGCTTAAGCGCGTCTCCCAGCACCTTTTCACCGTTCATCATACCGTAGTCCATCGTGTTGATAACGCTTACTTTAATGCCTTTAGGTTCATATTTTGCCTTGAAATCGTCCTCCAGGTAGCCGACCTGTGGTCCAATCAGCAGCACATCCGTCTTGTCAGCATATTCTTTAAAAGAACCTTCGGAAGTAGCTCTGATTTCAACCTCAAGGTTTTGCGCTTGTGCGGACTTTTGCATTTTCTGTACCAACATACTTGTAGACATTCCTGCAGCACATACCAGTGTAATTTGTTTCATCCGTTGTTCCCTCCGATTGAAGTGTGATTTGTGATTTCTTCATAGCGATTCAATCTGGCGTAAAGCTCGATCATATGTCCAGCCAGATCTTTAGTTGTGATGGCCGACATCAGGTGATCCTGAGCATGCACCATTAGCAGTGTGATTTCGTGGACGGTTCCGCCCGCTTCCTGTTGAATCAGCCTCGTTTGTAATTTATGCGCTTTCACCAACTCGTCTTTGCCTTCTTCAAGACGCTCTGCCGCCAGCTGTGTTTGACCTTTTTGAGCAAGAGCAATCGCTTCCATCGCCTTACTCTTGGCAACGCCCGCATTGGTTATAATTCCCATTATGATTTCCTGATACTCATCCATCTCTTTCACCTCATGCTTTTTTCTCTTTAGCTTACAGATTCAGTGTAAAGGTTTACAGCCGAGATCTAAACCCAAGCCTTTTCCGCCAGTAGCGGAAATTCATTCATTATACTTCTTCCATTTCAAAAAGCTCCGAAGCAGCACCTGATCTGTGGATATCAGCCGGATGCTTCTTTGGAGCTTGGTATCAATACAGCTTATATTTGACGATAATCCTGGAAAATTCCTCGTACGTTTCGCATTTTAACATCTGCTGGATGATATCCGAATTGTCGACCAGTTCCATGAGATGTTTATACATTTTGGCCGGCGGCTCTTTGCCGTTTCTTTCAATGCTGAGGAGACAGATGAACTGCACGGGTTTGTCGCCCCAATCGATAGGCTGTTGAAGGGTGCAGACCGCCCATACGGTTTGATTGCTTTGCGGAATGATAGGATGAGGAATGGCTACCAAATTTCCGTAAGCCGTGGGTGCAGCCTGTTCTCGTTCCAGAACGAGTCCAATAAAGCCTTCGGCAGAGCGGATTAGCCCTTCACAATATATTTTTTGGCCCAGAAAAGAGATGACCTCTTCCTTGGTGGTAAAATTTTGTCTCAGAAATACGAGATCTTCCCGGATGTAGTGAAAAGCAAACTCGGCTTCACCAGCCAGCAAACTTTCAATTTTGCCCATATCACTGCCGCCAAGAAGCGTCTGCACCACCACGACCGGAACGGATAATGGAAGCTGAATGGGGATGGTGCTCACCACGAAATCAATGTCATGGAGAGGAACCTGCTGAAGCTTGTAATATTCCGTTGTACCCGCCACTTCAAGTCGGCTGCCAAAAGTGCTTTGCAGTTTGTACTTAAGCAGCCGGGCGCTTCCGACTCCTGAAGTACAGACGACCAGACAGCGTTTTGGCCGGGTATTCATACGCTGTCTTTCGATGGCTGCTCCGATGTGAATGGCCAGATAGCCCATCTCCGCTTCCGGGATCGCAATATTCAGCTTGCTCTCGATCAGCTTGGCACCAATGACACCCGCTTGAAAAGCCAGAGGATAGTTGCTCTTGACATGATCCAGCATGGGGTTTCGGATGTTCATCCCGTACTTTACCCGGTTCAGCGCTGGCTTCAGATGAAGGCAGATACCTATGAGCAGTTCCGTATCACGGCTGATGTTCAGGTTCAAATCCCTGTCGATCTCGGCGAGCATTCCTTTGCCCAGTTCATAGATGTTCCGGTCCAACAGCTTCTCGGGTCCCATGTCCTCTATTTGCTGTCCTTCAATCCCGGCAAACCACTTGTTTCCGGCAAGATGCATGGCAATGTAGGCGATTTCGTCTTCGGGAAAAGACAACTGCAATTCCTTTCCGATCAGCTCGACAATATGCTCGGCAGCCCGAAACTCATCGGTGCCCCGCAGATCTCCTATTTCCGTCGAGAGCATAGCCACCCGGTTTCCGTCACGGATACGCTTACAGGCGATCGCAATATGAATAGATAAATTGCTGAAGGCGATATCGGAGAGCGTCACTTCATATTTCTGAGTCTGTTCCAGAACGATTCCGCAGATCAGCGTCATTTCGCGGGGGCTGACGATGCGCAGCGCTGCATGAAGTGTTCCGCCTTGTTCCTCGGAACGGCTTACAATAAACTCGGACAAGCAAAACCGAAGCTGAACTTCATCACCCTTCAGTTTGACTCCGTAATTCGGCCGTTTGTGAATCGTGATTCCGTAGCTTTGCAAGGTTTGTTTAACCTCTTTGAAATCATTTTGCACCGTCGACTTGCTTACATATAGCTCATCTGCGAGGTCTTCCAGCTTCACATAATGATCAGCGAGCAGGAGACGCTTTATTAAAAACAATTGCCGGTAGCCGGGAGAACCTGGATCATCGGGCTCGCTGGATAGGAACAACTGCTGCAGCAACGCACGAAAGCTACGATTATCCGTAATTTTCAGTTCATATCCCCTTGAACGAACAGGTTCAATTGCTGCCCCGTGTTTGGTTAGAAATTCATCCAGTTCCCGGATATCGCTGCGGATGGTACGTGAAGTAACCTGGATCAATTTGGCAAGATAATCACTTTTGACAGGAGCGTCGGCAGCCAGCAAGTGCTGAAGAATTGAAACCATGCGCGCATTCATTCAAGGTGCCCCCCTTTCTGTAAAGCAGAATAAATGTAGTGTACACTGAACTAAATTAAAAAAACCTCCGATTACTCCAAGTGTAACACCTGCAAAATAACCGGAAGCTTGTAGTAAACTCAAAAATAAATGTAGAAGACTGAATCATCAATTGATAGGAGAAGATGGTGTATGCGGTTGTTCTGAACGTATTACCATCTGCACTGCATTCTGCCAACCTGTATAAAGCCGCTGACGGCTGACTTCGTCCATGCTAGGAGTGTAGTGCTCATACAGATTCTGATCAGAGGTGTTTCCGGTGACGATGCTAGGATCTGGCCAGTATCCGACTCCGAGACCGCCCAGATACACAGAGCCCATTGCAGACAGCTCGGCACAGGTAGAGCGGGTAACATGGGTACCCAGGATATCTGCCTGGAACTGCATTAGCCAGCTGTTAGATGAGGCTCCGCCATCCGTACGCAGACTAGTCAGAGGTACACCGGATTGTTCTCGTATAAATTCTACTGCATCTCTCACCTGATACCCGATACTCTCCAGCGCTGCCCGTACAATATGCGCTTTGCCGCTTCCACGGGTCATGCCCAGAATGGCAGCACGCGCAGAAGGGTTCCAGTAGGGAGCACCTAAACCGACAAAAGCAGGAACCAGATATACGCCCTCATTGTCCTGCAATTCGGTGACCATTGCTTGCATTTCCTCAAATGACGAGAATAGTCCCAGATTATCCCTTGTCCATTTTATGCTGTCTCCGGTCGTGCGTATAACGGCTTCCAAGGCATAAGTAACCTTGCCTGAAGCACCCCAGGCAATCGTTGTGACAAGACCTTCACCGCCCTGTACGGGCTGTGAGCCAATATTCATAAGGACCGACGTTCCAGTTCCATACGTCGCTTTGGCGTCGCCAGTTTCAAAGCAACGGTGTCCGTACAGTGCGCCCTGTGAATCTCCGATTATCCCTGATATCGCTACTTGTTCGTCCCATAATTGCGCTTCCTGTGTATAGCCATACAAGGCATCTGATGCTTTAACCTCAGGAAGCAGGGAGGAGGGAACACCAAATATGTTGCACAAATCCATATCCCAAGCCAGGGTATGGATGTTAAAGAGGGAAGTACGACTGGCATTGCTGTAATCGGTTGCATGTATTTGACCGCCAGTAAGTTTCCATAGCAGCCAGCTGTCAATGGTCCCTGCAAGCAATCTGCCTTCAGCAAGCAGTTGGGGCGCATGAGGCGCATGTTCCAAAATCCATTTAAACTTGGCAGCAGAGAAATAAGGATCGAGCATTAGACCCGTCTTGGAGCGAATCATATCTTCATAGCCATCATCTTTCAACTGTGCGCAGACCTCTGCCGTCCGCTGGCACTGCCATACAATGGCATTATAGACAGGCAAACCGGTAGTACGGTCCCAGATCAGAGCCGTTTCTCGCTGATTCGTAATGGTGACTGCGGCCAGCGAGGAAGGAGAAAGCCCGGCTTTCTCCAGCACGCCTTTCGCAGCAATAAGCACATTGTGATATATCTCAAGCGGATCATGTTCAACCCAGCCCGGCCGGGGGTAATATTGTTTGTGCTCCAAAGAATAACGGGCAATCACTTCGCCCTGCCGATTGACCAGCAGTGTTTTGGTTCCGGAAGTGCTTTGATCGATCGCCAGAATATAGGTCTCGATATTCATTACAGCTACAGCTCCTTACTTGTTAATCAGTTCGAGCGCAATCTTGTTGATATTCCCAGGTGTAAGCCCGTAATGTTCAAATACTTCAGCTGTTTTGCCCGCAATCGCCGGCTCATCCGGTATGCCCAGTACTTTCATTGGAACGGGTTGATTTTGAACCACGACTTCTGCTACGGCAGCACCCAAGCCTCCGAATACACTGTGCTCTTCCACGGTGATAATGCCTCCGGTTTCGCGCGCTGCGGCGATGATTGCTTCCTCATCAAGAGGCTTGATGGTGTGCATATTGAGGACACGTGCTTTCACACCCGCTTGCTGGAGTAACTCAGCCGCATCCAGAATGATACGGACGGTTTCACCAGCGCCAATCAGAGTAATGTCTGATCCTTCTCGTAAGGTGACAGCTTTTCCAATTTCGAACGGATAATCATCGGACGAATAGACATCTTCAACAGCAGTGCGTCCGATCCGCACATATGCACCTCCGTTATGCTGAACCAGCGCTTCGGTCATTTTTTTGGTTTCATGACGATCGGCGGGCAGCAAGACCATTAAACCTGGAATCGCTCTGGCCACGGCAATATCCTGAACAGAGTGATGGGACATTCCCAATGCACCGTAGCTGACACCGCCGCTTATCCCGATCAGCTTTACATTGGTCCCGGAATAGGCTACATCTACCTTGATTTGCTCAATACTACGCATGCTGAGGAAACAGGCAGGAGAGGTGACGAACGGCTTTTTACCACTGTGGGCGAGTCCGGCTGATATACCGACGATATTTTGCTCGGCAATGCCTACCTCCACAAATTGTTCGGGATATGCAGCTGCAAAAGGAGCCATGGCAGCAGAACCGCGGGAATCACTAGCCAACACCATAATATCCCGATCTTCTTTGGCAAGGCTAAGCAGTGTTTCACAGATGACCTGACGATTTGGGATTTTGTTCATTGTTTATTTCACCTGTCCTTCCCCGGATAATTCGTCTATTTTTTGCTGTAGTTCAGTCAGTCCGCGTTCAAGCTCTTCATCGTTTGGAACATGGTGATGCCATCCTGGAACACCCTCGGCAAAGGATACACCTTTTCCTTTTATCGTGTTTGCCAGCACCAACGTTGGTTTGCCTTCAATTTCGGGGACGTTGCGGAATGTTTGAACCAGTTCCTCCATGCTGTTACCGTCAATGGAGATGACATTCCAGCCGAAGGCAGCCCACTTCTCCTCGAGTGGCTCAAGTCCCATAACCTCCTCGGTTGTACCGCTGATTTGCAGGCCGTTGCGGTCAATGATACCGACAAGATTATCCAGTTTGTAATGGGCACCTGCCATAGCAGCTTCCCAGTTGGAGCCTTCAGCTTGCTCCCCGTCACCCATCAGACAGAATACACGGTAGGATCGTCCGTCACGCTTGGCAGCCAGCGCCATCCCGACTGAGATGGGGAGGCCATGGCCCAATGCGCCTGTATTCATCTCAATGCCGGGAACTTTATTGTTCGGATGTCCAATCAGACGGGTTCCGAATTGGCTGTAGGTTTTCAGTTCTTCTTTTGGGAAAAAACCACGGTCTGCCAGAATGCACCATAAAGATTCGACGGAATGTCCCTTGCTGGCAACAAAGCGGTCGCGCTCCTCCCATTTAGGATTAGCGACATCAATATTCATGATTTCGTAGTACAGAGCGGTGAGTATGTCCGTGTTGCTCAGCGAGCCTCCCGTATGCCCTGTTTTGGCACGATGAATAATGGTGAGCAGATCCTGACGGATTTGTGCGGCTTTGATTTTCAAGTCTTGGATTTCCATAGTGTCCTCCTTGAAATAATATAGTTAAACCAGAATGTTCGACTTAGTGACAGTGAGATCGGAGCCGCGCAACCAGCGTTGGATCTCCTGTTCGGTAGGATCTACCGGGTCTGCCTTGACGCCTGGAAGGTAATTGCAGGCCTCGTAGAGAGCCGGGATGACGTTAGCGTGAATGCCAACAGAGTGGTGGACGTAAGGACCTTTGACGAGCTTTTCTTCCCATAACGGCCAGTCGTTGACTTCTACCCAAACATACGAGCCGCGGGTATAAGGTCCCTCAATCCCTTTCGCTTTGCCGAGGAAAATGGAATACTCCCCGTGGTCACCATCAAAACGAGCGATGGTCATGCCGCCGCCTTTAATTTCTCCTTCATGTGTGCCTGGCGCGTGATCATCGAACAGGAAGTGCTTGCGCAGCTTGGGTTTGTTCTCAATGGACATGGATACTGGGAAATTCCCGCAGTGGAATAGAAGTTCTCCATTGTCATTCTCAGGGTGGCGTACCGTAATATCAGCAAAAAAGGTCGGCAGTTCGTTCATCGCAGCCGCTTGTACCATAACCGAAGTAATAGCTCCGTGAATATCAGTTTCGCAGGTGACCGGAATTTGTTCATCTGTCAAAATGGCATTTGCCAGGCAAGGCATAATTCCCATGGCTTCCTGAAGGGCGGACCAGCATTGGATGGCGATGGCTGTGCTTCCCGTTTCGACAGCATAGGATTTCATGGCTACTTTAAGTGCAGCGATTCGTCTGACATCATCTTCGGTGACTTCACTGTAATCCAGCTTCTCTTTGATGTAATCAATCGCTTCGGAAAGTTCAGCACTGCTCCCGGATGCAATTTTCTTGGAACGAAGCTGAATATCTACCAGCGTAATCGGATGGATTTCAATACCGAATCGTTCCAACAGTTCTCCTTCATTGCAGATCATGGTCCAAAAGGAAGCGGGGCGAGGGCCAATCTGGAGAATCCGTAACCTATTGAACTGTCGTACTACATTGGCGGCAGAGATAAAGTTGTTAAACCCTCGTTCAAATACCGGATCAGTCACACGACTGTTGGTTATATAGGTAAATGGGACATTAAAGCGGCGAAGCACTTTTCCGCTGGCGAACAATCCACACTGGGTATCCCGCAATCTCATGCCGTCGGCCAAAGGGGCCTCATCACGTGGACCCCACAATAGAACCGGCTTGCCAAGCGCCTTGCCCACACGGGCAACCGTATCCTCAGTTCCAAAATTGCAATGGGGGAAGAAAACGGCGTCGACTTCCTCTTCCTTAAAACGTTTGATAATCAAGTCAGCGTTAATATGATCGTCGTATAGCAATCCTTCTTCATTAAGCCCTTCCAAATCCACAATATCAATGTTCATCCCGAAGCTCTCGATTTGTTTGCGAATGGCAACTTTGTAGCGGAATGCATCCTCAGCACTGAAGGTAAATCGTCGTGTAGGTGCATAACCCAGTTTCAGCTTTTTCATTAATAACTCTCCTTTACTAGAAGTAAATAAACTGAAATGAGACTAAACAAGACTAAACTAAATCAACTAAAATGTATGAAGTTTTATTTTCGAAATCATCGTATCACCTCTATAAACCGCTGTCAATTGGCTGAATTCTAATAAAAATCATTATTTAGTTTAGTTAGTCTAGTTGAATTATCTAAACTTATAGATTATATTTAGAACAAATCACATATATAGTATGCTTTCTCACCAAATTTTCAGGAATAAAATGAATAATATTATAAATAAAGAAACTAAATTTATATCGATAAATATATTAATCTATTGCATCTGTTTATTCATATATGTAAACTGACTTTAACGGTTAGCCGTATTTTATATAGATGGAGAATCAATTTATGAAAATGGAAGATATCGCCCAAATGGCTAATGTTTCTAAATCGGCTGTTTCTCTTGCTTTTAGTGGTAAGCCGGGGATTAGTCCTGAAACACGAGAGCATATACTTCAAATCGCTCATCAAGTTGGTTACATGCCGAAGAGCCGAGCCTCACATCAGAAGAAAGGCGATAAAGCGTTGCTGTTTCTAGTGTGTACTAGCTCCGGTATTGTTTTTGAGCAATATGATCAACAGCCCTTTTTTAAGTCACTGATCTATTTCATAGAAGAAAACTGCCGCCAAAAAGGTTATAAACTAATTTTTTCGACAGTAAATGTAGAATTTTTTGAAGAAGAAATTAAACATGTGTTTGAGGAAAAATATAGTGATGGTGCCATTGTTCTCGGAACAAATTTGACACGCTGGCAGATCGAAGAAATACATCATATCATGCCTAATTTGGTTGTACTGGATACTTGTTTTGACACGTTGCCCGTACAATTTATCGGTATTAATAACCGTATAGGAGCTTACCAGGCAGGAGCACATTTATGCCAACTTGGTCATACTTCAATAGGTTATATTGCTTCAAATGTACGTATTCATAATTTTGAGGAGCGGCAGCGAGGATTTATGGAGGCATTAGAGGAATTTCAGATCGATATCCCCACATCTCGGCGTTTGTCGGTGGCCCCAACCATTCTAAGCTCACAGGAATCGCTTAAAAAACAATTGACTGAATATTTGAGTGATGATCGACAACTTCCGACGGCGTGGTTTTGTGAATGTGACTACATTGCGATAAGTGCGATTAAAACATTAACCGAGATGGGGATTAAAGTGCCCGAGGAATGCTCAGTTATAGGGTTCGACAATATTAATGAATCATTAATTATTACTCCAGAGTTGACAACGATCCATGTTGAGAAAGAGCGAATGGCTGAGCTTGCCGTCGATCTGTTGACTAGAGCCATCGAAACAGGCCCTAAAATGCAATCTAAAATTACAGTCGATACCCGGTTTGTAGAGCGTAAATCGTGTGCGCCTCCTAGCCCACGAGATTTGAATAATTAAAAAGTAGACGCTTTTTCGTCAAACAGGCATCTGTGGTAAATGCCAACCGATTAGATCGCCGATTTCAGGCAGATTCCCCTTTATCCAAGCCGCTTAGCCGCAAGCCTAAGCGGCTTGGAATTCTTGGAAACCATTTACGCGAGCTCTTTTTGAAGATATGCATCAATTTTTGCGAGGGCTTCCTCTGTACCTCCAGATTGCTGGAAGCTATCATTTATTTTTTGTACACCCTCTTTATATGCTGCGTTCGACATCACTTCATGTACGGCCTCTCTTAACGATTGTACATGGATACGGTCTCTGGTTATTCGATAGCCAGCTTGAAGCTCCGTTAACCGCTGCGCGACCATTGGCTGATCCTTGTCCTGAGGTAGAACGACCAAGGGTACATTGAAGTGAATCCCTTCATTCACGCTGTTCATTCCACCATGCGTAATAAACACATCTGTATGACGCAATACCTCCAATTGAGGAACATAGGGCGAAATGATAAAGTGCTCAGGGGCCGGATTGATTTTCGTAAAGTCGGCTTTCTCGCCAGCTGCAATCACGACGATGCCTTCAAAATCGGAAAAAGCTTCAATACAGGTGTTAAAAAAGTCTTCAGTATGGTCCAGAACCGTTCCCATCGAAATATACAAAACTTTTTTACCCTGTAGTCTGTCCAGAGGGAATGAATTAGCCCCTTTGCGCTCTGGGAAGCTGGGACCAATAAAAAGATGCTCGTCCCCAAACTGTTCGCCTCTCGGTTGGAAATATTTGCTCGTATATACAACATTCAAAGCCCCTGAATTGTTCATAAATTGAACCATTTCTTTGGGAGCCACACCGAATTTTTCTTTCATGAAATGCAGTGAAGTCGTGACTTGTTCACTAGGCTGAAACGGTATTTTAGCATCAGGGCGAAAGAGATTGACAGCCATCTGATGGTTTGAAATCAGAAAAGATGGCGATGAAGAAATGCCTGGAATATTCAAATAATCTCTCACTAATTCCCCGGCTCCAAATCTATCATAGAACACAAAGTCAAAATCAATGCTTTCAGACAGCTGCTTGGTGATTGCTAATATGTCCATCGAAGTCTGGATATGAATATTCATAAATGCGTTCAACCCAGCCGGAGTACTGGTATCAATGGAAGCCGTTCTGATCAGATCGGGATGCAGGTGAACCGTTGCTCCAACTGCTTGGAGTCTGTCCTTGTATTTCTCAGTTGTAATGTAATGCACCTGATCCCCACGTGCTGCAAAGGCTTGCGTAATCCCGAGCGTAGGATTCACATGCCCTTCTGCCGGAAAGTTAACCATTAATATGTGCAGCATTCATCATCACTCCTGTTCGATTTTATCGAAGATCGCAGCTTTCACTGAATCTCTCTATTTATAATAACAATAATATTTATATTTTCAAATGATATCCTTTCTGTAAATGTGGTGCGAGCACATTAAAATGGCATCAATATTTTTCCTGGTGTAACAGAGTACAGCCGCTGTATGGCATGTTTTTGGTGTTTGACGTGAAATTTGTATAACAAATATTTACCTCGTGCATAGTAAAGATGAACTCTACTCAGCAAGGGAGGTTTTTCTAAAATGAATGTTCAAAGAGCACGAGAAATAGCATCCTCTCCCATAATGGCGAATGTACTGTGTGAGGGGCAACCCATTTACATTCAGCATGTGAACGAGCAGAGTGAGACGGCACGCATCTATGCGCTGAATCATCCGGAGGAGGAGCGGGAAGTACCTTTGTACACATTAACAGAGCGAGATCAGAGCCTGGAATAAGAAAGGAGCGATATAAATAATGAAACCAAATCAACAGAAAGTAGTCGAGGCGGACCGTTTGAATTTTCGTGACCAGACTGATGATGTGGTCAGAGAAGTACCGGCCACGACGGATGCCAGCGAAGCAGTTGCAGCGATGACCTCACATATCAATAAATATGATGTACCGGATGAGCTGGAGGAAAAATAGAGAATGACCAAGCGCGCACAGGATAACCTGCTGCGCGCTTTTTATATAATATCAGAAAAAAGTATTGCATATAGGTTTACTAGGTATTATGATAACAACAGATTTATATTTTTTTGTTTCTTTTAAAGGTATAAGGTTTAGACCTTAAAGATTTATGGATCGGAGTGTTCGTATGTTAATCCCATCTCCTCTGCGCTTTGAGAAAGTATCAGCTAAAAAAGTGAGTGATTTTATTAGAGAGCAGCTGGAAGAGGCTATTATTCTAAAAGAGTTGCTTAGCGAGGAGCAGCTGCCAACAGAGCGGGAACTCGCAGAGATATTTAATGCCAGCAGAATTACAGTTCGTGAGGCATTATCTCAATTGGAGTCCAAGGGACTCATTGAAAAGAGAGTAGGTGCCAAGGGAGGGACGTTTGTTCTTCCGGTGACAGCAAATTCTCATAAACGTACCCGGGCAGAAATCGCACAAGATTGGGAGCATATGCTGAAGGTCTTTGAATATCGGATGATTGTGGAGCCTGAGGCTGCTTTTTTAGCGGCTGCGCGGATCACTGCGGATGAACTGGACTTGCTTCAGCATTATCTGGATCAGAGTATTGAAGCAGATTGTACCCGAGAATGGTTTCGGGCCCTGGACGTCAAGTTCCATTTAGCCATTGCCAAGGCATCGGGTAATCCACTTTGTGAAGCCGCTGTTAGGCAGATTCGGACTCAAATTAACCCGGCGCTGGATCTCATGCCCTATGATAACCAGATTCGGACGGTGAACTACGATGTCCATACGGAAATCCTGAGTGCACTTCGGGCACGGGATGCTGAGAAGTCGCGGGAAATAATGAGACATCATATTGGACATTCCGCTGATGCCATTTATGCAAGATTGGTTGCAAAAGGCTAGACGGTGTCTTACGGAACAAAGAACACAATTTGCGGGGACGGTGAAAGCATGAATGGTGAATGCACGAGCATACATGAGCTCTTGGCTTTATCAAGACCGCTTCAAGAGCAATTGATTACATGGCGCAGGGATTTTCATCGCCATCCTGAAACGGGATATGAAGAGATTCGCACGTCCGGTATTGTAGCTGAGCACTTGCAAAGTCTGGGGTTGGAGGTAACCACACAGGTAGGTAAAACCGGGGTTGTGGGGCTGTTGCGTGGAAAAAGCCCGGGGCCTACCATCGGTCTCAGGGCAGATATGGATGCTTTACCGATTCAGGATGAAAAAACGGCTCCCTATCGTTCGCAGATTCCGGGAAAGGCACATTTATGCGGACATGATGCCCATACTGCGATACTGATGGGAACCGCGCAGTTACTGGCTACTTTGGAGAGACCTGAACGAGGCCATATCAAATTTGTCTTTCAACCGGCAGAAGAAGGTTTGGCCGGAGCCAAGGCCATGATAGATGACGGTGTGCTGGACAATCCCAAAGTAGATGCCATGGCAGGACTACATATGTTCCCGGGTCTGAGGACAGGAACACTTGGGGTCAGCAAAGGGGTAGCTTTTGCATCAGCAGATGGCTTAACCATTAAAATTTTAGGCAAAGGTGGTCATGCCGCCCGTCCGCATGAGGGGATAGACGCGATTGCCGTGTCGGCGCAGGTGATTGCTGCCCTGCAAAATATACCCAGCCGTCTGGTTGACCCGCTTGAGCCCATTGTCATTACGATTGGCAAAATTAGTGGCGGCTACATGGGGGCTGCCATTGCACCGGAAGTAGAAATGATCGGCACCGTTCGAACTCTATCTGCGGAGCTGCGCAGCCGAATGCCTGAACTGATCGAGCAGGTGGTCCGTGGGGTGTGTGAATCGTTTGGGGCCGGATATGAATTAAATTATCAGCATGGCTACCCGGTTGTGCAGAACGACCCGGATATGGTCGACCTGATGACAGAAACGAGTGAGCTGCTGTTTGGCTCCAGAGAGTGGGAATACATCAAACCGTCAACAGGCGGGGAGGATTTCGCTTTTTATTGTGAGCAGGTTCCCGGCGTGTTCTTCCGGCTGGGGTCCGGGAGAGGAGATGAGGAAACAAGCTATCCATTACATCATCCCAAGTTTGATTTGGACGAATCGGTACTGCCTTATGGCGTAGCCATGATGTCGGCTATAGCGCTGAATTTTTTGAAGAAGCAATAAAGTTTGAGACGCTAGAGAAACAGCTGTGTGGCAAAATACAACGTTAATGGACTGGAGTGGACAAAATGAACAGACACAAGTGGTTTACAGGCGGGATCACATTACTGATTGCAGCGATTATTCTGGCAGGCTGCGGTGCTCCATCCACAGGCGGCAGCAAAGATAGTGCAGCATCGACATCGACTGACAGTAAAGTGCTGACGATTGCGAATGCTACGGATATTGAGAGTTTTGATCCACATAACAATAACAATACGGCGAGTGAAGCCGTTCTGGTTAACGTATTTGACTACTTGCTGAAAAATGATAGTCAGCAGAAGAAAGTACCTGGGCTCGCTACTTCCTGGGAAAAAGTAAATGATACAACTTGGCGTTTTCACTTGCGCGAAGGGGTTACCTTCCATAACGGGGATCCATTCACGGCGGAAGATGTGAAGTACACGATAGAAAGAGTGGCAAAGGATAACACGCTCAAACAAAATTCCTATTTTAAAAACATTAAAGAAGTAAAAGTGGTGGATGAACATACAGCAGACATCATCACGGACGGACCGGACCCGCTGCTGCTGAATCGTTTGTCCAAAATGGGAGCAGGGATATTACCTTCCAAGTATATTGAGAAAAATGGGATCGAGGCATTCCTTAAAAATCCAATCGGTACAGGCCCTTATAAATTTAGTCAATGGATTAAGGATGACCGGGTGGTACTCGTTAAAAATGATAAATATTATGAAGGTCAGCCGAAATGGGATCAGGTTGTTTTTCGCTCCATTCCAGAAGCCTCTACGCGTGTGTCTGAACTACTCGCAGGCTCGGTTGACATTGCTTCCGGCATTCCGTCCACCGATGTAGCACGTATTCAAGGCGAAGACGGTAAAAAAATCGTCAAGGCACCGATTCAGCGAGTGCTGCAATTGATTTTGCGTCAAAGCCAAGGAAGTGTTACGGCTAACCCGAAAGTGAGAGAGGCGATAGACCTTGCAATCGATAAAAAGGGGATCGTGGACAGCATTGCAGGCGGTGCCGGGATCGTAACTCGCACTTCTGTTACGCCGGGCAACTTTGGTGCCGATCCTTCCCTGTATGAGAAGACCTTATATGATCCGGCTAAAGCCAAAGAACTGCTGCAGCAAGCCGGTTATGCTGGCGCAGGCCCGGAATTAACCTTGTCGGTATCCTCAATATACAAGGAGTATGCTGAGGTTGTAGCCGCCATGTTAAATAAAGAAGGTTTCAAAATTAAGCTGGACGTGCTGGAGCCAAGTGCTTTCAGTGAGCGTTACAGTTCCAAATCGTTCAAGGAAATGTTTATGATCGGCATTGGTAATTCCCTGTTCGATGCTTCCAATAACTATAATCGTTACCTGCTGGAAGAGGCTAAAGGCGAAACGGATTATAACAATCCAAAGGTAGAGAAGCTGCTGCAGCATGCTCTGACAAATCTGGATACAGCCTCGCGTGAAAAAGAGTATCAGCAAGTGCAACAGATTTTGGCTGAAGACCGTCCGGCCGTCTACCTGTTCCAAATGGAAGGGATTTATGGCACTGGTAACGGCGTGAATTTCCAGCCGAGAAGTGATGAAATGTTCTATGCAGAGGATATTGCATCTGCAAAATAAAACGAGAAGTGAACGGGCGGGGACCTCAATGCAGGTTCCTGCCCGTCCTTTTAAAAAAAGCCTGCTGGTTACGGAGGTGACGGATTGAAAACTTATATCGCCAAATCGCTGCTGCAGGTGATTCCTGTACTGCTGATTGTCTCTCTGATTGTATTCATCCTGGTGAGGGTAACCGGCGACCCAGTAGCCCTTATGCTGCCGGAGACCGCTACAGCCGAGGATCGTGCAGTATTGACACAAGCGCTCGGACTGGATCAGCCATTATATACGCAATACATTAAATTTATTGGCAGTGCCTTACAGGGCGATTTTGGCACCTCGTTTCGCTATGGTGAATCGGCTTTGCCCTTAGTGCTGGAACGGCTGCCTGCCAGCTTTGAATTGGCAGTAGCCGCCATGATTTTTGCGGTCATCATCGCAGTGCCACTGGGCGTCATCTCGGCAGTTAAGCGGAATACCTTTATGGATTTAATCATTTCCAGTTTGTCTGTCGTCGGCAAGGCCATGCCTAACTTTTGGATGGGGATTATGCTCATTTTGTTATTCTCCGTCATGTTGGGGATGCTTCCCGTGTCTGGCCGGGGCGGGATGGAGCATTTAATACTTCCAGCCTTTACGCTGGGTGTCGGTCTTTCTGCACAAATGACCCGACTCATTCGCTCCAGTATGCTGGATATTTTGAATCAGGACTATATACGGACAGCACGAAGTAAAGGGATTTTTGAGATTGTAGTGATCGGAAAACACGCTTTTCGCAATGGATTAATTCCGGTTGTCACCATCATGAGCTTGCAATTTACAAGCTTGATCGGCGGAACACTGATTACCGAGACGGTATTTGCATGGCCGGGCTTGGGGCAGTTGCTTGTTGTCGCAGTGAATACACACGACATGGCTATTGTTCAGGCCGCTGTATTTGTGATCGCCTTGATTGTCGTCATCAGCAATATTTTAACGGATATCGTTTATCGATTGCTTGATCCCAGAATTAAATACAACTAGAGAGAGGAGGAGAAGATGTGGCAGGCATCAATCCTATACAAGCCCTTGGCTCGGACCCGGACAACCCAAAGCAAACCCTTCGGCTGTCAGCTATTGGGCGCGTGTGGAAGCAACTGTTACGAAGTAAAACCGGAACGGTCGGTGCGGTACTGATACTGCTCGTTAGCTTAACAGCTCTATTTGCACCTCTTTTGGCCACTCACAATCCTGCGGATATTGACCCGCTTAACCGACTGAAACCACCCATATGGCTGGCAGGTGGAGTGTCAGAGCATTGGCTTGGTACAGATAATCTGGGGCGGGATATGTGGAGCCGTATCGTGTACGGGGCCAGAGTTTCGCTTATCGTCGGTATCGGTGCAGTTCTGGTCTCAGGCACGATTGGCGCGATCCTCGGACTTCTTGCCGGTTTTTATGGCAAATGGGTGGATGCCGTGATTATGAGAGTTGCCGATGCATTTTTGGCTATTCCGGCCATTCTGCTGATGCTGGTCGTCTTGGCCGTGGTAGGGCCTGGCATGACTACACTTATTTTTGTTATTGGCGTTACGAATTGGGTTGCTTATACAAGGGTGGTCCGGGGCGAGGTATTGAGTATCAAGGAACGGGACTTCGTCAAGGCAGCCAAGGCGATTGGCTCCAAAAATAGCAGGATTCTGTTGAAGCACATTTTACCCAATGTCCTGTCTTCGTTCATTGTGATTTCCGGCATGAATGTGGCGACAACGATTATTATGGAAGCTTCGCTTAGTTTTCTCGGATTGGGGATCACACCACCGGCCGTGTCCTGGGGCGGTATGCTGAGCGATGGCAGACAATATGTAGCTACAAGCTGGTGGGTGGCAACGTTTCCCGGTCTGGCGATTACCATCACGGTCCTGGGCGTTATTTTCCTCGGTGACTGGCTTCGCGACGTGTTAGATCCCCACATGAAGGCGAAAGAATAACAGAGGGGGGGCGGAAAAGATGTCCACAAAACTGCTTGAAGTGAACCAATTGAAAACCTACTTTAAAACAGAGGATGGAATGGTTCCCTCGGTCAACGGTGTCAGCTTCACTGTGAACCCGGGCGAAACCTTAGCGATTGTTGGAGAGTCCGGTTCCGGTAAAAGTGTAACCTCCTTGTCTATTATGGGCTTAGTCGCTGCACCAGGAAAAGTTGTGGGCGGGGAGATTTTGCTGGAAGGTCGGGATTTACTCCAATTGTCCAAGGGAGAAATGCGTAAATATCGGGGAAACGAGATATCCATGATTTTTCAGGAGCCGATGAACTCGCTGAATCCGGTATTTACGATTGGCAATCAGATCAGTGAGGTGATTCGGCAGCATCAAAAGTTGAGCAAAGCGGAGGCGCGGGAGAAAAGTATTGAGATGCTGGAGAGGGTAGGCATACCTGGTGCTTCGAAGGTTGTGGGTTATTTCCCGCATCAGTTGTCCGGTGGTATGCGTCAGCGGGTGATGATCGCTATGGCCTTGGCCTGCCGTCCGAAACTGCTGATTGCCGATGAACCGACGACGGCACTGGACGTTACGATTCAGGCTCAAATTTTGAATTTAATCCACAGGCTAAGCAAGGAAGAGAACACAGGTATCATTCTGATCACCCATGATTTAGGTGTGGTCGCGGAAATGGCCGATCGGGTGGTTGTGATGTATGCCGGTGAAGTGGTCGAGGAAGCAAACGTATTTGATTTGTTTGAAAAGCCGGGTCACCCTTATACAATCGGGCTGCTAGGATCACTCCCCAAGCTTACAGAACAGAGAGAATGGCTGGATTCCATTCCCGGCAC
Organism: Paenibacillus kribbensis; assembly: GCF_002240415.1. Taxonomy (NCBI): domain Bacteria; kingdom Bacillati; phylum Bacillota; class Bacilli; order Caryophanales; family Paenibacillaceae; genus Paenibacillus; species Paenibacillus kribbensis. The sequence goes on from NZ_CP020028.1 coordinate 782,986, forward strand.
CGTTCCTAATATGATGCAGATGCCGAGTGGATGTCCATTTCATCCCCGTTGCCCTTACGCCCAGGAACAGTGCACCCAGGTTCATCCTGAAATACAGGCCAAGGACCAAGGACACTATGTCAGATGTTTGCGGATGGAGGAGGTGTCGGTATGAGTGAGACAGCACAGGGTACACCGCTTCTTGAGGTGAATGGACTCAAAAAATATTATCCGATGAAAAAGGGCTGGTTCTCCCAAAAAAGTGGTTATGTGCGGGCGGTTGATGATTTGAGTTTTAAGGTTATGCCTGGCGAAACTTTGGGTATTGTAGGGGAATCAGGTTGCGGCAAATCAACAACGGGACAAATGATTACACAACTGCTGGAGCCTACGGCAGGCGAAATCCGTTTTCAAGGGCAAAGCCTGTCTGATTTAACGGACGAAGAGGTCCGCAAAGTCAGACGAGATTTGCAATTTGTATTTCAAGATCCGTACTCTTCTTTGAACCCAAGAATGAAGGTCTTTGATATCGTCGCTGAACCGCTGCAAGTACACGGGATTGCTAAAGGGAAAGAGCTTAAAGCCGAAGTTTTCCGACTGCTGCAGACGGTAGGACTAGGCGCTCATCTGGCAGATCGGCATCCCCATGAATTTAGTGGCGGACAGCGGCAACGGATCGGCATAGCCAGGGCACTTGCCATGAAGCCGAAGCTCATTGTTTGCGATGAACCTGTATCCGCGCTGGATGTGTCGATTCAGGCTCAGATTTTGAATTTGTTAAAAGAGCTACAGCAGCAGTTCGAGCTCACTTACATTTTTATCGCTCATGGCCTGCCTTCTGTCAAGCATATCAGCGATCGCATCGCGGTGATGTACTTGGGTAAAATCGTGGAGCTTGCGGATCGTGATGAGTTGTTTGCGCGGCCACAGCATCCGTACACCAAAGCACTGCTTGACGCAGTACCCGTCCCTGATCCGAGGCTGCGCAAGGAGCGAATCACATTGACAGGTGAAATCCCCAATCCGGCCAATCCGCCTTTGGGCTGTACTTTTCACACGCGTTGCCCATACGCACAAGAGATATGCCGCGGGCAGAGCCCGCTGCTCGAAGAGCATACGCCAGGGCATGTTGCAGCCTGTCATTTTCCTCTGCAAAAGCAGATGGCTCACGAATAGATACACCTTTGGCGGTATGCTTGGGCAGTGTGTTCGGCAGTATGATGTAACGGAAAAGGGAGGGCTACTCTTGAATAAACGACCAATTGTACCGGAGGATTTGTACGGATATCAGTGGATCAGTGATCCGGCAATAAGCCCCGATGGAACGATTGCCTACGTCAACAAAAGTATAGATCGTTCAAAGAATGACTACCAGACGCACATCCGTGTCGTATCGCTTCATGGAAAGGAAGACAAGCCGTTGACCCATGGAAACAAGGATTCGTCTCCTGCCTGGTCACCTGACGGTTCGCAGCTTGCTTTTTTACGTGTGGCGAATGGAAGCAAGCAGCTATGGACGATTCCGGCTGAAGGTGGAGAGGGACAGCGGCTGACGGGGGTGAAGCGTGGAGTAAGTGCATTCGTCTGGTCGCCAGATGGGCAGTATATTGTATTCACAAGTATGGTTAGCATTAACGCCGAGCGGGAAGCCATGGAGCTTGAGGAATATACCAAGCAATCCGGTGAGCGGGGACGTATCGTGGATCGTACCACTCCCAAAGCCGAAGGATCGGGCTGGTGGAACGGTCTGTTTAGTCATTTATTTGTATTGGAGCTTGAAAACGGCCGGGTAACTCCAATAACCTCGGGACCTTGGAATGCTGCTTATCCGGTATGGTCCACGGACAGCAAGCGGATTTCCTTTTTGTCCAAACGTGTAGAAGACGACAAGCTGGATGCAGATCTTCTTTCATACGCGGATGTTTATACGGTTGATTACAACGGCAGCAATCTGGTGAAGGCTACGGATTCCAGCTTGGCGATCAGCCAATTTTCGTATGCACCGGATGGCAAATCATTGACTCTGATCGCCAGCGATCGCATCTATGGCAGCGGTAGCCAGAATCGCCTGTATACCGTGCCTGTGACGGGAGGAGCGCCTCAGCTATTGTTTCCTGAGTTGGATATGCAAATTGGCAACTTTGCCCTAAGTGATATGAAATCCTTTGGTCCGTCTCCATCTCCGGTATATGCTCCTGCGAGGTTAAAGCCAGAAATGTATGTGCTCGGGACGTTACAGGGAGCTGTCCATGTATACCGGTTCACTGCGGACGGCAGTGTTCAGGCAGTGACTGCGGGAAGCGATAGAGATGTCTATCAGTACACGTTGTCTGCTGATGGTCGCTATCTGATTTTTGCAGCACTTGATGTGAATAGACCTGGAGAGCTGTATCAAATGAATCTGGAGACAGGGGAAGAGAAGCGGCTCACGCACCATAACGACGATTACATGGCCTCCCTGGAAGTAAGTATGCCGGAAGTGTTTTGGTTTGAGGCTTCGGATGGCTTCAAGGTACAGGGGTGGATCTTCAAACCTTCTGGACTCGGTCCCGGAGAACGGGTTCCTTTGATTTTACAAATTCACGGGGGACCTCATGCAATGTATACCAGTACATATAGCCATGAGATGCAGACGCTCCTTGCACAGGGGTATGCCGTGCTGATGACCAATCCACGTGGCAGCTTCGGTTATGGTCAGGATTTTGCCCAAGCCTGTCGGGGGGATTTTGGAGGAGGAGATTATCGCGATGTGCTGGACGCCCTGGATTTTGCACTAAAACAGTTTGATTTTATAGATGCAACCCGGCTCGGCGTGGCTGGAGGCAGCTATGGCGGCTTGATGACCAACTGGATTATTTCCCACACCAACCGATTCCGTGCCGCCGTTACGCAGCGCTGCATCTCTAATTGGCTATCCTTCTATGGCTTGAGCGATATCGGGATTTCCTATACAGAGGGAATTGTCGGGGCCAATCCGTGGGAAGATCCTGAGCTGCTCTGGTCCAAGTCCCCACTGGCACATGTAAATTACATCGAAACTCCGCTGCTGATTTTACATGGCGAGGAAGACCTGCGCTGTCCTGTTGGACAAGGGGATGAGTTATATACAGCCCTGAAGCGGCTGGGTAAAACAACACGACTCATTCGCTATCCCGGGTCCAATCATTCTTTGCTGAAAAGCGGCAAACCGTCCCTTCGTGTAGACAACTTTGAGCAAGTGATCGCCTGGTTTAACTCCTACTTGAGCAAAGGAGCTGACTCCGATGAGTAAAGTACAATTGTCGATTCCGGTTGCCTTGCTGATCGAGAACTTACGTTCAAGCGGTGAGCCGACAGACGTCATCATTGAGTGTATAAAGCAGCGGGATTTTTCTCCTTTGCTTGGCAAAGTTAAAGAAAGAACAATGGACTTTGAAGAACGTTGTCAAACGGCAGAAGACATAGGGGACGAGTGGGAAGAAGCGCTTCACAGTGGTTATGAATTTAAGTTTTTACACATCAATGGACTGAAAAGGCTGCTTTATTTCCGTTTTGATCGAGCCATAGATCGCGATTATGGGCAGGATGGAATCACATTAAAGAATCTGCATCTCGATCCTGGTGAAATCGATACCTTGCAGGGGCTTATTGGCAGACAGTGGCAGGTGATTGAGGAGGATCATGAAGTAGGCAGCATGCAGAGGGTCGTAAGTATTAAGCTTTTATACCGAAATGAAGATGATTGAAAAAGATAGCAGGACCCTTTGGTGGGGTCTTGCTTTTAAAGTTGGGATTGATTAGTATATAAGCATATAGTTATATGAATGAAAGGAGGGGTACACATTGCAACAACTTGATTATGTAGCTGATCACTTAAAGCTATTGGGGGATAAAACGCGGCTGTCCATGCTCTCCCTGTTAAAAGAACGAGAATGGTGTGTTTGCGAATTCGTGGACATCTTCGATATGTCGCAGCCTGCCATTAGCCAACATTTGAGGAAATTAAAGTCGCAAGGGATCGTAAAAGAAGAAAGACGAAGTCAGTGGGTATACTATTCCTTAAACGTAGACGACAAGCCGCATATTCAAGTTGTGCTTGAGTGTATGCCGGATTCCAACTATATTTTAAAATGGCTGAATAAAGAGGAACCCACAGCATCCTGTGGACCGGATTCCCCAACCTGCTCCTCCTAAAGGTTGTTCTGTTTATCTCCTTAAGGGATAAATGTTATTTTTAATATAAGTATATGCTTATAAGGTGATGGAGGTTTTGAGCATTGGTTTTGTTGGCATGCATTATATTCTTAGCCACTTTAGTGTTGGTGATCTGGCAGCCTAAAAATCTGTCTATTGGCTGGTCGGCTTGCGGAGGAGCAATACTTGCTCTGCTAGTGGGTGTCGTCGATTTGCATGATGTTTGGGAAGTTACCCGCATTGTCTGGAATGCGACTTTGACTTTTGTGGCCATTATTCTGATTTCGCTGGTGCTCGATAAAATCGGTTTCTTCGAATGGGCAGCACTTCACATGGCACGGGCTGCGCGGGGAAGCGGAACCCGGATGTTTGTGTATGTGACCATTCTTGGTGCCATTGTCGCTGCTTTTTTTGCCAATGACGGCGCAGCCTTAATCCTGACACCCATTGTACTTGCGATGGTTCGAGCGCTGAAACTGGATGAAAAAATGGTTTTCCCCTTCATCATAGCAAGCGGATTTATTGCCGACACGACATCGCTACCGCTTGTGGTCAGCAACCTGGTGAACATTGTATCAGCCGATTTCTTTGGCATCACGTTTATGGAATATGCGAGTCGCATGATTGTGCCTAATTTATTTTCTTTAGCGGCCAGTATCGTGGTACTGTATCTCTTTTTCCGCAAAAGGATTCCGAGAACATTTGATGCTTCACAGTTAATAACACCTGCAGAAGCAATTAAAGATCCAACAATGTTCCGCATGTCCTGGTTTGTTCTTGCGTTGCTGTTGGCTGGATACTTTGTGTGCGAATTTTTTAATATTCCTGTTTCGGCGGTAACTGGGGTGATTGCCGTATTTTTCTTGCTGATGGCGAGAAGAAGCACTGCGGTGCCGATAAAAGCTGTCATCAAAGGCGCTCCATGGGCCATCGTATTTTTCTCCATCGGGATGTATGTTGTGGTGTATGGACTGCGTAATGCCGGATTAACCGATCTGCTGGCTCATGTGATTCAAGCGGCTGCTGGTCAAGGCATGTTTGTGGCCACTGTGGGAATGGGCTTTATCGCGGCAGTCCTCTCATCGGTGATGAATAACATGCCTACGGTCATGATTAATGCGCTTGCCATTGATGCCACCCATACCACCGGCATGATCAAAGAGGCGCTGATTTATGCCAATGTGATTGGATCGGATTTGGGGCCGAAAATAACCCCGATTGGTTCATTAGCGACATTATTATGGCTGCATGTGCTTGGCTCTAAAGGCGTGAAAATTTCTTGGGGAGCTTATTTTAAAACAGGCATTGTTTTAACGATTCCTGCACTTTTTATTACTCTGTTAGGCCTGTATCTATGGCTGGTCATTTCATAATTAAACATTGAAGGAGACGTTTATCATGGGGAAAAAGACAATCAGGTAGGAGAACGCATTAAGCATTTTGCGGAAAACGGAGAATAATAGAACGTTTAGCCGGGGGCAATCCCGGCTTATTTTTGTTGACATAGTCCACAAAAATTATTACTATAATTGTTGTAAAAGTCCACTAAAAAGGAGGGGTTATCATCAATATCGCTGCTGCATTTATAGCAGATATGAGACGTTTCAATCGATTTTATACCAATATACTCGGTTTGTTGGATCGACATGTGCTGGATAGTGGACATTCCTTTACCGAGGCACGTGTCATTATAGAGATTGGGATGATTGAGCCGTGTATAGCCAATACTTTAGTCGATTCTCTCAAAATTGACCGCAGCTATATGAGTAGAATCATAGCTAAACTTTGCAAAGAGGGCTTCCTTGTTAAGGAAAATTCTTCGGTGGATAATAGAACAAATCTGATTCGTTTGACGCCTAAAGGAAAAGCGTTCTATCGCCAACTGGATGAAAGGTCCGACGAGCAAATCATAAAATTAGTTCAAGGTCTATCAGAGGAAGAAATTAAAGAACTACATACTTCTATGGTGTTCATTCAGAACAAACTGGAGAAATTGGAGAGAATATAACATGATTCGATTTGAGTGCGATTATACCGAAGGTGCCCACGAGCGTATATTACAGCGACTATTGGAGACGAATGACGAACAAACTGGCGGCTATGGTGTGGATGAGCACTGTGAAAAAGCCAGGGCTTATATTAAAAAGGCATGTGGCTCCGAAAATGCAGATGTACACTTTTTAGTTGGAGGTACACAGACGAATACAACGGTGATCTCTTCTATTTTGCGTCCGCATCAAGGCGCCGTTGCTGCAGTTTCTGGACATATTGCTGTACATGAGACCGGAGCGATTGAAGCTACTGGGCATAAGGTACTTACTTTGCCAAGTGATGATGGGAAAATCCGGGCCGAGCAGGTAAAGGAGCTGTATGACGCTCACTGGAATGATGCCGCTCCTGAGCATAGCGTACAGCCCGGTATGGTTTATATCTCTCAGCCTACCGAAAATGGAACGATCTATACTAAATCCGAGCTGGAAGCGTTAAGCCAAGTCTGCCGGGCCTGCGGTTTACCCTTGTTTATGGACGGCGCTCGTTTAGGTTATGGCCTGGTTGCAGACGACAACGATTTATCTTTAGCAGATATAGCGAAGCTATGCGATGTATTTTATATCGGCGGGACCAAAATTGGAGCCATGATGGGTGAAGCGGTAGTCATTGTAAATGATGCTTTGAAAAAGGATTTTCGATATATGATCAAGCAAAAAGGAGGGCTGCTGGCGAAGGGACGCATGTTGGGCATTCAGTTTGAAACTTTATTTGAAGATGGTTTATACTTTGACATTTCCAAGCACGCCATAGACATGGCTGTGTTGCTTCAAACTGCGTTAACGAAACAAGGAATTAGCTTTCTATATCATTCTCCAACCAATCAGCAGTTCCCGATTTTGCCAGATCGTACATTAAAAGCATTGAGCGAAAAATATACTTTTTCCTTTTGGGAGAAAGCCGATGCTACACATAGTGTTGTTCGATTTTGTACCAGTTGGGCTACGAAGAAAGAAAATGTTGAAAGGCTGATTCAGGATATCCAAGCGTTACAGTAAAGGAAACATAAGATGATAGGGGAGTAAACCCGCAAGCTCATACTTTATCGCATAAATGCAGCGAAGTATGGGCTTTTTGTGCTGCCGTTGCACTTGATTCCATGCGGCTTGTCTTCAGTTCCATGAAAGAGCAAGCAAATATAAAAATGGAAAAACAAGACAAGATCAGATGTATAAAATTTCCTTCTAATTCATTACACTGAGTATCTAGCGAACCTGCTTGCGGTACTGAAGAGGGGAGAGTCCGGTTATTTTTTTGAAGATTTTATTAAAGTGGGAAGCATGGCCGAATCCGACATCCTCTGCAATATGCTGGATTTTGTCTTTGGTGGTTCGCAGTCTCGTTTGGGCCGCCCTGACCCTCACCACGCGGATGTATTCGCTGAAATGAAAGCCAGTCAATTTTGGGAAGATGCGGCTCAGGTAAGCTGGACTAATAAAATAGCAGGCAGCTATCTGCTCAAGGGTTAGCGGTTCATGGTAATGGTCCTGAATAAAAGAGGAAATTTCCGTCATTTTCTGATGCATCGGATGAGAGGAAACGGGTTCACTACGTTCGACCGCTTCTGATCTGTGCACCAGAATGAGCAATTCCAGCAGTAAATGCTGTACACAACGATCGTGCAGGGGCTGCTGATTTCTGCATTCGGTATTCATTTGCAGGAACAAACGTTCAACTTCGATCTGCTCTCTAACCGGTAGGCGCAGCAGTGCAGATTGCTGATACGGGGGCAGGCCAAGAATGTCCCGATCCTGTTGTGGGAGAAATGTCGGTGAGAAATGAATCAGAATACGCTCCGTTTCCTCCAATTGCGAACTGGCGGTAGAGTGCAACTCATGAGGGATGATAAATATCAGATCACCCTTGCGGGCGATGTATACCTTACCGTTCATAAAATAAATGCGTTCGCCCCGCAGCAAATAATACAACTCGTAGCTCTCATGGACATGAGGTCGTGGCATAACGGTGAATCCGGTACGGTAGATGTGATGAATGGAGAATTGCTGTTCTCCAATGACATATTTGTCGTTGTTCGTTTTATTCATGTGCTTCTTCCTTTGCAAATTAGATAAGTAAGCGCATTCATATATCTATAGTATATATGACACCCGCCAACCGTAAAAGCAGAAAAGATTGATGAACCAAGCTATTCGTAGCACGGTGAGCACCGTTTGTTATAGCAAGAAGATTGGGGATTCGGCTGATTCGCAAGTAAAGGAGGTGAAAAAACTGCCGGCTGGTGTGCAAGAAAATGTTGAGGGGAGGAAATAAATTTGAGCAAGCAGTGTACATGGAAAAAGGTACTATGCCATGTGGTTGTGGGTTCATTGCTGTTGACCTTATGCCCGCCACTGATTCAAGCGGAGGCGGCTCCCGGGAGTCAGGTGGTTACCGCAACAGAATTGGCCAAGGTAGCAACGGACATTCCGGCGTTCCCCGGAGCGGAGGGTGGCGGTAAGTATGTGACCGGTGGACGTGGAGGAGAAGTATACGAAGTTACTACACTGGAGGACTACGGCAAGGGAGAGCAGGCGATCCCCGGCTCGCTTCGTGCAGCGGTCAGTTCCGATAACCGGACAGTAGTATTCCGGGTAGGCGGAACGATTCATCTCAAGGAGCCGCTTAAAATTCAGGGCAACAACCTGACGGTTGCCGGTCAGACAGCTCCTGGAGACGGAATAACTGTGAGCGATTACACGACAGGGATTGATGCAGATCATGTCATTCTGCGTTATCTGCGCTTCCGATTGACCGACCGTTATCCCAGCGAGGATGACGCGCTCGGAGCCAGGTACCATAAAAATATTATGATTGATCACTGTTCCTTTAGCTGGTCGGTGGACGAAGTACTGAGCCTGTACGACAACGTAAATACGACCGTACAGTGGTCCATCGCCTCCGAGAGTATGCTTATGACCACACACCAAAAGGGGCGCCATGGCTATGGCGGCATATGGGGCGGAAGGAACGCCACCTATCATCATAATTTGTTAGCTCACAATGCAAGCCGCAATCCGCGTTTTCCAACGGATAAAAGAGAAATTGACGCGGTGGAAATGACCAATAATGTCATTTATAACTGGGGGTTTTTCTCTTCATATGGCGGCGGTGAAGGATCGTATAATGTGCTGAATAACTATTATAAATATGGTCCTAACACATATCAGGACGTTCGCAGTCAAATCTTTGTGGACGTGGGGAGTAAAAAATATAAAACCCGCATGTTCATTGGTGGTAACTACATGTACGGCAACGACTCGGTTACCCAGGATAACTGGCAGCTTGGAACATCGATTGGGTCGATTATAGATCCTTCCACCCGCCTGGCGGAGCCGATTGAAGTAAGAGGGGAGTACGACAACGGAATTTCCTCCGATGCGTATGGTCCCTACCAAGCGACAGATGCGCAGACGGCATATGCAGAGGTGCTTGCAGGCTCGGGAGCCACGCTGCCAAGAAGAGATGCAGTGGACGCTCGTATTATGCATGACGTGAAGAATGGAACGGGTGCGTTTATCAACTCCTCGCGTGAGGCAGGGTGGATTTACGATGATCGTAATGTAATTACGACGGAGCTTGCCGACAGCGATCACGATGGAATGCCCGATGAATGGGAACGTGCCAACGGGCTGGACCCCTATAACGCGAGCGACCGTAACGGTCAGGGGCTTGCCGGCTCAGGGGCGTATGCTCATTTTGCCAAGGGCTATACTAATCTGGAGGTCTACTTAAATGATCTGATCGAGAAGCTGTCGGATGGAAACGAGGTAGATAATCCGGAGGCCGTCATTCAGGTGTCTCACGAAAACGGCCGTTCGTTAAAGCATAACGATATTTTAGAGGCAGGACGTAATGCCAGATTAGCAGCAACGGCCAAGGACAAGGATGGTATTGCATACGTTGAATTTATCATTGACGGGGTGCTTACTGGTAAGGTAGAAACTGCGCCTTATCGTCTTGATTGGAACCATGTGACGGACGGCACTCATTATATTGTGGCACGGGTGACCGACCGCAAGGGGACTGCTGCATTTTCCAATCCTGTTGCCATTCATGTGAACACGACTGCACCATCGGGAGACTGGCTGAGTGAAGACATTGGTTCTGAGCGCCTCAGCGGTTATATCCAGGGACATACTCAGGTATTAAAGGATGACGAAAATGGAAGCAGCATACGGCTGAAATCGGCGGGAGACATTGACGGCAAGGCTGACTTTTTCCATTATGCTTATCAGAAATTGGAGGGAGACGGTGAAATTATTGCCCGTGTGGAGCAGATTACACCTACCGATGATCATGCCGAAGCGGGTGTCATGATTCGTGAATCGCTGAAGCCTGGATCGAAAATGGCTTATATGACTTTAGCATTTGTTAAATATGGTAAACAGGTTATTCTCATCAGTCGTGATCAAACGGATGGCAAGACGAAACGTGCGTCAATGGAGACGTTTATAACAACACCATATTCGGTTCGTCTAGTACGACAAGGACAAAAGGTTACCGGCTGGGTATCCGCAGATGGTGTGACGAACTGGGAGAAGGTTGGTGAAACCGTTATGAATTTGCCGGATCATCAGCCGTTATTGTTCGGCTTGGCCACCGATGCCTCCAAACAACAAAACGATGTATGGAATTATAATACGTCGGAATTCAGCAATGTTACGATCCGCAAACTGGCAGCAACAGCAGCAGTTCCCGTTAAAACAGAGCAAGATGCTGTTGCCCGGGAGGTGAATAGCGTTGTGGTAGCGACCTATGGCTCTGCCAGCTTTACGTCTCTCCAGGCAGCTATTGATGCAGTCCCTGACAACAGTAGCACCAGGACAGTTATTCGCCTCAAAAATGGCACCTATCGTGAAAAAATAAAAGTGAATTCCTCCAAAAAAAATCTGAGCATTATCGGAGAAGATCGGGAAAAAACGATTATTGCCTTTAACGATACGGCCAAAACCGTAGTGAATGGAAAAGAATTAGGAACAAGCAACAGCTACACGATGCGTGTGCAAAGTCCTGATTTTATACTGGAGAATGTAACGGTTGCGAATACAGAGGGGACCGGACAGGTGCAGGCTGTAGCGTTATATGCTGAAGGTGATCGTGGTCAGTACCGCAATGTCAAAATTACCGGACTACAGGATACCTTGCTTGTGAATCGTGGCAGACAGTATTTTAAGGACAGCTATATTAGCGGCAGCGTCGATTTTATTTTTGGCAATTCACCTGCCGTATTTGAGAACTCGGTCATACACAGCTTGCGTGCCGGATATGTAACAGCAGCTTCAACAGAAGAGAACAAGCTGGGTTTGGTATTTATTCAATGTCGTTTGACAGCCGAAAATGGGTTGAAAGGCAAGGTGGATCTTGGACGGCCATGGCGTCCTTACGCTCATGTTGCTTATATCAAATCCTACATGGATAACCATATCAAGCCGGGCGGCTGGAACAATTGGGGCAAGGCATCCAATGAGCAGACTGCAAGATTCGTAGAGTTTGATAATAATGGGCCAGGTGCAGCCATTGCCGGACGTGTACCTTGGGCCAAGCAGCTTACTGCTAACGAAGCCAGTCAGTACACAGTCAAAGCCGTTCTGGGCGGGACAGATCATTGGAATCCACAGGCGAATAAATAAAAAAATGAATAAATAAATCCGTTTCTTCCAAATAGGCTGGTCAATAGATAAGCGGGGTATTCGCTTCAAGCGTGTACCTCGCTTATTTATGTGACAATCTCAAAATTGAAAACAAATGTGATTGGTGAATCATTACGTCAGGCTGACCGCTGGCTGTTGTTTTTTGATTGTGGCACGCTATAGACTGTGATTTCTTTCTTGTAGAACATCCGACTGGCCAAACTCTAATTTTTTTGAAATCGCCAGCAGACCAAGACAGCAGACTACCAGGGCCAAGCATACCCAATAGGAGTTTCGATAACCCATCCATTGAGCGGTCAATCCGCCCATCAAGCTCCCCGCCAGTCTTCCGATGGTTGTCGCATTGGAATACAGTGTCGAGGCGTATCCAGGAAGAGATGGCAACAAATCCTGCATGTAGCTGATGCCAATGGCCGAAATCACTGCCACAAAGAAGGCTAGAAGGAGCTGCCCCACGAATAGCTGCCACATCTCTGTAGACATCAGGACAAGGAGATAATAGATCACCCCTGTTAAAGCCCCTGAAAATACAAGCAAACGATTGGAGTATTTAGCTGCTAGTACGCCCAGCATGAGCATCAAGGGGATTTCTAATATTGCGCAAATACTGGATACTAGAGCAACGTCACTCGTGTCCCCTTTTAAATTGTGAATGATGAACAAGGAAATATTCAAATTATTCATCCAGTGAGACGTATAAAGCAGAGCAAGAACTGAAAAAGGGATCAGAATTTCAATATTTTTATGCAATGTAATGTGATGAAGTGAAAGCTGGTCCTTGCTTTTGAGCCGAGCCGGGGATTGCTGAATAAAACAAAATAGAAGAATAGCGATCATTATAAATATAGCAGTCGTTCCTGCAAAAATACCTTTAAAACCAGTATGTGCAATCAGAAAAGAACCGAGGAGCGGCCCCGTGATAAAGCCAAGAGAAAACATGGAACGAAGTGTTGAATTGGCAAAAGCATGATCAGCTGATTGACTGCGATCTACCGCTTCGCGTGCACTGGCAAATAACTGCGGCATTCCAGGTGCTCCCATGGCTGTGAAGACAGTCATATATACAAAAAGCACATAAAAATTTTGAATGACAAGATATCCTGCGAATGCTATCGCATTAAACAACGTACAAATAACTAAAATTTGTTTGCGATCCAATCCCGTATCAGAACGCTTGGCAATCAGAGAGCTTATCCATATACCACAAATCAAGGTCACAGCCGTAAAAACACCAAAGGTTCCAACCGATACGCCAAGTGTAGTTGTAAAATATACAGCCAAAAAAGGTGCGCTGATCGATATAGCCATGCCTTGCAATAACATACAGATCATGAATAGTGGGTAGTTAGGGATAATGAAAAGATTTTGAATACGCTTTAGCATTTCATTTTTACACCCCTTCGGATTTAGAAGCCGAACAATACGTATCTATCCTATCTAAACTATATATGACTTTAGCATAATTTGTATAAATACATTGTGTAAAATATTATATATTGTTTTTTCTTTTGATGAGCAGGCCATATGCGAGGTCATATACAGGCAAAGATGCGGTATCAGGAGTGGGGGAGATGGGTATACATATGCGGAATTTACCTGTAGGATTTGCACTAAAGGCTGAAGCGGTCTACGAACTGCTTGATCAGTTCGTTCAATGGTTCGGCGGCCTTCGTAGGAAGGCGGTGATCGGCTTTTTTAATGAAAACAAGCTCACTCTTCGGCAATTGTTGGTGTAATATGTTGGCATAAGGATGAAAGAGCTTATCATCTTCCCCATAAACGAGCAGGACAGGAAGATGGATTTCCCCGAGCCGCGAGGTACAGTTGTACTTCAAGCTGTATCGGTAATATTGTTCGACATTTCTCGAATTTCCCTGTTTTGCATCGTTGAATAATTCACGGAACAAAGAGAACTGTTTCGTTTGCGACCAAGCATTAGAAAGTGCAATCGTACCGACTGCTCTGAGTTTGGAGAGTGCAATGCCCCAAGCAATTTTGTTTCTTAGCCGCCATTCGTTTACTTCCGACATTCCACTGATCACGATCCCTCCCCACGCCCGTTCCGGATAAGTCAGGAGAAATTCAAGCACGATCGAGCCTCCGGTAGAATAGCCACACAAAAAAACTTTATCTATGCTCATCTGGTCCATCAGTTGTTTCATATCCTGGACGATTAGAGGGTAAGTAACCGTTTGTTCGGAAGCCTGACTCTGACCGTGTCCTCTGATGTCAAAAGCAATCGTTCGAAAATGAGGGGTTAGCCCTTGGATTTGGTATGTAAAATTTAAGCTTGTGAGAACCGGAGGGTGAATGAAGAGGATAGCGATTCCTTTTCCAGCATCAATATAATGCATCGAGTATCCGTTTATGCTTGTGGTAGTCATTATTATATTCCTCTCCCTTTGGCGATTTGGGTTTTATTAGAGATAATTTGGGCCTGTTAGATCAAAAAAATGCATGAATTATAAATTATTTTTACTATCTTTTGATTCTGCTTATCCTTTCGGGTATAATCCCCTCCATTGATATTTACAATCAAGTGCTCGATAATAAAGTGGATGTTGGTGTTTGGCCTGAAGGTTCTTTTAATTTGATGCCTAAAGCGAGGAGCTTTTAAATGACGACAAAATTATATTACACCACTCCGAATCTTACGGAGTGGGACACTCATATTACACAGAGCATGGAAAGAGACGGAACATTTTTTGTTATGCTCGAGGAAACGGCCTTTTATCCGAATGGCGGAGGTCAGCCGTGTGATACAGGAACGATTCAGGGCATTCGTGTATTAGATGTTGTTCTTGAGGATGGGGACATTTGGCATCAGGTAGAACGTTTGCCGGAGGAGGGGAAAGTGGCCTGCCAATTGGATTGGGAGCGCAGATTTGACCATATGCAGCAGCATAGCGGGCAGCATTTGCTGTCAGCGGTTTGTCTGGAGCTGTTGGGCGCGCGTACAGAAAGCTTTCATTTGGGACAAGAGTACGCCACGATTGATGTAAACTGTTCGGATATAACACCTGCACAGCTATCGGCAATCGAGCAGGAAGTAAATCACCAAATCTACAGCAACCGCAGCATAAAAAGCTATTTTGTAACCCATGAGCAATTAAAGGATATCCCGCTTGTGAAAACGCCCAAGGTGACGGAGAATATTCGCATTGTTGAGATTGAAGGCATTGAATATAATGCCTGCGGTGGCACACATGTGGCTCAGACCGGGGAAATTGGGATGATCAAATGTCTGAAATGGGAAAAGCAGAAGGGCATGGCGAGAATTCATTTCAAATGCGGTGCACGTGCGCTTCAGGACTTTAACGAGGGTGTTCGGATTCTGGACGTGTTATCTGCGAAGTTTAATACCGGGCGAAAGGACATTTTGACCCGATTTGAAAAGTGGGAGCAGGAGCACAAGCAGCTCAGGGCGCAAATGGAACTCCTGCAGGAGGAAAATGCTTCGTATCAGGCGAAAGAGTTGCTGTCTGCTGTTCAGGGGCACGTTCTTGCCCATATGTTTGAACAAAAATCGTTTCAGGAAGTACAGCAAATGGCTGCCAAGCTGACAGCTGAACATGATTTGCTTGTTTTATTAGCGACGACAGCAGACAACAAAATCATTCTGGCACATAACGGCACACAGGCGGTCGCCTGCGGGGCATTTTTTAAGGAGAATCTGGGCGCATTCCAAGGGAAGGGGGGCGGCAGCAACCAATCAGCACAGGCCGCATTCCCATCCCGCGAGGATCTTTTGAGTTTTTTTGAAACGGCCCAGCGGCAGTTTGTTCAGAGGTAATGTAATACTACAGACTTAGTGACGCAGGGGCAGCTTCCACTTTTCTTTTTCCGTAAATAAAATAAAAGAAAAAATGAGTGCAACAACAGCGCCCCAAATGGCAATATCCCCAATAGCCAAAGTCAGAAATCCCCCCAGCAAGGCACCAACCAAAAAGGCTGCCAGGATGACACCGTAACGCATCGCTCGAATGGCAGCGTTCGTGTCCTTGGTCGTAATGGCAATATACAAAGCCTCAGAAGCTGATCTAAGGTTGCCGGTGCTGACGGTTGAGGTATATGGCACATCAATGAGCTTGCGGAAGGAAGTCATTTGGACAGAAGTGACGAATGAGACGATCACCACCACCACGGTATTGGGAACCCCCTGCGGAATGAGTCCTACGATGAAGAAAATTGCAATTTCCAGTAAAAGAATAGCGCGAGTCCAGTCTGGAGTCAGGCGGTGGGTCGATTTTCGTTTAATCCCTTCAGCAACAAAAACACCCAGCGTAAAGGCGATCAGGGGCGGGATATAAACTAACGCCTGAACCCAGTGTCCCTGAATGATTTTGACAGCCAGCAGTACGATATTGCCTGTCTGTGCGTTGGCGAATACGCCGTCTCTTCCAACAAAGGTATATGTGTCCAAAAAGCCCCCTACTAATGAAAGTAAGGCGCCCAGTCGTAATGATTCGGACGTTACCTGATGTAAATGGATTTTGCCCTTCATAATCACGGCAGAAGCCTCCTATGCTAAAACGTCGATTTCTCTAACTTAGCACGCCAATCCAGATACGACAATTCATTTGGACACATCGGCACGAAATCGGCACAAAGAAACCGCTTCACTAAGGCGAGAACGTGAAGCGGTTTTTTGTATTGCTAGCTAAGGACAACTGCCGGGAGCTTCGGCTGTGATTTATTGCAGGGCTTGAACGAGAGCTTCGCCAAACGCCTGAGCGCCATCTGGACCATCGGCTGTAATAATGTCGCTATGCGCAACGACATGCTGAGCCACATATTTGGCTTGATGCGATTGGAGTTGATCTTTCTGTACGTCCACTGGATAGCACGCAGCCGTTCTGCCGGAGAGCAGTCCAGTTTGGGCCACAGCTACGGAACCCGCGCAGATACCGGACAACAGAATCTTTTGCTCATGAGTTTGTTTTAGCAGGGCTTGGAGATCTGCGTTATTCCACAGATAGTCATTCGTTCCTGAACCACCGATCACAGATACTACATCATAATCGGCAGGGACCGCGTCTGAGAAAATAATTTCAGCAGTCGCTTTACCGTTGTAGTCACCGATGATTTCACCTGTTTTTGTGCTCGCCAGCGTCACCGTAACGCCTGCTTGCTCCAGCGCTTCCTTGGGTTTAAACAATTCATCCTCATTAAAGCGCTCCGGGGGTATAATAAAAAGAGCTTTTTTACTCATACTTGATTCCTCCTTGAATGTAAAATGATACTATTATTGTAGGATGGTTTCGTCAGGCTGTGAAGAATGCACTTTCAAGTAAGGAGGTTACCTGCAGGTTACTATGGGCTGTAGGAACATGATGAATTAGAAGGAGTTAATCGATATATGTCTGATACGCTAAGAGAAGAAATACGGGAGAAGATCGTCAACGGAGACTATAATTGCGAAAAGGAATTGACGCTGTCGGTGTTAAGCGGGAAGTGGAAGGTTGTTATTTTGTGGCATTTGGGTGTGGAAGGGCCGCACCGCTTTAGCGACCTGCAGAGGCTGTTTCCGAAGCTGTCTCATAAAGTGCTGACCAACCAGTTGCGGGAGCTGATGGAGGACGGTATTGTACACCGGGAAGTATATCCGGAGGTGCCGCCAAAGGTGGAGTATTCGATGACCGAACTGGGGATGACGATTTTACCGATTGTAGAGATGATGTATGACTGGGGGAAAAAACGGGTGCAAGCTATCCGTGAGGAAATGGAGCGCGGCAGCGATATAAGCGATATATAAGTGGAACATTTCACTTACTACGTCCATAAAGAAATAGAACGCCTTGCGGATGAGTACGAATTGTACCCGGGCAAAGGCGTTCTTTGGCATGTTAGCAGATCGTGTTATTTATCATGGCATACTTCAATCCAGCGGGTAGCCCAACTACCGATATGGTCAAACAATGGAGCTAAATCGCGTCCTTTATCCGTAAGGGAGTATTCGATCCGAACCGGCTTCTCAGGATAAACCATACGTTGTATGATTCCTTCTTCCTCAAGCTCCTTCAAGCGATCGGAAAGGACCTTCCCGCTTAAATTGGGGATTGAATTCTCAATAGCGACGAAACGCTGCGGACCGTTAGTTAGTTGAAATACGATCAACACCGTCCAGCGCTTGCTCAGTAGCTCCATAGCTTTTTCAAACCGTGGGCACATTTGCGGAATGTTCATAAGATCACCTCATGCTCCTATTATTAACGATTCACTGTTAAAAGTAAATGATTTTACTTTGTATAAATTTATTACTTGACGAAATTGTATGATATAAATATACTTTGTTACATAAAGTAACTCGTTGGATTCAATATGTACATTCATATATGATACTTAAAATTTTAATATTATAATGATAATGTGATTTAATGAATAAAGTATGGACTAAGCGTTGAGGTCATGGTTTGGATGTAGGGGGAAGTCAGATGAAGCTGGAATGTGAAGTGTGCGTAGTTGGCGGGGGACCGGCAGGGACTTTATTGTCCTGTTTGCTGGCGGAGCACGGTGTTTCTACAATATTGGTTGAGCGGCAGAGTGTGGCGGGAAAGGCTTTCCGCGGTGAAATTTTAAATGATGAAGGTCAGCAGGTGATTGGGAAGCATAAGCTGCTCGAACAAATTCATGAGGATTACATTCTTCCCTCAACGAGAATCGAATATTGGGAGCATCAGCAGCAGATGAAAATGGTCAAGCCGGACTCCCCGGACGGGAATGTGGGGATTCACATTCCACAGCCCCGCTTTTTAGAGGCTCTGCTGAAACAGGCTTCAACGTATGAATCCTTTCGTTACCTGGCTGGCACGACAGTGACTGCTTTGCAAGGTGACAGTGAACAGGGCTACACGGGCCTGACCGCTCGCGAAAAAAGCGGCCATGAGATTACGGTTCACAGCTCTGTGATTGTCGGGGCGGACGGTCGCTATTCAACGGTGCGCAAGCTGGCACAGATGCCTGTGACGAACATCCGGCACGGCTATGATCTGCTATGGGCGAAAATCACGGCACCTGCCGGATGGGAGCCTGTGACACGCCTGGCGCTGGTCAACGGACGACAGCTGTCTTTATTTTCGCAGGCTGAGGGCTATATCCAAATTGGCTGGAATGTGGAGGAGGGCAGCTTTTCGACGCTGTTTAAGCAATCTTTTGAACCGTTCATACAGCTGTTTACAGAAGCGTTCCCGGATTTGGAGCATAGCGTGCATGATCACATCCGTTCATGGAAGGACTTTGTGCCGCTGGATATTTTCAGCAGCCGCAGTGAGACGTGGACGCAGAACGGACTGGTCCTCATTGGAGACGCGGCGCATACGATGACACCTACCGGAGCTTTTGGCCTGAATGCAGCCTTGAAGGATGCCGATGTGCTGGCGAGCGAGCTTCTTCGTTTACGTCAGGCGGGGCGATACACCGCAGCAGGCTTGAAGGCGTTCGAAGACGGACGGCGACCGGCTGTGACCGAGCTTCAGGAACGGCAACTGACGATGGAATCCACGTTTCATGAGCATTTTTCACAAATAGGTAGCCCAATCGTGTAAATCAACCACTAGCCTTTGAATAACCAAGGGCTTTCAAATAGATAGAGTGATATAAAGGATGGTGCAAAGAGATGAACCAAAAAGATGTAGCTACGCTGCTTAACGATAAGATTCAAACGATTCGTGGAGAGCAATCTTCGACGATTTTGGTAGGACCGATCAAGCTGCCAGTTAATCTGGAAGGGGAAACCGTTGTTTTCCAATGGTATTGCTGGTTGCCTGTGCGGGATGAGGCTGATCGTCAGGACTTGCTGAACGCGACCGCTGACACGATTGTGAAGCGATTGTCGACACTGAATTTGGCAGAGGGACAACAGTCAAGTGTATTGGTATATGGCGATCTTCAACAGTCGGAAAATGCACTTGTTCGTATGCATAGTATTTGCCATACTGGGGATATTTTTGGCAGCAAGCGTTGTGATTGCGGATTTCAGCTTCACCAATCCATGAAAATGATTGTGGAGCATGGAACAGGTGCATTGTTTTATCTGGCCAATCATGAAGGTCGCGGGATCGGTTTGTTTAGCAAAGCCATGGCATATATTTTGCAGGAAGAGGGCATGGATACCGTCGAAGCCAACCATCAATTGGGCTTTGAAGATGATACCCGCAATTATGTAGATGCTATTAATGTGCTGCGTCATCTGAGACAAAAACCGGTCACTTTGATTACAAATAACCCAAAAAAGCTGGATGCCTTGAAGAAATCGGGTATGAACGTAGCTGGGCGTATGCCGCTGTGGGGCGATGTATCGCAATATAATGAACGGTATTTGAATACTAAAGTGGAACGGTCCGGCCATTTGCGGGATTTCGATTTCAGGGAGGTTCTATGAGCACTCAGACCACTCACGAAAAATATATGCACCTTGCGTTGGAAAATGCCAGAAGCGCCAAAGGGCAAACAGAACCGAATCCGCTCGTCGGATCCGTGATTGTTAACAACGGCCGTATTGTCGGGATTGGCGCTCATTTGAAGCCCGGCGAGCCACATGCGGAGATTCATGCTTTGCGTATGGCGGGTGAGCATGCTCGGGGAGCAACGATTTATGTAACACTGGAGCCATGCTCCCACCACGGACGGACAGGCCCGTGCGCAGAAGCGATTGTGAAGGCTGGCATTCGCCGCGTGGTGATCGCTGCGCTGGACCCGAACCCGCTGGTTTCGGGCAGAGGGGTACAGATTTTGAAAGATGCGGGCATCGAGGTCATCGTCGGCGTATGTGAGCAGGAATCGATCCGCATGAATGAAGTATTTAACCGATATATTGTGAGCAAGCGTCCTTTTATTACGATCAAATCGGCGGTGACGCTGGATGGTAAAATTGCCACCCGCACCTCGGAAAGCAAATGGATCACGTCTGTGGCGGCACGGGAGGATGTGCATCGTCTTCGTCATGAGCATGTGGGCATCCTGGTCGGTGTGCAAACCGTGATTCACGATAATCCGCAGCTTACGACGCGTCTGCCGGAAGGAAGGAATCCGATTCGTATCATTCTGGACAGCAAGCTGCGTATTCCATTGGATGCTCGTGTCATTACAGATGGAGAAGCGCCTACCTGGATATTCACAGGAAGAGCTTATGATGAAGCCAAACGAAGCCAGCTGGAACAGCTGGGTGTGAAGGTATACCCAACACAGGATGCAAACACCGATCGGGTTAATCTGCCGCAAATGCTGGATATTCTGGGTGCGGCCGAGGTGTCGTCAGTGTTCGTAGAAGGCGGTGCCGAGGTGAACGCTTCGTTCGTACAGCAAGACCTGGCAGACAAACTTGTCCTGTATATTGCGCCGAAGCTGGTTGGAGGACGCGCAGCCCCGGGCTTTTTGGGAGGGGAAGGTGTGTCCGCGATGAGCGATGCGGTTGGGCTGCAGGATCTAAACGTGACGCAGGTTGGCGTGGATTTGAAGGTAGAAGGGTATTTTGGGCGAGAGTCATGAGTGAGTTGTGGGTGGGGGAAGGCGCTTCGCGAAGGGGTTGATCTTCCGATCGCTGTTGCCCCTGAATTTTTGGATTGAATAAACCCTTACAGGGTTAAAATTCAGGGGCAAAGGCGAACGCATTCGCTTCTCCAGATTCAACCCCTCCGCTCCGCTGCTAACCGCAACAAAGTCACTCATTTTTCCGAAATGAGGTAGGGCATAGGGAAGGCGAAAAGACTTAAAGACTTAAAGACTTAAAGACTTAAGACTAAAGACTTGAAGATTCAATACTTAAAGATTCAAAGATTCAAAGACTCAAAGCTTACTATTTAAAGATTCAAATCATAGGATCTGAAGGGCTAAAAAGCCTGGAGGATCTTTTTTTTTATACTTAACATTTATCGGGTGAATGGTTAATAGGATGAATAACTTATGCAATGAACACCTGATGATGTGAATGTTTTATGGGGTGAATGAAAGCCTAGTGCTGCAAGTTTTGGATCACTAGTTCTTAAGTCGCATTTACGTGATTGATTACGTTTTCAATACGAAAATACGAAACGACGATTTTATAGGACTTTTCCAAAAAAACTATATAACATAATTGCGTATATACGGGACTTTCGTCCTTTTTTCTTTTGAGATTTTAAGGTGCTTTCGCCTCATTTAGTTGAAAAATAGCGATAAAAGGATTGACCTGGAAATCGGGATGAAGCACAATGTAGTCGAATCCCGATTGGAAGAAATGGGAAAATCATTGCAGCATAAGGGATCGAAGACTTGAAAGGAGGATCAGTGTAAGGGATTAAAGAATATAAAGGAGGATGTAAGTTATGAAAAAAAAGTTGTTATGTTTGTTAAGTGCCAGTCTGATATGTTTGGCTGCGCCGGTTTCTACTAAAGCCTTTTCGGGGGAGGTTAAGCAAGGTGCTGGCTCCTATTCAACGACACTGCCTGCCGGAGCAGCTACTCCGCAAAACGAAATTTATAAAACAGCGAATGTAACCGGAGCGATGCCTACCAATGACTGGTGGAGCAGTCTGGCCTGGGTGTCTCATTCTGAGGCCCAATATCCCCACCCCATTGCCTTGAAAAATCAGCAAAATGGCTTGCGTATCTTTAACCCGAGCGGGAAGATTACTGTAAATCCGGGATTCGTAGCAGGCTGGATGGATGAAAAGAACGATTTTACCATTGGTCATTCTGCAGCTGCTTCATTTCCGGATGCCAAGGTAGACGGCTTCAGCGATTGGTTTGTCAAATCATTATTTCAAAGCGGTAGCAACAAAATGAGCGCTACCTACGGACACGGTTCCCCATATGTTTATTTTGAGTTTGGCGGCGGCAATCCCAAGCTCTCGTTTAATGAGGTCCCGAAGGTCTGGTCCGGGTCAGCCAACTCCCCTGTGCTTGGCATTACGATCAATGGCTCACACTATGGCCTGTTCGGTCCTTCCGGCAGCACCTGGTCCGGCTTGGGAACGAATACGCTGGTCAATCAGCTGAACGGGAAAAACTATTTTACAGTGGCGGCTTTGCCTGACAAAACAGCAGAGACCTTGGACAAATTTCAGCAATACGCCTATTCTTTCGTTACAAACTCCAAAGCGCAGTACAGCTATAACGAAGGCTCTTCCGAGGTAACGACCACTTTTAACGTTACAACAACAGCGAAGGAAGGTACACAAGCCGGTACTATTTTTGCCTTGTATCCACATCAGTGGAAAAATTCATCACAGCCCCTGCTTGGCTACACGTATAATTCTGTACGCGGTCTGATGAAAACGGCAGAAGGTACTTCTTTTCAAACGAAGATGAAATTTTCAGGGGTACTCCCTTCCCTGCCGGATTTGGGGTCTTATGATAAAAATACGCTTAACAGTTACGTAAACGAAGCGAAAGCGGAAAACTACTCCGGCGACGGGGACACGTACTGGACAGGAAAACGTCTGGGCAAGCTGGCAGCTTTGGCGCCGATCGCCGACCAGGTTGGCAATACCGCAGCAGCGACCCAGTTCCGCAATGAGATCAAAAGTCGGCTGCAGGACTGGTTTAAGGCCAGTGACAGCTCGGGGAATCTGAAAGGCTCCAGTCTATTTGTGTATAACAACAACTGGGGGACATTGATCGGTTATCCTGACAGCTTTGGCAGTGCAATAGAATTAAATGACCATCATTTCCATTACGGCTACTTTATTAAGGCTGCGGCCGAAATTGCACGTGTGGACAAGAACTGGGCATCCGATTCCCAATGGGGACAAATGGTGCAATTGCTCATTCGCGATATTGCCAATACCGACAGATCTGATTCGAAATTTCCGTATTTGCGTAATTTTGATCCCTATGCCGGGCACACCTGGGCTTCCGGACATGCCAAATTTGGCGATGGCAACAACAATGAATCCTCCTCAGAGGCGATGAATGCCTGGGCTGGTGTTATTTTATGGGGCGAGGCCACAGGAAATACGAAAATTCGTGATTTGGGTATTTATCTATATACAACGGAAATGAATGCGATTAACGAATACTGGTTTGATGTACATGGCACAAACAACCCTGCAGGAATGGGAAGCGCGACGGCAAGCATGATCTGGGGCGGTAAAACGGTGGGGAATGCAACATGGTGGACCAGTAATCCCGCAGAGGTGCACGGTATCAACTGGCTTCCGATCACCTCTGCATCCCTTTACTTGACGCAATATCCGGAGTATACGGCTAGAAATTATAACGATCTGTTGAAAAAGAGCGGTGGGAATTTTAGTCCGTGGGAAGATATCGTGTTCATGTACAGAGCGATCTCGGACCCGTCCGAGGCCAAGGACAAATTCAGTGCACGCGCGGCGGCCATGACACCGGAGGCTGGGAATTCCAAAGCGAATGCCTACCACTGGATCTACAATTTGGATGCAATAGGCAACCTCGACCGCAGCGTCACAGCCAATACACCGATTTATGCCGTTTTCAATAAAAACGGAGTGAAAACCTATGTAGCCTACAACTTTACCAATCAGGTCAAAACAGTAACCTTCTCGGATGGACACAGCATTACCGTGCAGCCTAACAGTTTTAATACCGGAAATGGAAGTGATGGCGGCAATACCGAGCCTGATACACAGGCTCCATCCAGCCCGGCAAATGTGCGGACTGCGAGCAAAACGTCTTCGTCGGTTACTCTGGAATGGAATGCAGCCACAGACAATGTTGGCGTTACGGGCTATATCGTTTATAAGGACGGAGCTCAGGCGGCAGAGGTAAGCGGTACTTCCGCTTCAATTACAGGTCTGAATGCAGCTACCTCGTACAGCTTTACCGTTAAGGCTCGCGATGCAGCCGGGAACCTGTCTGCGGCCAGCAATGCTGTAGAGGTAACTACGGAGGCAGCATCTGGTGGTGGTAATGACGGTGGCGGAGAAACGAAGGATTACACCGCACAAGCCTGTTTTGTCAGCGACAGCGAAGCACTGCTTCAATTTACACCCAAAACAGCCTCCGCCTATGTTGATGTGCATTATGTTTTGTCCGGTGGTCAACAGCTCAATTACCGCATGACAAACAACAGCGGCATCTGGGAGCAGCGGGTTACAGGCCTCAACAACGGGGCGGTCATCAGCTACTGGTTTACTTATGAAAAAGCGGGAGCGCAATATGACACCCCTAAAGCGAGTTATACGCATCAGGCTGCCCCTACTACAACGACAGGGATTTCCAAAATTTCCGCTACCGAGGCGTTGATTACGTTCCGGCCGGAGAGTACATCGGCATTTGCGGATGTCCACTATACCGTGTCCGGCGGCGATCAAATGAATTATCACATGACGAAGAACAATGGAGCCTGGGAACAAAAGGTCAGTGGACTTTCATCCGGCCAGGTCATCAGCTACTGGTTCACCTATGAAAAAGATGAATTGGCACATGACACCCCTAAGGCAAGTTATACCCATCTATAGGCTAATATTCAGGGCTTAATCCTTGATAAATATGAAATGACGAAAATATTCCAGAATATTGGCCCGAGATCTAAACGCGACAGATAGCTATATAAAGAAAGACACGGAGTAAGCAACAGTGCTTCACCCGTGTCTTTTTTTGTTTTTTTACAGGGTCGTAATACTTTCGCCATGTTCGCGAGGGCGGGTGTGCGTGATAATGATGAAGGCTGATGCAGGAAGATATTACCGAGGCGAGGATTTCCAAAGGTCCCGCAGTGCCTGCCCGTATCGGGTGAGGTATCCTGTAAATCTTGCGCATCCACCAACATTAGGGTTCGATTCCCAATCGCCTTCCACGCGACTTCTGGTAGAGTATTCGAATGGTCGAATAAAAACTATGAAAAGACCCGGATGAGAGCATCCCATGTCTGGTCTCGATGACAGATGCCGGGGTGATGGCTATGTGGTCAGCGGATACCGGAGAGAGCAAGCGCCGACATGGCCCGAGGCTTCGGGGGATAGTGATTCACAGTCGATGTTGGGCTGATGAATCCTATCCCCAGAACACGGGAGTAGGTGGCACCTTCCTTTTTCCTTAAGCTTGGCCCCGCCGTCCACACCGGAGGGATGCTCTGCAAGGGTCACTAACCCTGCTACAACGAATAAAAATGAAGAATTCTCATTTTAAAAATGTGTTTTGACTATAACGTGCGAACTGCGGAGCGGTCCATTTGAATCTGGAGAAGCGAAGCGTTCGCCTTTGCCCCTGAATTTTAACCCTATAAGGGGTTTATCAAATCCAAAAATTCAGGGGCAACAGCGATCGGAAGATCAAATGGATCGCGGAGCCGCCATACGTAGAAAAAACACTCTTTTAAGTTGAGGATTTTAAATACTAGGAGTGATACTGATGTTTAAAAAAGTAACGATTAAATCCGATGAACGCGGACTGTTGTTCAAAAAGGGGAGCTACCACAAGCTGCTGCTGCCAGGGACTTACTTGTTGAAGACATTTCAGCAGGAAACGGTTGAAATTTTGAATGTAGGTGAACCGTTTTTTGTACCAGACTATGATATTCGCCTGTTTTTGAACGATCCCCTATTGCAGGAGCAATTGGATGTCGTAGAGGTTGAGGACCACGAATATGTACTGCATTACGAGGATAATAAGTTTGTGGAGCTGCTGACAGCAGGAAAATATGCGTATTGGAACGTGCTCAAGGAGCATCGCTTTGTTCGTGCAGATACCCGGCAGCCTGCGATTGATCAGGCATTGGGGCAAGCCTTTTTATCCAAGACACCAGGCTTCTGGAAGGCGCTTCAGGTAGCCAGCTATGAGCTGGGCTTTCTGTACTATGATAACGTGCTGCAAGGGGAACTGAAGCCAGGCAAGTATTATTTCTGGATGTCTACGGTGAATACAGAGATCAAAACGATCGATATGCGACAGCAGCAGATGGATTTGATGGGACAGGAAATCATGACAGAGGATAAAATCACGCTGCGCCTCAACTTCGTCTGTCAGTATCGTATTATCGACCCGCTGCGGGCGTTGGAGTTTCGGGCATTCGAGGAGCAAATGTATATTACGCTTCAACTGTTGCTGCGTGAATACGTTGGCACCATGAAGCTGGATGATTTGCTGAAAATGAAGCAGGAAATTGCTCAATATGTCTTGACTCGTCTGAATGAGCAGAGCGGCGAGTATGGAGTGACTTTTATGTCGGCTGGGGTGAAGGATATTATTTTGCCGGGGGATATCAAGGATATTTTGAATACGGTGCTGCTGGCCGAGAAGAAGGCGCAAGCCAACCTCATCACACGCCGCGAAGAGACGGCATCCACTCGTAGTCTGCTCAATACGGCCAAGCTGATGGACGAAAATGCTACCCTCTATCGTCTCAAAGAGCTGGAGTTCCTGGAAAAAATCTGCGAGAAGATCGGCACCATTTCGCTGACTGGCGGAAATACGTTGCTGGAGCAGCTGAATACGCTGGTTCACATGAAAGAGGGATAAGAACTCCAACAAAAGAATTTCAATAATCGAAAATACTCCCGAACGATGAGCGCAAGCTGGCTCAAGACTCGGGAGTATTTGGCATGCAAGCTTTAAAGCTTTTTAGCTTGTTTTGGTGGAAGCGAGAAAAGCGTCCATATCCAGCACCGGAATGAGGGCACCATGATGCTCCAGCACGGTAGGAAACAGCTCGCGTTGCCACTCTTCTTCATTGCTTTGTAGCTGACTGTCCTCGGCAGAAGCCGTATCCTCCACCTGATCGACGACTAGAGCAATCTTCGCTCGGCTCAGCAAAATCATTTTGTCCTCAGAGGACTCGGTTGAAGCGGGAAGCAATAGTTTTTTTCGTAAATTAAGAATCGTAAATACGCTGTCACGGATGGTGACCATCCCTTCATGCCATGCCTTGGAAAAGGGAAGCGGTGTTCCTTTCTTGGCAATCATGACTTCTTCCACTTCCAGAAAGTTTAAAGCGAACTTTTTGTCCGCCAGACTGCACACAATAAACTCAGACATAGCCATTCTCCTTACATATTCAAATAAGTCCACTACAGGTTGTTGTGAAGTGACGGTACAACCGGTTAGCTATTGCGTTTTGACACATGGAACTATAAAGTTGAGGATGCGGTGAAACTGTTTCAGTTAATTACAGAATATCACAAACTAGCAGTTAAATCTTCCAAAAGAGTAACTTAGGTGATGTCACTACATTTTAAGATAAGCGGGTGGAGGTAGAATGGATCATGAAAAGCAGCGATTAAGTATCGAGGCAGCCAGATTATACTATCTGAACGACTATAGCCAGCAGGATATCGCGGTCAGACTCGGGGTTTCGCGTCCTACGGTATCGCGGCTGCTTCAGGCTGCCAAGGAGCAGGGATACGTGCGGATCAGTATTGTTGATCCCATGGAGGATATGGATGCGCTTGGAGAACAGGTCAAAAAGAAATACGGACTGGATACCGTGCTGGTTTGCTACTCGCCAGTAAATGAATATCAGGAGATCAAGAAGCATATTAGCAAAAAGGCAGCCGATTATTTGCATGAAACGGTGCAAGATGCGGATATTATTGGGGTGACGTGGGGAACGACAATGCATGCAGTGGCACTCCATCTCCAGCAAAAGCAGGTTAAGGGAGTTGAGGTGGTTCAGCTCAAAGGAGGCGTGAGCCATTCGCATGTCAACACCTATGCCGTGGAGACGGTAAACTTGTTCGCGGAAGCCTTTCACACGATTGCACGGTATTTGCCGCTCCCTGTGATTTTTGATAGTCAGGCCGTTAAGAAAATGGTTGAGCAGGATCGGCACATCCAGCGGATCATTGAACTTGGCAAGCAGGCGAACATTGCCGTGTTTACGGTGGGAACGGTCAAGGAGGATGCGCTGCTGTTCAGACTGGGATATTTTAATCAAGAGGAGCAGAAGCTGCTGCAAAAAATCGGCAAGGGCGATATTTGCTCACGCTTTTTTGACGATGAGGGCAATATATGCAGTGACGAAATCAATAGCCGTACCGTTGGTATTGATCTGCCAGATTTGCGCAAGAAGGAGAAGGCTATTCTCGTAGCAGGTGGACAGCGCAAAGTGGAGGCTATCCGGGCATCATTGCGCGGCAAGTACGCGAATATTCTGGTGACGGATCAGTTTACGGCACAAGCTCTATTGCAATAAACATTTGGCTTCATTTCGGGTAAACATCCGGTTTTGGCGTGCGTCTACAGGGTAATGTGAACTGTAGGTGACTGTCTCATGAGCAGGTTTGAACAAAATTTCAAAATGTATTTTACATATGTTCAAAGCCGTGCTATGATGATCCCATCACCAGAAATAAAGGACATTTGTCTTCACACTATTTATCAAATGAAGGAGCTTTTAGATATGAACATTGCAGCATTAATCGACCATACATTGTTGCGTGCAGATGCGACGAAGGATGAAATTACGAAATTGACCGCTGAGGCGAAGAAATACCAGTTTGCTTCCGTATGTGTGAATCCTGCGTGGGTAGCATATGCAGCAGAACAGCTCGCAGGCACGGGCGTAGCTACCTGCACGGTTATCGGTTTCCCGCTTGGAGCGAACACGTCGGCAACGAAAGCATTTGAAACGAAGGATGCTATTGCTAACGGTGCGACTGAGGTGGATATGGTTATTAACATTGGCGCCTTGAAGGCACGTGATCTACAGCTCGTTGAGCAGGATATTCGTGCGGTCGTGGAAGCTGCAGCCGGTACACTGGTAAAGGTGATTATTGAAACCAGTCTGCTGACTGACGAAGAGAAGGTGCTGGCATGTGAGCTGTCCGTGAAAGCGGGAGCGAATTTTGTGAAAACCTCGACTGGTTTCTCTACTGGCGGGGCGACTGTGGAAGACGTGGCTTTGATGCGTAAAACGGTAGGACCTGAAATTGGGGTTAAAGCTTCTGGCGGCGTACGCAGTCTGGAAGACGTGCAAAAGTTGGTAGAAGCAGGCGCAAGTCGGATCGGTGCAAGTTCCGGTGTGAAAATCATCGAGGGCGAGCAGTCTACATCTTCCTACTAAGTTCATTTTAAAGTCATGGAGGGATTCGCGGATGAAGGATCAATTGATTCAGGAAGCGCTTGAGGCGCGCAAACAGGCATATATTCCGTATTCCAATTTTCAGGTCGGTGCTGCGGTTCTCGGTAGCGACGGCACGATTTACAGCGGATGTAATGTGGAAAATGCCTCCTACGGCTTATGCAATTGTGCAGAACGGACGGCGATTTTCAAAATGGTATCCGAAGGCTGCCGTAAAATTGATGCGATTGCGGTTGTAGCAGACACAGAAGGGCCTGTATCTCCATGCGGTGCCTGTCGTCAGGTCATTTCCGAATTTGCCCATTCAGATACCAAAATATATCTGACTAACCTTCATGGCAACACGGAAGAGTGGACGATGGAAAAACTATTGCCGGGTGCTTTTCGTCCCGCGGATTTGGGGAAATAAAAAAAAGAATGCCTCTTGCGGGGGCGCGTTCTTTTTATAGATGATGTAAGCGCTTAATGTAATAAGGGGGATAATAAAATGAAATATATCATCGCTTTAGTGGGGCTGCTTGTTGTATTTGGACTGACTTACATTGCCAGCAGCGATAAGCGCAAAATCAGGTATCGTCCGCTGGCGGTTATGGTTGTAGTGCAGGCGGCGCTTGCTTTTATATTGCTAAACACAGATATTGGCGAACTTTTGGTCACGGGATTTGCCGAAGCGTTCGGTAGCCTGCTGAAATATGCGGGTGAAGGGATCAGTTTTGTGTTTGGCGGGATTGCAAATGAGGGGGCGGCACCTTTCTTTATCAATGTATTGCTGCCGATCGTGTTCATTTCCGCGCTGATCGGGATTCTGCAATATATTAAAGTCCTGCCGTTCATTATCAAATATATCGGCATTATCTTGAGCAAAGTAAACGGAATGGGTAAACTGGAATCCTACAACGCTGTAGCTTCAGCTATCTTGGGTCAATCCGAGGTGTTTATTTCCGTTAAGAAGCAAATTGGCCTTCTGCCAAAACATCGGCTATATACGTTGTGCGCATCTGCGATGTCCACCGTATCCATGTCGATCGTGGGGGCTTACATGCAAATGCTGAACCCCAAATATGTCGTTACCGCATTGGTGCTGAACCTGTTCGGCGGCTTTATTATCGCTTCCATTATTAATCCGTACAAGATTGAAAAGGAAGACGATTTGCTGGAGGTTCAAGAGGAAGAAAAGCAGTCCTTTTTCGAAATGCTCGGCGAATACATTATGGACGGCTTCAAAGTCGCTATAACTGTAGCAGCGATGCTGATTGGATTTGTGGCGCTGATTGCCATGGTTAATGGCATTTTTACCTGGGTGTTTGGAATCAGCTTTCAGGCACTGCTTGGTTATGTGTTTGCACCGTTCGCTTTTGTCATGGGGATTCCATGGAGCGAGGCGGTTCAGGCGGGCAGCATTATGGCTACCAAGCTCGTATCCAACGAATTTGTGGCCATGCTGGATCTGACCAAACAAACAGGCTTGTCTGAGCGCACGATCGGGATCGTATCGGTATTCCTCGTATCCTTCGCCAACTTCTCATCCATCGGTATCATTTCCGGGGCGGTGAAGGGTCTGCATGAAAAGCAGGGAAATGTGGTGGCCCGCTTTGGTCTGAAGCTGTTGTACGGGGCGACGCTGGTTAGCGTGCTGTCGGCAACGATTGCAGGGTTGTTTTTGTAAAAAAAACAGCGAGTCAGGAAAGGATTTTTATGATGTCTAAATTTAAACGCATTCACTTGATCGTGCTGGACTCGGTCGGCATCGGCGAAGCGCCGGATGCTGCCCAGTTTGATGATTACGATGTAGATACACTCGGTCATATCGCCCGCGAACGCGGCGGTCTGAACATGCCGAATATGGGTAAGCTGGGTCTGTCCAACATTCGTCCCATCGAAGGGATACCGGCGGCTGAAAAGCCGCTCGCGTACTACACTAAAATGCAGGAAGCGTCCAATGGCAAGGATACGATGACCGGACACTGGGAGATTATGGGTTTGAATATTGCGGTTCCGTTCCGCGTATTCCCAGACGGGTTCCCGGATGAGCTGATTCAGCGCATTGAGGAGCATACAGGCCGCAAAGTCATTGGCAACAAGCCTGCCAGCGGAACGGAAATCATCGACGAGCTGGGCGAAGAACATGTGAAGACAGGAGCGCTCATCATCTATACCTCGGCGGATTCGGTGCTGCAAATTGCAGCGCATGAGGAAGTTGTACCTTTGAAGGAGCTTTACGAGATTTGTGAGTTCTGTCGCAAAATCACGCTGGAAGATCCGTACATGCTGGGCCGCATTATTGCACGTCCGTTCATAGGCGAGCCGGGGAACTTCTCCCGTACCTCCAATCGTCATGATTATGCGCTCAAGCCGTTTGGCCGCACCACGATGAATGAGCTGAAGGATGCAGGTCTGGATGTGATCGCTTTGGGTAAAATCTCCGACATTTATGACGGCGAAGGTGTGACGAAGGCGGTACGTACCAAATCCAATATGGACGGTATGGATAAGCTGGTCACGACGCTGGATGAGGAATTTACTGGGTTGAGTTTCCTTAATTTGGTAGACTTTGATGCGGTCTATGGCCATCGCCGCAATCCGCAGGGATATGGTCAAGCCCTGGACGATTACGATGCCCGTCTCCCAGAGGTATTCGCCAAATTGACGGATGACGATCTGCTGATCATCACCGCGGACCATGGGAATGACCCAACGTATCGGGGAACAGATCATACCCGTGAATATGTGCCATTGCTGGTGTATTCCCCGCGCTTTGCAGCTGGAGGCAAGGAACTGGCGGTCCGCAAAACGTTTGCAGACATTGGAGCGACGGTAGCGGATAACTTTGGTGTAAAACTGCCTGAACATGGAACGAGCTTTTTGGCAGAACTTCAATAACGATATAAGCACGGAAACGATATAAGCATGGACAAATGGGACGGAGGAATGGAAATATGAGTGTACACATTGGAGCCAAGCCAGGAGAGATTGCAGAAACGATTTTGCTGCCAGGGGACCCGCTGCGGGCGAAATTTATCGCTGAAACGTATTTGGAAGACGTGACCTGCTACAACGAGGTGCGCGGGATGCTCGGATTTACGGGAACATACCAAGGCAAGCGCTTGTCTGTACAAGGAACAGGAATGGGACTGCCGTCCATCAGTATTTATGTCAATGAGCTGATTAGCGAGTATGGTGTAAAAAACCTGTTCCGTGTAGGTACATGCGGCGGGATGAAGGAGCACGTGCATGTTCGTGACGTTATTTTGGCACAGGCTTCGTGTACGGATTCCGGCATGAACCGTCATATCTTTGGCGGCTACGACTATTCGCCGATTGCCAGCTTCCCTCTTTTAAAAGGCGCTTATGATCGCGGTGTTGCCAAAGGCTTGAACATGCATGTCGGCAACGTATTCAGCTCGGACAGCTTTTACCGTGACGACAAATCAGTGGTGCAAAAGCTGATGGAATACGGCGTGCTGGGCGTGGAGATGGAAACTTCGGCATTATATACGCTGGCAGCCAAATTTGGCGTCAACGCGCTGACGATTCTGACGGTAAGCGATCATTTGCTGACGGGTG
Organism: Paenibacillus kribbensis; assembly: GCF_002240415.1. Classification (NCBI taxonomy): domain Bacteria; kingdom Bacillati; phylum Bacillota; class Bacilli; order Caryophanales; family Paenibacillaceae; genus Paenibacillus; species Paenibacillus kribbensis. The sequence continues at coordinate 816,376 of NZ_CP020028.1, forward strand.
AAGAAACGACGGCGGAAGAGCGGCAAACCACCTTTAAAGAAATGATGGAAGTTGCGCTGGATACAGCAGTATCCCTGTAAACGATCAACGCATAGTGAGGAGAAATGACATATGAGAATGGTAGACTTGATCGCAAAAAAACGTGACGGCAAAGAACTGAGTACGGAGGAAATTAATTTTATTATCCAAGGCTACACTCAGGGGGAAATTCCTGACTATCAGGTCAGCGCATTGGCGATGTCCATTTTCTTTCAAGATATGACCGAGCGGGAACGCGCTGATCTGACCATGGCGATGGTTCATTCCGGTGATACGATTGATCTGTCTGCGATTGAAGGAGTAAAGGTCGACAAGCACTCCACTGGCGGTGTGGGCGATACGACAACGCTGGTACTGGCTCCGCTTGTAGCGGCCTTGGACATTCCGGTAGCAAAAATGTCAGGTCGCGGCCTCGGACATACCGGGGGAACGATTGACAAACTGGAGGCGATCGCTGGCTTCCACGTAGAAATCAGCAAGGATGAATTCGTGGAGCTGGTGAATCGCAGCAAAATTGCGGTAGTCGGACAAAGCGGCAACCTGACGCCTGCGGACAAAAAGCTGTATGCCTTGCGTGACGTTACAGCGACGGTCAACTCGATACCGCTGATTGCCAGCTCGATTATGAGTAAAAAAATCGCGGCCGGTTCCGATGCCATCGTACTGGATGTAAAGACAGGCGCAGGTGCGTTCATGAAAACGGTCGATGATGCCAAAGAACTGGCACATGCGATGGTGAGCATCGGCAACAATGTCGGCCGCAAGACGATGGCGGTTATTTCCGATATGAGTCAGCCACTCGGCTTGGCTATCGGCAACTCGCTGGAAGTCAAGGAAGCGATTGATACACTGCGCGGTGAAGGACCTGAAGATCTGGAAGAGCTGTGTTTGGCTTTGGGCAGCCAAATGGTCTTTTTGGCCGGGAAAGCAGATTCCCTCGAAGACGCTAAAGAGAAGCTCAAAGAAGTTATTCGCAACGGTAAAGCACTGGAGAAATTCAAGGAGTTTATTGCCAATCAGGGCGGGGACGCTTCTGTAGTGGATCATCCTGAACGCTTGCCGCAGGCACAGTATCTCATTGAAGTGCCAGCGAAGCAGGACGGTGTGGTGGCCGAGATCGTAGCGGACGAAATCGGTACGGCTGCGATGCTGCTTGGAGCAGGACGTGCGACCAAAGAATCCGAAATTGATCTGGCTGTTGGCCTGATGCTGAACAAAAAGGTCGGCGATGCGGTTCAAAAAGGCGATTCGCTGGTTACCATCCATGCGAACCGTGAAGACGTAGCCCAAGTGCTGGAGAAAATCTACGCGAACATCCGTATTGCGGATCACGCGGAAGCGCCAGTGCTGATCTACGGAACAGTAACAGAATAATTGGTAGGTCGTATTTTATAAAGTGGAATAGATAGATGGTTATGGAGCCGGAGTCCTCAGTTTAGAGGGCTTCCGGCTTTTTTGTTATTCTCGTTCGGAGGCAACTAGATTGCCGATGAGGTAGGGATTAAAAAGCAGTCTATTTATGCTCATTTTAAAAGCAAAGACGATTTGTTTTTGGATCTATTTGCAGATGCGGTGGATTGTTCTCTACCTTGTTGATTGCGGCCTATCTCATTATTTTTGTGATTTTTAGTGTGTTGGATAAAAAGAAGTCTCGTAACACGCTGCACGTATAGGCTGCTTTGGTTATTAGAGAAATATGAGAGCACAGCCGGGTGGATGCCTTTGATCAAGTTTGAAAAATATGGAATCCGAACTCATAATGGATATGAGTTCGGCTTTTTTTGTGAAGGAGGACACGAAATGGTGGAAAAATGGGTTTGGATGGGCGTTGCGGGGGCGATCGTAGGTTATGTCACTTTTGCCAGTTACGGTGCCGGGCATGCCACATCAACGTCGAGTGAGGAGCACCCGGCAGCCCCGCTTAACGAGCAGAATGGGCAGGGAGATACAGCCAAGCGTATCGTACATGATCAAAGAATGTATTTTGAAGGACAAGGACAAACGAACTTTACATTTGAAGAGGGGCGCAAGCTGTACATCAGCATCAAAAATACAGGAAAGCAGCCCGTACAATATAAGCTCAACCGTTCGTATGGATCAGACTTGCAAGGAGCAGTTTTGCAGGGAACAACGAGCGGATTTGCCAAAGGAACCCTGCAGCCCGGAGAACGCCATGATCTGCTGTTTGTAAAGCCGGAAGGGCAGGCTGAAGCTGGAAGCGACTCCCCGAATGAGCTGATTTTGAACGTAAGTACAGACGATGGATCGCAAGGAACTGTTAAAACCTTCGCATATATTACACTGTAAACCGCTTCCAGAAAGGGCACGACATGCGGTCATTAGCCTACTATGTTACAATAGAACGGTTGAAGACTTAATGAACAGAATAGGTCAGAGCAGAAAGCAGAAGCAGAAAGGATGACCCGTCGTGCCCAAAAAACATGAATTCGGTAATCAAAAGCTGTCACGTAGGCTGTCGCTCACAGTCATTTTACTTACACTTACATTTGTAGCTCTTGCCGGCTGCGGCCAGGATAAGAGTGCTGAAACCAGCAATACCGGAAGCAGTACAAGCGTGATTGAGAACGGAGCCGATGCGAATCGTAGCGGTTCAGCCCAAAATGGCAAAGCAGCCAAAGAGAGCAGTAATGCAGAAAACAACAGTAATGACGCACTAGAGCCTACTCCTTCGGCCCCGGCTGCTTCATCGGATGCATCTTCTTCCCTGACACCCTCCAGTTCATCTCAAAATCCTTTTGAGGTAGCAGGCATTCAAGACCCTAAAGCGTTTTTGAACACGTTTAAAGCGTTACAGAAGGCTGTTGCCGACAATGACAAAGAGAAGGTAGCCAATTATATTTTTTACCCTCTGCGTGTCAATGATAGCGAGAAGTCGCTAACGATTCCGAACAAGAAAGATTTCATTGAAAAGTATGATCAGATTTTTACGGATGCGATTCGTGAAGCGCTGGTGAATCAAAAGACGGATGATTTGTTTGTCAATTACCAAGGAGTTATGGTTGGCTCAGGAGAGCTGTGGTTAAGAAGAGGTATGGAAAATCCGAAGCTTTTTGGAGTATTTTCGATTAATCTTGAAACCGTGGCCAACTAAGCAACACCCCGTATGGTGAAAAATGCCTCTAAGCAGTCGGAAACATTCTGATGTTTCTGACTGTCCCCCCTTTTGAAGCGAGCAAAGCACACATAGCCCATGCAAAAAAAGTTTGACATTGTTTATAAACACTCGTATTATACTTATATAACTCACTAAACGGGTAGGAATTAAAGTATTAAAGTATGATCATCATGATCACGCCATTGTGGCGGAGAACCTCTAGGAACAGCAGGCAGGCACTGTCCACGCGACAGGTTTGACCTATCAGAGCTGCATCAGGGAATTCTCCGCCATTTTTTCTTGATGGGTCTGTAAATAACAGGCGTAAATAAATGTGTTTTCACAAATTATATAGAATTAGGGGTGTCTTGATGAAGAGGAAATGGAAAAGTGGACTTATTCTCGGGCTATCTTTGGTTTTAACGATTATGCTAAGTGCTTGCGGGGCAAGCAAGGGAGGGACCCAGGCGGATGGTAGCTCAGCTGCCGGTTCCAAGGATGTCGAGCTGCTCAACGTTTCTTATGATCCTACCCGTGAGCTGTATGAGGCATATAATAAAGCCTTTGCTGCGCATTGGGAGAAGGAGAAAGGGCAGAAGGTGACGATCAAGCAGTCCCATGGCGGTTCTGGCAAGCAAAGTCGTTCTGTGCAGGATGGACTGGATGCGGATGTGGTCACTCTGGCCCTGGGCTATGATATTGATGCGCTACAGGACAAAGGGCTTGTTAAAGAGGGCTGGCAAGATAAATATGAGCATAACAGCTCACCGTACACTTCAACCATTGTGCTGCTGGTGCGCAAGGGAAATCCAAAAGGAATTAAGGACTGGGATGATTTAGTCCGGGGTGATGTGCAGGTTATTACACCGAATCCCAAAACTTCAGGCGGAGCCCGCTGGAACTATCTTGCGGCTTGGGCCTATGCGCTCAAGAAAAACAATAACGATGAAGCCAAAGCCCAGCAGTTTGTACAGGAGCTGTACAAGCACGTGCCGGTACTGGATAGCGGAGCGCGTGGGGCGACTACGACCTTTGTGGAGCGTGGAATTGGCGATGTGCTGATTGCTTGGGAAAATGAAGCATTGCTCTCTGTGAAGGAACTGGGCGCGGATAAATTTGATATCGTGTACCCGTCCATCAGTATTCTGGCTGAGCCTCCAGTGGCGATCGTCGATAAGGTCGTGGATAAAAAAGGCACACGCGAGGTGGCGGACGCGTACCTGAAATATTTGTACAGTGAAGAAGGGCAGACCATTGCAGCCGAGAACTATTATCGTCCAACGCTGGATAGCGTAAAGGCGAAATTCAAGGATCAATTTCCGAAGATGGAGCTCGTAACCTTAAAGGATGTATTCGGAACGTGGAAGGAAACGCAGCAGAAGCACTTTAGTGACAAGGGTATTTTTGACCAGATTTATGTACCCGGCAGTTGATAAATAAGTGGTGTGTAAATTCGGATGGGATGTAATCGCAAACGTAGTGTGAATGGATTTTAGAGAGGGATGGACAGAACATGAGTCAAGTGCAAGCCACCCGAAAACGCGTACTTCCCGGGTTCGGGTTAACAATGGGTTATAGCGTGCTGTACCTCAGTCTGGTGGTGCTGGTGCCTTTATCGGCACTGCTCCTGAACTCAACCGGACTGACGTGGGAAAAGTTTTGGGACGTAGCAACGGATGTGAGGGTGCTGGCCTCCTACAAGGTGAGTTTTCTGTGTGCCGCGGCTGCGGCGTTGGTCGACCTGTTTCTCGGTTTACTGATAGCCTGGGTGCTGGTGCGGTATGAGTTTCCGGGAAAACGTATTTTTGATGCGGTCATTGACCTGCCCTTTGCCTTGCCTACCGCGGTTGCAGGTGTTGCTTTGACTGCTCTATATGCGCAAAATGGCTGGATCGGTTCGCTGTTTGAACCATTGGGCTGGAAGATGGCGTATTCACAGACAGGTATTACGCTTGCGCTGATGTTTATCGGCATCCCGTTCGTCGTGCGGACGGTGCAGCCAGTGCTGGAGGAAATGGACAAGGGCGAGGAGGAGGTCGCTGCGACGCTGGGAGCGGGCAGATGGCGTACCTTTCGCAGCGTGATTTTGCCGGAGTTAATTCCGCCGCTGCTGACGGGCTTTGCACTCGCCTTTGCCCGTGGCATTGGTGAGTACGGCTCTGTCGTCTTTATCTCCGGCAATATGCCGATGAAGACCGAGATTGCTCCGCTGCTCATCATGTCCAAGCTGGAGCAAAATGACTATGCAGGAGCTACGGCGGTAGCACTGATGCTGTTGGTGATTTCGTTCGTGCTGTTATTTGTGATTAACAGCATTCAACGTTGGTCACGGCGCCGCGCTTTCTAATCTAATGTGCTTTCTAATCTAATTGTCCAATGTAAATGTCTAGGTAATGATACAGGGCAGCGGTACAGCCGCATTCTAAGGAGGGGACATTATCATGTCACAAGCGATAACTGGGCAGGAGCTTGCTCATGCACCAGTACCTTCATCCGCACCGCCCCACAGGGTCACAAGCGAGGCACCCTGGGTGAAGTGGACGCTGATTGGGGCTGCTTTTCTGGCTTTGCTATGGGTGCTTGTATTACCGCTGATCGTCGTGCTTACCGAAGCACTCAAGCAGGGCTGGAGTGTATACATCGAAGCGTTGCGGGACCCGGACGCCATGTCCGCGTTGTGGCTAACGCTACTGGTAGCAGCGATAACGGTACCGCTGAATACGGTATTTGGTATAGCCGCCGCTTGGCTGATCACGAAGTTCCAATTTCGCGGCAAAGGCTTGCTGGTTACTTTGATTGATTTACCCTTTGCCATCTCTCCTGTCGTCGGCGGATTGATGTATGTATTGGTGTTTGGCGCACAGGGCTGGCTTGGGCCGTGGCTGGATGAGCATGATATCAAAATAATATTTGCCTTGCCAGGCATTATTTTGGCGACGCTGTTCATCACCTTTCCTTTTGTGGCGCGAGAACTCATTCCAATGATGGAGGATCAGGGACAGCAGGAAGAAGAAGCCGCTGTCATGCTGGGCGCGCGCGGCTGGCGCATTTTTTGGAAGGTGACGCTGCCGAATATCAAATGGGGTCTGCTGTATGGCATCATTTTATGTAATGCGAGAGCCATGGGGGAGTTCGGTGCGGTGTCCGTCGTCTCCGGACATATCCGGGGAGAGACGAACACACTGCCGCTGCATGTGGAAATTTTATATAACGAATATCAGTTCTCGGCATCCTTTGCAGTGGCTTCGCTGCTGCTGCTGCTGGCTCTCGCTACCTTGGTGCTTAAAAGCTGGTTTGGGCGCAAGCGGGTTCATTGATAGGCATGATAGTCATAATGAAAAGTAATTGAAAACCACAAGTTATCAGGCAACTTTAACAATAACTGGGTCTTTTTACCCAGGAAATAGGTCTTTCTTCCAAGCTGGTTATCCTTAACGGATAAATCAGTCAGAAGAGAGGCCTATTTTTATTAGACTACTATTACCTTCTAAATATGGATGTTTAAATTTAATTATATCGTATAAATAAATTAATTAAAAAAACTATAATGTTTATAAAAAATTTGAGATTAGATGTAAAATTATAGGGGTTTTTGCCGATATAAAGGTATTAAGGAGGTAAATTTTAGTTTCGTTGCAAAATTAACAGATTTGTGAGTTTGATATAATCCCAATAATTGTAATAATTTACTCGTTCTATTTAAGTCACTAAGACGGAGTAAGTACAAAAAAAGTAGAAATTTGGTGAGGCTTACCTGCAAGAAAAGCTGGGACGTGAAGCTATGTCTAAGCTGCATATCTTCGAATTTATTTCGTTATTGCGTAGATTCGATTGCATAAATGAGCATTTTGCTAAAATTCTTGCAGAGGCACCCCCTTGTGAAAGAGGCAGTCGTGCTGGCAGTCCGCAGCGATGTAGGCGAAACGTTCCTTTGCGCTTATGTTGTCCCTCGTCCGGCAGAGCAAGTGTTGCCGGAGCAGTTGCGGACTCACTTGGCCGCCCGTTTGCCAGCATATATGGTGCCGGCATCTTGCGTGGTGCTTGACCGGCTGCCGCTTACTTCCAACGGCAAAGTGAACCGTCGACTGCTGCCTGCTGCCGAACGTCGCAGTCCGGCAGCCGAAGCTGTGGCTTTGATGGAAGCGAACCGGGATAATCCATATTTGCAAAACGAAGCGGTACGTAAAGGCATGCAACGCAAAATGACGGCTTATTACGCGTATCACGCCGAATTAATCAACACTGGGAAGGTAAATGCCGATATTCATTTTATCGGAGCGGACCATGTGCAGCCTCTTCCGGAATGGCTGTCTTCCTGGCAGGAAGGAACGACGGGAACGGTCGTTGAGCATCAAGGCTGCGGGAAGCACGACGAAATGCTTTATGGTGAGCTGGCCGAAATGAACGGTAGGCTGATTACCGATATAGTACACAGCGACAGCTTGAAGCAGCACATTTGACTGATGGAGCATCCGGGTACTGGAAGCGGACCATTTTACGAATAAGCAATCATTTGAAGGGAGCAGGAGCATGAACGATTTGATCAAAAGGTTTGGTAAACCATCAGACCACACCCATTTTATTTGTTTTCCGTTTGCGGGGGGATATTCCGCTGCCTTCCGTCCGTTGCATGACAGCTTGCAGGACCAATTTGAAGTGCTTGCCGCCGAGCCTCCTGGTCACGGCAGCAACCGATTGCCGCTGGTGGACGATCTCGAACGGCTGGTCAGCATGTATGAGGCGGCGCTGCTGCCTCAGCTTCACAAACCTTTCATCCTGTTTGGACACAGTATGGGAGGGATCGTGGCTTTTCGATTGGCGCAGATCCTGGAGTCAAAAGGGCTTTTTCCAGAAGCGGTCATCGTTTCGGCCGTCCAGCCGCCAGATATCAAGCGTCCCATCCGTTCTCAGATGGAGGATGACGCTTTCGCCAATTATGTGATCGGCTTGAACGGCATTCCGCCCGAACTGGCGAATAACCGGGAAATGCTCGAATTTTTCCTGCCGCCGTTCCGGTCGGATTTCAAAGCGCTGGAAACGTTCCAGCCGAGCGATATGACACCGCTTCAGTCGGAAATGCATATTTTTAACGGCAATGAAGACGAGGCTTGTGTGCGTGATGCCGACGGGTGGGCACGATGGGGAGAAAAGGTTGCGTTTCACCGCTTCCCTGGAGGTCATATGTATCTGCTGAGTGAAACGGAGCAGGTATCCGATGCAATCCGCTCTATCTTCACTTCGGCCTCCACGCTGACATAGAAGGTTGTACTGCGGTATGGATAATAAAGCACGGAATTGGTTCTGAATCACCGTTCTTGCGTTTGTAGATAGACATGAAGAAGCCTCTCTTTGGTAAAGTGGGCGCGTAAGGCTGGCCATTTTACCACAAGGGAGGCTTTTTCGGCATTTAAAACTATACGATCCGTTTGCGCAGCCACCCGGAAATCAGATCCGTCAAAATGATCAGAACCACAATACCGAGCAAAATAACGCCTACCCGGTTCCAGTTGCGCATTTGGAGTGCAAACAGCAGCGGAGTACCAATACCGCCTGCACCGACCAGACCGAGCGTGGTGGCAGAGCGGATGTTAATTTCAAAACGATAGAGCGAATAGGAAAGAAACTGTGGGATCACCTGCGGCAGCACGGCGAAGAAAATCACTTGCAGACGATTGGCGCCACACGCGACCAAAGCTTCCTGCGGCCCGTGATCGACACTTTCGATCGTTTCCGAGAATAGCTTCGCCAGCATGCCGATGGAGTGAATGCCAAGGGCAAGCACCCCGGCAAACGAGCCGGGACCAACGGCTTTGATAAACAGGATGGCAACGATCATTTCGGGAAATACCCGGATGACACTAAGTACAAATTTCCCGCTACCCGATAAGGGACGCAGTCGGGTCATATTGCTGGACGCCCAAAAGGCGAATGGAAGACAGACAAACGCGGATACAAAGGTTCCGAGAATTGAAATGACCAGCGTATCCAGCAGACCACGCAATAAATCCTCTCCTTCAGGGATGTAGACGTATGACCAGTCCGGATGAAGGAAGCCGTTCAATATAGCGACAGATACACTTTTGGCCGTTCCCTGTAATCCTTCAAACTGCATTCCGCGAAAAGCCCAAATATAAATGATGATAAGCAGAATAGCTATCGCCCATAGGCGCAGGCGGGAGCCAACAGGTCTGCGAAGCGTAGGATCATTCATAATAATTTCCTCCGTAGCAGGTTGCTGCCGTAATCAATCGCAAGGACGATGACGAGGGTCAGTAGAATAATGATGCTTGTCCGGTCATATCGGAACAGACCGAGGGAACGGTCAAGCAGCAGACCGATACCGCCAGCGCCGACCAGGCCCAGAACGGAAGCTGCACGCACATTAACCTCAAACGTGTACAGCAAGTATGACACAAAATAAGGCAATGCCTGCGGCACAACACCAAAGGCAATGACCTGAATGCGGCTTGCGCCAACGGCAGTCATGGCCTCCAGCGGCCCGGGATCAATGGCTTCAATCGCCTCGAATGTCAGCTTGGCTATGATGCCAAAGGAGAAGAAGAGCAGGGCGAGCATCCCTGCAAACGGACCGATGCCGAACACGGCTACAAAGATGGAGGCGAACAGCAAATCCGGTATCGTCCGCACCAGATTTAGAATCGTGCGCATCGGCAGCGAAATCAGCTTGCGCGGCATCACATTGTAGGCACATAGCAACGCGACAGGGATAGCCAGTATAGCCCCCAGTGTCGTGCCGACGATGGCGATCTGGATCGTTTCCAGCATCGGCTTCCAGATGGTGGGCAGGTAGCTCCAGTCAGGCGGGAACATTTCGCCCAGCAGCTTGCCCATCTCGGGCAATCCGACGATCAACTGGTAAGGCGTGGCATCCGTATGAATGGAGCAGGCAACCAGTACCACAATAAAAATCATCCAGGTGGCGTAACGCTTGTAACGCCCCGGCAAGGGTGGCCCTGCAGGTCGCATGCCTGGCTGCGGTGGCCCGGCATGCGGTGACGGCGGCGTCGAAGAGAGCTGCCGGGCTGTAGAGTCGGGTTTCATGATCCCACTCCCAACAGCTCATCGTGCTTGATAGCCCGGCCGTAGATTTCCGCAAAGGCCTCGTCCGTAGCTTCCTCTGGCGTGCCGTCAAAGACGACCTCCCCCGCGCGCAGTCCGATAATCCGCGTCGCATATTCGCGCGCCAGATCAATGAAATGCAGATTGACGATGGTCGTAATCCGCATTTCACGGTTGATCCGCTGGAGGTCGTCCATGACCTGGCGAGTGGTCAAGGGATCAAGCGATGCGACAGGCTCGTCCGCCAGAATGATTTTGGCCTCCTGCGCCAGCGCACGGGCGATGGATACACGCTGCTGTTGGCCACCTGACAGCTCATCAGCCCGGCTGTAGGCTTTTTCGCGGATGTTCACGCGTCCCAGCGCCGCTAGTGCCAGCTCGACATCTTCCTTCGGAAAGAGGCCGAGAATGGTTCTGAGCGTCGAATGATAGCCGACGCGTCCAGAGAGTACATTGCGGAGCACGGTCGAGCGCTTCACCAGATTGAAGCTCTGAAAGATCATGCCAATGTCGCGGCGAATGCGCCGCAGCTCGCTGCTTCCGGCAGACGTAACAGACCTGCCGCCCACGACAATGTCACCGGAGGTAATGTCATGCAGACGGTTGATGGAACGCAGCAGGGTGGACTTGCCTGCACCGGACAAGCCGACAATAACGACCATTTCGCCCTCTTTAATCGTCAAATTAATATTGTTCAACCCTTTGGTGCCATTCGGGTACGTTTTCGATACGTTACGGAATTCGATCATATACTTCCCACTTTCTCCCCCGATGGGGTGGAATGAAAACAACACCGCCATGAATACATGGACGGTGCTGCCCTGTCATTCGTAATGCCTGTTTTGTAGCTGCTGCTTCATTACAATTCCCCGCGTGTTTGTATTACTTCACCGCTTGGCCGACGGCTTCGGCATATTCACGTACAGAGTCGAAGTTTTTATCGTCGCCCTTTTCATAGCCTACATGCGTGTAAATTTCTTTAATGATTTTGCCGCCTTCTGGATCATTGGCGATATCGATAAAGGCTTGGCTGATTTTGTCTCTCCACGCTTGATCCATATCGGAACGCACGCTGACCGTGTCATTCGGAATTTTAGCCGTGTAATGGATAACGCGTGTTTTTTCAAATACGTCCGGTATTTCCTTCTTCACCGTGTTGCGTGCATCCTGGAAGACAGCTACAGCATCAACCTGACCGTTCAGCAGCGCCAGAATAGCAGCATCATGGCCTTTGATCGTTACACCCTGTACATCCGTGTCCGGGTCCACGCCCGCTTTTTTCAGCTCTGCTGCGGGATACACGTAGCCTGCGGAGGAGGTTACATTTTGCCAGCCGACTTTTTTGCCCTTCAGATCAGCCAGGGTTTTAATCGGAGAATCTTTTTTGACCACGATCATCGCTTTATAAAAGTTTACTTTTTCAGCTGTGTCCTTGCCTGTGGCATCTTCAATGCCGTAGCGTTGGGCCTGCAACAGCAAATCGGCTGCTTTGCGGTTATCATGTGCCAGAACATAGGCATTCGGTGGAAGGAAACCTACATCAACCTGTTTGGAGGACATGGCTTCCACAATCGTGTTGTAGTCAGGAGATACGGTGACTTTTACCGGGATTCCAAGCTTGTCCCCCAGCAGCTTTTCGAGCGGCTTGGCTTTGGCTTCGAGTGTATCTGCATTTTGGGAAGGAACGAACTGTACCTTTAGCTCTGTAGGAACATAGGCTGTGCTTTCGCTTTTCGTACCATCTGTGCCTGGAGTCGACGCGCTGTTGTTGCTTGCATTGGAGCCGCAAGCGGCCAGACCTGCCGCCAGTGTGAAAGTCATGCACAAGGTCAGTGCTTTTTTGAACAAAATAATTTCCCCCTAAAACATAGTAATTAAAGAAGTCAGCCAAATCTTAACAGCTAGTCCGGCGGCCAGGGTTAAAATCACTCCTGACTTTGGTAAAAATAATGTAAAATTTATGATATGGTTGCTGGCGTTCATTCACTTAACATTCTCTTAATAGTGGTCTGCTAGACTTGTTCAATCTTTATGACCGAAGCTGAGGGAGAGAACAGGATTGGAAACAAATGAAGTGATATGTGTGGAAACGTCAGGTCCGGTAAGGGTGAAATTCCGCATCATGGTTACGACGGATCTGCATGTCAGCTTGTGGAATTATGATTATTATGCAGATGAGGAAACGCTGCAGTATGGTCTGGCGCAAACCGCCAGCTTGATTCAAACAGCCCGGTCTGAGGTGCCCAACCATCTCCTGCTGGATAACGGGGATGTCATTCAGGGGAATCCGATGGGAGATTATGCTGTGCAGCGTCTTCAACAGGACCCCAGCGCTGTACATCCTGCTTACAAAGCGATGAATCTTTTAGGATACGAGGCAGGGAATATCGGAAATCATGAATTTAACTATGGATTGGAATATTTGCAGACCTGCCTTCAGGGAGCACAATTTCCTTATATAAATGCCAACATATATGTGGCGGGAGAAAATGAACAAAACTATTTCACACCTTATCTGCTGCTGGACAAGACGGTGGAGGATGAAGCAGGCGGCAAGCATCTTTTAAAGGTGGGAGTCATCGGCTTTGTACCGCCACAAATTATGCAATGGGACAAGGCGTGGCTGGAGGGAAAAATCATCGTCAAGGACGTGCTGGAAACAGCAAGACGGTTCATTCCCAAAATGAGGGCAGAGGGAGCCGATCTGATCATTGCCATGCCCCATGCGGGCTTTGAGGATATTCCTGAAACGCCATATATGGAAAATACGGTGCTGCCACTGAGCAGAGTGGAGGGGATTGACGCTATTCTGTTTGGTCATGCGCATAAAGTATTCCCCGGACCTTCGTTTGTCGGTAAAACGGGTGTTGATACGGAGCGAGGCACTATCCACGAGATTCCGGCGGTAGAGCCGGGCTTCTGGGGGGATCATCTGGGGATTATTGACCTCGACCTTTTTCTTATGGATGGAAAGTGGGAAGTGGCCGCATCCTCTGCCGAGGTACGCCCGGTGTATGATCCGGTACGGCAGGAAGCGCTGGTACAACCGGATGCTGAAATTCAGCTGTCGGTAGCAGAGGAGCACGCCGGGACGCTGGAGTATATTCGCGCTCCTGTCGGTCGGATAACGGTGGCGGTGAACAGCTTCTTTGCCCAAGTCATGGACGATGCTTCGGTTCAACTCGTAAATGATGCACAAATTTGGTATGTGAAGCAGCAGATGCAAGGGAGCGAGTACGAGGATCTACCCGTTCTGTCGGCAGCGGCTCCATTTAAAACAGGCGGCAGATACGGCCCGTCTTACTACACCGATATTCCGGCAGGGATGTTGGCGATCAAGCATATCGCCGATCTGTATAACTTTCCGAATACGCTGCATGTCGTCCGGCTGACCGGGGCGGAAATTCGGGAATGGCTTGAGTGGTCTGCCGGACAATTCCGACAGATTGATCCTTTGACAGAACATGAGCAAGAGCTGATTGATTCTGATTTTCCGAGCTTTAATTTTGATATCATCGACGGGATCAGGTATCAAATTGATGTAACGCAGCCTGCCAGATATGATATTGTCGGGAAATTAAAGGTGCCGGATGCGCACAGAATTCTTCATATGTCCTACGAAGGAGAGCCGATGGATATGCAGCGGAGTTATCTGGTGGTTACGAACAACTATCGCGCGTTCACCTCCACGCTCGTTAATCCGGGTGGAGAACGAATTGTACTTGCTGCACCGGATGAAAATCGGCATGTATTGACCGAATATGTACGGCATATGAAGACATTGGCGCCCAAAGCAGATGACCACTGGTCCCTTGTGCCATGGGAAGGGCGTCCACATGTGACATTTCTGAGCTCGCCGCAAGCCATAAAGGCCGCTCAAGCCTATCCGGAGCTGCTTTATGAAGGATTAACCATAGAAGGGTACGCCAAGTTTGCTATTGATTTCGGCCGTCTGTAAATCAATACCTGAATATTCTCTACCCTCCTAAGTCTACAGCATCACGACACATCAACAGACCAAACCTTTGGGGGCGGTCTTTTTTCACAAAACGGATTTAATATCGTACGAAACTCGTGATTTTATATGTCTGGAGTCGCGTTTAAGTTGTTGACCTCCCGTATAATTAGACATATACTTTGATTAAACAAATTTTGGTTTAAAAGGTAATGATAAAGTCACTATCATTCGTTTGAGGGGGTGTCCCTTTGGAAAAAAACACCACGATTCGCGCAGAAATTGAAAAGTATATTCAAAGTGAAGGTATTTCGATGCAGTGTTTTGCAGATGCTTCCAAGGTAAATCCGGGTACACTCAGCGGTATTCTTAACCGGAACCCTCCACGGCCCATTTCAGTTAATCAGCTTGATCTAATCACCGAGGCCATGGGATTGGAAGAAGGAGCTTTGTTCGAGATGTATGTGGATGAATGCTTTGTTCATTCCTTGCCGCACTGGCGAAGGCTGCGTCCGTTTCTTCTCCGTTGCTCGGAGTTGAACAAGCTGGACTGCATACGTAGTGTGCTTGGCTATCTGATGGATGATTTATCGAATATTCCGGCTATTTTTGAGACAGCAGAAGAGATGTTTGAGAATGTTCGATATGAAGCCTCCATGCTTCTGTATGATTGTGTTATCGAGAGTGAGAAGTATACCCATTCCGAACGCTTGGCGATCAGCTATTTTCGTATTTTCCAGGTTCAGATTAAGGATAACAAGCGGAACTTGAAGGCTGCTGTACAATTCCATTTATACCGCAGCCGTCTACCGGAAACATACGCATTGGAAGGCTTACATATGCTGTCCCAAGTGTTTGCGTCAAAAATGCAATGGTCCGAGATGGAAATGTATGCGGATGAGCTAAGAGAACTGGCGCAGGCATTGTATCGTAATCGGAATCGATTTGGGGATGAACACCTGGAGCTGCTTAAGCCGCTCGTTTATTACTATGCCCAGGGGCATCTGCTAAAGGCTAGCTGCTATGAGTTTCAGGGCAGATATGAGGAATCCAAGCAATGGATTGAAGGTTATGCAGATTTAAGCTGGCTTGAGGGCTTGGACGAGGAAGGCTGGAAAGTAGTCGAAATGCACCGTGTATATGCTCGGGGCAATCGACTTTGTATTGAAATTAAAATGGGTAACACTTCTGCAATCTATGAGTATATTACTTATTTGCGCGAGCATCCGGATGAGACGCTGGAAGGCTTGAACACATTGCTTGAATCAGCGAACCGGTTCGGTTATTTTGTGGATGCAGAGCTGGGACTGTTCAGTCAGCAGCTCGAGAGCTTCTGGGAGCTTGCACCGGAACAATGGGACACTCATTATCACAAGCACTTTAATGCATTTCGCTTTGCATCCTTTTGCAAGGTGTATGCGGAATATCATTTTCGAAAGGGAGATTTCTCTGAGGGATTGGGACAAGCACTGCACTGCTTACAGCTGTCTGTAGATAATAGCTATACCGAGCATATCATCGGTTGTATGGCCCTATTTGAGCAGCACCGGAATTTTGCTACTCCGGAACAGCAGCATTTGTATCAAAGCCTCTGTCTCGGCGTACGGAAAAATGAAAAGAATCATGCCTATGATCACAGTACCGGTGGATATTCGTAATTCCAATTCATGCGAGCTCTTCATATAACACTTACGAGGATGTTCCCGTTCCAGAGGGGAATGTCCTCGTTTTTTAGCTGTTGCTGATTTTTGTGACTTTTGGCATGGAAAAGACGCTTTGGTGCGTTGACAAGTTTCGTATGCGGGATTAGGATAAATGCAGCACAGAAAGTGAAGGAGAGCATGTACAAATGACGATTCCCAAAACATTAACGATAGCGGGCTCCGACACAAGCGGAGGAGCGGGTATTCAGGCAGACCTGAAAACCTTTCAGGAGCTTGGCGTATATGGCATGACCGTATTGACAACCGTAGTTGCGATGGGACCTAAAACCTGGGACCATCTTGTATATCCTGTTGCGTTGGATGTGGTAGAAGCACAACTGCGCACTGTATTGGAAGGTATCGGTTTTGATGCGATGAAAACCGGAATGCTTGGTTCCGTTGATATTATCGAGCTGGTAGCCAGCCATTTGAAAAAGCATGATCTGAAGCGGATCGTCATTGACCCGGTTATGGTCTGCAAAGGTACGGATGAAGTGCTTCAGCCGGAAAATACAGAGGCGATGCTGGAATTGTTAATTCCTGGCGCTGACCTGGTAACGCCGAACTTGTTCGAGGCTTCGCAGCTGGCGAAGAATGGACCCATCACGACGCTGGAGCAGATGCAGGAAGCGGCTGCCATTATCCATGAGCGCGGAGCGAAGCACGTGCTGATCAAGGATCGTGGTAAAATTCGCGCAGGCAAAGCGATGGATCTGCTGTATGACGGAATCACTTTTGACTGGTTTGAAGCGGATGTAGTAAAAACGAGCTTTACCCATGGTGCAGGCTGCACCACTTCCGCAGCGGTAACGGCTGGTTTAGCCCAAGGGCTGACTGTACGTGAAGCGGTGGATCAGGCCAAGAAATTTATCACACAGGCCATTGAAGGCAGCTTCAAGCTGAATGAATTCGTTGGTCCGACCCTACATGCTGCACACCGTTTACAAAATCAATAAGTATACAAAATCAATAAGCATAACAAAGAGGTCTTATAAATCTCCATTAGGCTGCATATATATAATAATTGCTTGAGGCAAAGATATCTATGAGATAAGAGCCAGCCTGGCTCCTCAAAAGCCGCAGTACTTGGTATTGCGGCTTTTGAGGTTGTCTTTTTTTTGAGCTATTGCTTCCAGTTTTGTCTAATCGTACTGTATAATAGGCATCAGGTTTATTACACTAAGGGGGGAACGAAAGCAATGACATTATTCAGCCAAATGGCCTACAGCCGACCAGAGCAGCCTGAAATTGAACAGCGGTTTAAAACGCTGTTGCAGCAGTTTCGCGAGGCAGACAGCGTAGAACGTCAAAATGAAGTGATTCATGCGATTAACAAGCTGCGCAGTCATGTGGAAACGCAATTGCAATTGGTGGAAGTTCGGCACTCCATTAATACGGAGGATGCCTTTTACAAAGCGGAGCAAGAGTATGCTGATGATTTCATGCCGGTAATCCAGGAGTATGTAACGGATTACTACCGGGCATTGGTGGACTCTCCGTTCAGAGCCGAACTGGAGAGCCAATGGGGCAGCCAGCTGTTCAGTATTGCCGAGGTAGCACTCAAGTCGTTCCACCCGGATATTATTGAGGATTTGCAGCAGGAAAATAAGCTGACCTCCGAATATGCCCAGCTCATTGCGTCTGCCAAGATCCAGTTTGAAGGACAAGAACGCACGTTGGCGCAGCTTTTGCCATTTGAATTGGATACCAACCGGGAAACACGCAAACAAGCATCCGAGGCCAAATATCAATTTATGAGCGAGCATGAGGACGAGCTGGATCGGATTTATGATGAACTGGTCAAGGTACGCACACGCATGGCACATAAGCTGGGCTACGACAACTTCGTAGAACTGGGCTATGCCCGTTTGGGACGTACAGATTACAATGCCACCATGGTTGCCAATTTCCGCGAGCAGGTGCTGAAGCACATTGTTCCCCTGGCAACCAAGCTGAAGGAGCGTCAGCGCGAGCGCATCGGTGTGGAACGGCTGCGCTATTATGATGAAGGCTTCAACTTCCTGTCAGGCAACCCTACGCCAAAAGGTGACCCGAAGTGGATCCTTCGTAATGGAGCACGTATGTATGAGGAGCTTTCACCGGAAACACATGAATTTTTCAGCTTTATGATCGAACGGGAATTAATGGACTTGATCAGCAAAAAGGGTAAGCAAAGCGGTGGCTATTGTACCTTTTTGAGCGAATATGGTACGCCGTTTATTTTCTCCAATTTTAATGGTACATCCGGTGACATCGACGTATTGACGCATGAAGCAGGTCATGCCTTCCAGGTCTATGAGAGCCGCCATTTTGAAATTCCGGAGTATCACTGGCCAACGATGGAGGCGGCTGAGATCCATTCCATGAGTATGGAATTTTTCGCATGGCCTTGGATGAAGCTGTTCTTTGAAGAAGATACGGACAAATATCACTTTGAACATCTGTCCTCTTCGTTGCTGTTCGTACCTTACGGCGTAGCCGTAGACGAATTCCAGCATGCCGTATATGAGCATCCGGATTGGACACCGGCCGAGCGTAAAAGCGCATGGCGCTCCATTGAACGCAAGTATAAACCGCATCTGGACTATGAAGGCAATGAGTATCTGGAGCAGGGCGGATTTTGGCACAAGCAGGGGCATATTTTTCAATCCCCGTTCTACTATATTGACTACACACTCGCGCAATTGTGCGCATTCCAGTTCTGGAAACGTATGAGCATCGACCGGACAGCGGCGTGGGAGGATTATTTGAAGCTGTGCCGTGCCGGGGGGAGCCGATCTTTTACCGGATTGGTTGAGCTGGCTGGACTGATCTCGCCGTTCCAGGACGGCTGTATCGCCTCTGTGATCGGAGAAATCGAAGCGTGGCTGAACAGCGTGGATGATAAAAAGCTGTAAGCATAGCTAAAAAGGGCATTTCGCTTACCTGTCAAAGCTAAAAGCTTGCAGGTGGCGGAATGCCCTTTTGTGCAAATGAAAATTCAATTAACGTTTGGTGTTAAGCGGCTTGAGATTAGCCTCAATAGATTCGCGGCGCGGCTCCAAAAATGGCGGCAACGACAGGGATTCTCCCAAAAACTCCAATTCCTCGTCGGTGTCAAAGCCGGGTCCATCGGTAGCCAATTCAAACAGAATGCCGTTGGGCTCACGGAAGTACAAGGAACGGAAATAAAAGCGATCAACAAAGCCAGAGTTGGAAATTTGCAACTGGCTAATACGTTCTACCCATTCTTTAAGCTCTTCCTCGGTTTCAACACGGAAGGCTACGTGATGCACACTGCCTCGTCCTGGCCGCTCTTGTGGGAGGTCGTTGCGTTCTTCCAGATGAACTTCAGTTCCGGTACCGCCTTCACCCGTCTCATAAATGACCACATCCGGCTGTCCGGCAACGGGAGAAGGATAGGAGTCCTTTTTGCGGAAGCCCATAACCTGTTCAAGAATGAGAATTGTATTCTCCGCTTTGGGAATGGTCAGATGAACCGGGCCAAGTCCCACAATGGCGTATTCGGCAGGGACAGGGCTTTTCTCCCAAGGCGTCCCGCCGCGCACACCGTTATCATGCTCATCCGAAACGAGGAAGAAGCGTTGTCCTTCAAAATCCTCGAACGAAAGCGCCAGGCGTCCCGCTTGATCCGTAATTTCGCCATGTTTTACATCCAACTGCTCAAAGCGGTTTTTCCAGTAATCCAGTGCCTTGTCATTTGGTACGCGCAGGGAGAGTGCCGAAATGCTGTTATTCCCTGTACGAGTTTGTCCGGCATGTGGAATTTCAAAAAATGTAACTTCCGTCCCCGCAGTTCCACGCTCATCTCCGTAAAAGAGGTGATACACGCTAACATCATCCTGGTTCACCGTTTTCTTGATCAGCCGAAGCCCCATAACCTGAGTATAAAAATCAACATTTTTAGCCGCCGCCGCTGTAATCGCCGATACGTGATGCAATCCTAACAGTTTCATGTCATTGTCCTCCTTGGTTTTTATATGATTCGTTTTTTCAAAGTAAAATAAACAGTCGTTAACTTTTCTTTATAATTTATTATCTTGATATTAAGATAAATGATTTTTGGTTGTTTGTCAACACATCAAAAAATAAAAAAAATCGACTTAATAGTTACCTATGCGCCACTACGCAGCCGGATGGTGCTTCCCATCGCCACCGCCCCGCTTGTACAGCACCATTCCGCCTACTCCGTTTTTATGTTCATTTTTCGAGTTTATTATATAGAGCATTAATAATGTAATAATGTAGTAACGTAGTAATGTAGTTAAAAATAAATTGAATCAAGCGAAGCGATGAAATCCGTTTTTCAACTACCTTACCTCCCCACGCAGATGTGGTAGTGGAATGGCGGGAAGTCAGCGAAGCGGAGGATTTGAATCTGTAGAAGCGTCAGCGTTCGCCTTTGCCACGGGATTCTTACCACTTTATGTCCCATCCAATCCAAAGAATCCCGTGGCAACAGCGATCGTAAGATCAAATCATTCGCGCAGCGCCACTTCCCACGAAACCCACCACACTCACCATTCCCACCACACTCTGCACACACCTTGCTACTCCTCGATAAAACAGCTACGATATAGCCAAAGACAGGCGTAGGATCAATAACCGCCGTCCTGCATACAGATCAGGAGGAGTATTTTCATGTATACGATTGGAGTAGTGGGTCCGAAACCCTCAATTGATCGGATCATAGAGGTGGGGCGTGAGTATGCAGATACGGCGAAGCTAATCCCTTATCCGTATGAAAATCTGGTGGAAGCAGCGGCTATCATCCCGGCTCACCGTGGAGAGGTGAGTGGATGGCTTTTTACCGGACCTATTCCTTACATGGCAGTGAAACCGCAGCTTAAAGACTCTGATAGTATCGTATATTGCTCCCCGACAGGAGCCAGCCTGTACAAAGGGATTCTCCATCTTTTAAAGGATACATCTCCTGCAATTAAGCGCATATCGCTGGATATGGTGGAGCTAGAGGAGTTTAACCTGCAGGAATCGCTGGATGAGCTGGAACTGCCGGAATCCATGTTTGCTATCCATATGTTCGAGATCAAGCAGGATGGACACCGGGACAAGCAACAGGAAACGGAATTAGCCGATGCTCACATCAAAATGTGGGAGAGTGGGCAGACGCAGGCAGCTCTGACCTGTATGCATGCAGTGCATAAAAGGCTGCTGGAACGGGGTGTGCCCTGCAGTAAAATTGATGTGACCCGTATGGAAATCCGTCAAGCGCTTCGTATTAGCATCGAGAAGCAGCGAGCCTCCTACTTTAAAGATAGCCAGATTGGCGTGCAAATCATAGAAATAGAGAACCTGGACAAGGTGTCAGGGCGTTCAGGCGCAAAATATTATGTACAGCTGCTGGAATTGGAGATCAAGCGTGTGCTGCTGGAGTTTTGTGACAAGCTGGATGGCTCTCTTCTGGAGAATGGAAATGGTCGATACCAGATATTTGGCTCGCGCGGGGCGATGGAGCGGGAAATTGCTGCTCTGCGTGAAGCGGTATTTCGGCTGGAGACAGAGGTAGACCAGCCTGTGGCGGTTGGCATAGGCTTTGGCGAAACGGCCCTTTCGGCGGAGCAGCACGCACGCAAGGCGATTCAGACGGCCAAAGAGAGAGAAGTTGGCGATATTATCATCGTGAGGGCGGACGGAACTGTGGTTGAATCGGCTGGAGGGCAGGATGAACTGGAGTATGAATATCGTACAGAGGACCGGGAACTGCTGGATCGCTTAAATCAGGCTGCGGTCAGCATCCGTACGTATCGCAAAATCGAGGCGCTTGCCCGACGCAAGGGATGGGGAAGCTTTAGCGCATCGGATTTGGCCGCCGATTTGTCCATGACAGTCCGCAATGCACAGCGCATTATGCTGGGGCTGGTGGAAAATGGACTGGCCCTTGCTACAGGCGGAGAACTCCAGACGAGTCGTGGACGGCCGCGTAAAATTTATCAGCTCAAGCGGTAACGAAATCAACACGGAATGCGATAGAACTATAAAAGCATTGATGAAAGCTCTTGAAGAACAGGTGAAGTAACCTGACCTCTGGGAGCTTTTTTTGTAGATGAATCTGCTTGAATTTAGCATGATAAAAAAATTATATAACGTTGATATGTTATTAAATATAACAAAAGTATTGAAACGGCTCGAAACCAAAGATATAATATGTCAAAACCATTAAGCGAAAAAGTCGTTAAATATTCGCTTAATAGCGCCAAGAGGGGGACAAACATGGAAAACGTAGAGCAACAAACTGGCATCTTCAGATGGGTCGAAAGGGTGGGTAACAAGCTGCCCAATCCTTTTTTACTGTTTGTCTATTTGATTATTCTTCTTTTATTAGGCACTGCTGTACTATCTGTCTTTCATGCCTCCGCCGTTGATCCGATCAGCCATGAACGGGTGCAGGTCAAAAACCTGCTTAGTACCGAAGGCATTCAATGGTTATTACCCAACATCGTCAAAAACTTTTCCGGCTTTACCCCGCTAGGCTCTATTCTGGCGTTGATGCTGGGGATTGGATTGGCTGATAAGGTGGGGCTGCTGGAGGCTGTCATTCGTAAAATAGCGCTCGTCGTACGTCCCGGCTATGCCAGCTATTTGGTCGTATTTATTGCCTTTTTTAGCCACGTTTCTTCGGATGCCGCCCTCGTCATCATGCCTCCTTTGGGCGCGCTTATTTTCCTGGCCGTTGGACGTCATCCTGTCGCTGGTCTGCTGGCAGCTATTGCAGGTGTGGGCTCCGGGTTTACAGCCAACCTGTTGATTGTATCGACAGACGTGCTTTTGTCCGGTATCAGCACCGAGGTAGCCAAGTCAGTCAATGCTGCGATTTCTGTGAGTGTGCTGGACAACTGGTATTTTATGATGACTTCCGTGTTTGTGCTTACATTGCTCGCCGGTTTGATTACGGATAAATTTGTGGAACCGCGACTGGGCACGTATCAAGGCGGGGAGAGCCCGTTCAAGCTGGAAAAGCTGTCTTCCCGTGAAAATAAAGGGCTGCGTGCTGCCGGAATTGCCGCCTTGGTGTACATTGCCGCTATAGCCGTGATGGTTGTTCCAGCTAACGGGATTTTACGTAACCCGGAGACGGGAGGCATTATGGGTTCGCCGTTTCTGTCAGGCATTGTCCCGGTGATTCTGTTGTTCTTTTTCGCTGTAGCTATCACCTACGGCATCACGACCAAAGCAATCCGGGAGCAGAACGACATCCCCAAGCTGCTTGTCCATCCAATTAAGGACATGGCAGGCTTTATTATTATGGTATTTCCGTTGTCCCAGTTTGTAGCCATGTTCAATTGGAGTAATATGGGGCGTTTTATCGCATTGTACATTACCGATATTTTAGAAAAAATCAACCTGACGGGCGTGCCTGTATTCGTTGGCCTGATCTTCCTGTCGGCATTCCTCTGTATGTTCATTGCCAGTGGCTCAGCCATTTGGTCTTTGCTTGCACCTGTATTTATACCGATGTTTATGGTGCTGGGCTATCATCCTGCTTTTGCGCAGATGATTTTCCGCGTGGCGGATTCCTCTGTCATTCCGCTGGCCCCGGTATCTCCGTTTATTCCTTTGTTTGTCGGTTTTCTTCAGCAGTATAAAAAGGATG
The DNA here is from genome assembly GCF_002240415.1 of Paenibacillus kribbensis. Taxonomy (NCBI): domain Bacteria; kingdom Bacillati; phylum Bacillota; class Bacilli; order Caryophanales; family Paenibacillaceae; genus Paenibacillus; species Paenibacillus kribbensis. Next base: position 839,880 of record NZ_CP020028.1, read on the forward strand.
CGAAGCTCGGCACCTATTACTCTCTCATTCTCCCGTATCCTATTTTCTTCTTCTTGGTTTGGACGCTGCTGGTCGTGGTTTGGTATCTGCTGGGTCTACCGATTGGACCGGGTGTATATCCCAAATTATCCTAGTTAGAACGGTTATAGTCTGTCATAATTGAAACGTGCGATTTTGTAAATTCTACTATTTCATATAAAAGGTAAGGTGGTATATATGTTAGATCTGATCGAGCTGCGCCGGGATTTGCACCGTCATCCTGAGCTGGGCTTTACTGAATTCCGAACGGCATCCAAGGTTGTAGGCTTGCTGCGGCAATTCGGCTACGAGGTTATTTATGGACAGGACGCGATGGAACCAAGCTCCGTGCGCGGCTTGCCGGAAAAAGAAGTGCTGGAGGCCGCTTATGAACGCGCATTGCGGGATGGAGCGGACCCTGCTATTGCGGCCCACATGAAGGGGGGCTATACGGCTGTTGTTGGTACCCTGCGGGGAGTACAGGAAGGCCCCACCGTTGCGTTCCGGTTCGATATGGACGCGCTCCCGATTACGGAAAGCACAGAAACACGGCATGTGCCGCAGGCCGAAGGCTTCCGTTCACTGTATGAAGGTCATATGCATGCATGCGCCCATGACGGACATACGACGATTGGCCTCGGCTTGGCCGAGCGATTAAGTGACCGTCAGTTCGCGGGCACGGTTAAACTGATCTTTCAACCGGCAGAAGAGGGCGTTCGAGGCGCTTATGCTATGGTGAACAAAGGAATGCTGGACGACGTAGATACGCTTTTTTGCCAGCATCTGGGCTGTGATGTACCGCTGGGTGAAATTCACGGCAGCTCGGCAGGCTTTCTAGCGTCCACCAAACTAGAGGCACGCTTTCGCGGTGTGGCGTCACATGCGGGCTCCTCGCCGGAAAAAGGGAACAATGCTCTGCTAGGCGCGGCCACCGCGCTGCTGAACATTCAGTCGCTGCCCCGCTTCAGCACCGGGGAAACACGTATTAACGTAGGGGTGCTGGAAGGTGGCACAGCCGCCAACATCATACCTGAAACCGCGCGTATGATCATCGAAACACGTTCGGTGGATGAGCAGACGAATGAAGAGTTGGAGAGACGGGTACGCAATATCATAGCCCATAGTGCAGGAATGCATGAGCTGGAGCATGAAGTACGCGTCATCGGCGGCGCAATCCCGATTGTATGCAGCCCGGAATTGGCAGAAATGACAGCAGAGGAAGCACAGCATATTGAGGGCTTCGTGAATCAGAAAGCGATGGGGCAAACTAGCTCGCTGGGCAGTGAGGATGCCAGCTACATGATTCGGCGTGTTCAGGAGTTGGGAGGAAAGGGCACGTATATGATCATCGGCTGCGATCTGCCCGCCCCTCACCATCATCCGGAGTTTGATATTCAGGAAGAGGTGCTGCCACGCAGCGTAGAACTGCTGGAGCGGCTGGCTAGGCGGACGCTTCGCTGAGAAAGGTGGACACCAGTCATGAAGCATATAGAGCTATTATCCGAAGATATTGAACGACAACGGGATAAAATCATTCGAATTAGCGAGCAAATATGGCAATTTGCAGAGACACGCTTCGAGGAATATCAATCTGCCGAGCTGTTATGCCGCAGTCTGGAAGAGGAGGGCTTCGCTGTAGAGCGTGGTGTGGGCGGTATTGAAACAGCCTTCATCGGGAGCTATGGCAGCGGTAAGCCGGTTATCGCATTTCTCGGGGAATATGATGCTTTGTCGGGACTTAGCCAGCATAAAGGCATAGCCCGGCAGGAGCCAGTAGAAAAGGGAGGCAATGGTCACGGCTGTGGTCATCATTTGCTTGGTTCGGCTTCTTTGGCCGCAGCGTTGGCCCTTAAGAACATGATAGAGCAGAACGGATTGTCGGGAACGGTCCGTTACTACGGCTGTCCGGGTGAAGAAGGCGGTTCGGGCAAGGCGTTTATGGCGCGCGCAGGATTGTTTGATGATGTTGATTTCTCTTTGTGCTGGCATCCGATGGACTATAACAGCATTATGTCTGTGAGCACATTGGCCAATGTGCAGGTTTATTTTCGGTTTAAAGGCAAAAGCGCACATGCCGCCGCCGCTCCACATCTGGGCCGCAGTGCGCTGGATGCCGTTGAGCTTATGAACATTGGCGCAAACTATTTGCGCGAGCATATTGTGCAGGACGCGCGCCTGCATTATGCAATCACGAACAGCGGAGGCTTTTCTCCCAATGTGGTGCAGGCGAATGCGGAAGTGCTGTATCTGATCAGGGCACCGCAAGCGTCACAGGTGCAGCATATTTACAAGCGGGTCTGCGATATTGCTCGCGGCGCGGCACTGATGACGGGTACGGAGGTTGAAATCGTATTTGACAAGGCATGCTCCAACCTGATGCCTAGCCCGGTGCTGGAGCAAACCATGTACCGCGTGTTCGAGCAACTGGGCGTGCCGGAATTTACGGCGGAAGAACTGGCCTATGCTGCCGAAATACGTACGACATTGGATGAGCAGGAACGCGCAGGGATCTTGGTCAAATATCCGGGCCTGCGCGATAAGGATATGGCTGATATTCTTCAGCCTTATACAGGCACCGAGCCGCTGTATGGATCAACCGATGTCGGCGACGTAAGCTGGATTACACCGACCGTACAGTGCACGACCGCTTGTTTTCCTGTAGGAACACAGGCGCATACATGGCAGTGGGTTGCCTCAGGTGCGACCTCCATCGGCCACAAGGGCATGCTGCATGCCGCCAAGGTCATGGCTGCTACGGCCGCCGAGCTGCTGGAGCATCCGGAACTGGTAGCGAAGGCGCAGGCTGACTTGCGGGCCAGACTCGGGGATCAGCCTTACGTATGTCCTATTCCACCCGAAATTCAGCCTGGTGCGAATAAGGTGCGAGTTCAGTAGTGAAGCCATGATGGTCAAGCAACCATCGGATGATGAAGGTTGGAGAGAAGTTGGGCATGAACCTGGAAGCCGCAGGTTCCCCGTTTTTAACTTCTCAATTCAGACAGAGCAAGCTGTCGGGATGCCCCCGGCGGCTTTTTTGCATGGTTTATTCATTTCAAAAAAATTTGACAGATACGATATCACTGCTATAATTTATGCTAGTTCATTTTGATAATGATTATCATTATTGAAGGGAGGAAAGGGCCGAAGCTTGGTACAGGGTTATGGAGAACAGGCTCCCTTGGTTAGAACATGAAATTGCGTTATTTAATACTGGCTTTTCTGGTACTGGCCTTTGCCTCGGTTTTTATCGGTGTTCATGATGTAACTCCGCTCGATTTGTTCCGCTTAACCGATGATCAGGCGCAGGTGCTCCTGATTAGCAGACTTCCACGGTTGATTAGCATTATTATCGCAGGAGCGAGTATGAGTATCTGCGGGCTGATCATGCAGCAGCTTACCCGGAATCGGTTTGTATCGCCTACTACCGCAGGGACGATGGATGCGGCACGCTTGGGTGTCTTGATTGCGATCATGGTGTTTGGAGCGGCTGGATTTTGGACGAAAATGCTGGCAGCCTTCAGTTTTGCTCTTGCCGGGACACTTGTTTTTATGAAAATACTGGATAAGATTCGTTTCAAGGACCCGGTATTTATCCCGCTGGTTGGTTTGATGTTCGGAGGCATTTTGAATTCAGTGACGACCTTCTTTGCTTATAAATACAATCTGATCCAGAGCATTTCCTCGTGGATGCAGGGGGATTTTTCTCTGATTATGAGCGGTCGCTACGAAATGCTGTACCTTAGTGTTCCTTTGGTTGTGTTGGCGTACATCTATGCGAATCGTTTCACAATTGCAGGTATGGGCGAGGATTTTGCGGCAAATTTAGGCGTGCATTACAGGCGCACCGTCAATATGGGTCTGGTGATTGTGGCTTTGGTTTCCTCTGTTGTCATTTTAACTGTGGGGACAATTCCCTTTCTGGGGCTGGTTGTACCCAATGTGGTCAGCATGTACATGGGGGATCATCTGAAAAAAAGCCTGGCTCATACAGCGATTCTTGGTGCTATTTTTGTGCTGTTTTGCGATATTTTGGGACGGGTCATCATTTATCCGTATGAAATCTCTGTGGGGCTTACCGTGGGTGTGATCGGGAGCGCGCTGTTCTTGTATTTGCTGTTGAGGAGAAGGGCCTATGAATCCTAAATTAAAAATCGGAATATTAGCTGCCGCCGCGCTGCTGCTGATTGCTGCTTTTGTGTTTGTAGATCTTCCGCACACCTGGCACTACGCGCTGCCGCGACGATTGAAAAAGATCGCAGCCTTCATCCTGACAGGTGGATCGATTGCTTTTGCAACGGTTATTTTCCAGACAATTACAAATAACAAAATTTTGACTCCGGGTATTATCGGGCTGGATTCACTGTATATGCTGATTCAGACGACCATTGTGTTTGCGTTTGGCTCGGTGCCGTTTATTTCGACCAGCAGAGAGCTGAATTTTTTGTTGTCCGTGGGCTTGATGGTGCTGTTTGCGGGTCTGCTGTACAAATTAATTTTTCGCAAGGATGGACGCGGGATTTATGTGCTTTTGCTGATTGGTCTGGTGTTCGGTACGCTGTTCAACAGTCTGTCCACCTTTATGGAAGTGCTGATTGACCCGAACGAATATGCCAAAATTCAGGACAAAAGCTTCGCTAGTTTCAGCAATGTGAATACTGAGCTGCTGTGGCTATCTGTGGTGATCCTTGTGCTTGTATTTTCCTATGCGTGGCGGTTCATCAAGTATCTGGATGTGCTGTCGCTTGGGCGGGAGCATGCGATTAACCTGGGGCTTCCATACGGTTTTATCATCAAAAGATTGCTGGTTATCGTAGCCATTCTTATTTCCATTTCTACAGCGCTTGTCGGGCCGATTACGTTTCTCGGGCTGATTGTGGCGAATGTAGCCTATCAGGTGATGAAAACCTATCAGCATCGTTATATTATTCCGGCCTCCATCCTGGTCAGTGTTATCGCCTTGGCTGGATGCCAGCTGCTGGCAGAGCGAGTCTTTGACTTATCGACAACGGTCAGCGTCATTATTAACTTTATCGGGGGGGTGTACTTCCTGTATCTTTTGCTGCGGGAGAATAAATCATGGTAGAAGTCAAAAACGTATCCAAACGCTACGGGAATAAAAATGTGGTGGATCAGGTATCCGTCACCGTACCGAAAGGCACCATCACCTCCTTTATTGGCCCCAACGGCGCGGGGAAAAGCACTTTGTTGTCGATGATCAGTCGCCTGACAGACAGCGATGAAGGAGAAATCCTCATTGATGGGCAGGCGATGAGCGTGACCAAAAGCGAGGATCTGGCGCGGAAGATATCTATTTTAAAACAGACGAATGATGTGAATATCCGCCTAACCGTGAAGGAACTGGTGAGCTTCGGCCGGTTTCCGTATTCCAAGGGCAGGTTGAACAGCGAGGATCGCAAAATGGTGGAGCAGTCCCTGGCTTATATGGGGCTGGAGGATATGAAGGACAAGCACATTCATTTGCTTAGTGGCGGACAGCGGCAGCGGGCCTTTATTGCCATGATTCTGGCCCAGGACACGGACTACATACTGCTGGATGAGCCGTTGAACAATTTGGATATGAAGCACTCGGTTCAGATTATGAAGACGCTGCGCAATCTGGTGGATGATTTGGGCAAAACGATTCTGGTGGTGCTTCACGACATCAACTTTGCGTCCTGTTATTCGGACTATATTGTGGGCATGAAGGACGGCAGGCTGCTAAAGCAAGGAACCGTCGATGAGATGATTGACAGCCAGGTATTACAAGATTTGTACGATATGGATATTCCGATTCAACAGATCGGTGATCATAAAATTTGTGTGTATTTCACTTAGGAGGAATTAATAATGAAGAAAAATATGATGCTTCTCACGTTGATGCTGGTGTTGGTGCTGATTGTATCAGCCTGTGGTAAAGCAGCTCCGGCTGCTCAGGAGACGACGGGTAACGACTCATCCTCTGCTGCAACAACCGAAGCCAAAACGATCGAAGTTAAACATGCACTGGATGAAAACCCGGTGAAGGTCAAGGTTAATCCGAAAAACGTCGTCGTTTTTGACTTTGGCGCGCTGGATACGCTGGACAAGCTGGGTGTTGACGTTGCGGCGGTAGCACAGCAGGATCTTCCTACGTATTTGAGCAAATATAAGGATTCCAAATATGCAAGTGCTGGTACGCTGTTTGAACCGGATTACGAGAAAATCAGCGATTTGTCTCCTGAATTGATTATTATTGGCGGCAGACAGGCAGATGCCTACAAGGAGTTAAGCAAAATTGCACCGACCATTTCGGTAGCCGTAGATACCAAGGATTTTGTGAACTCCTTCAAGAAAAATGTAGAGCTGATGGGCCAAATCTTTAACAAAGAGGATGCTGCCAAACAGGAACTGGCTGCGATTGACAGCTCCATCAAGGCTGTACACGACAAGGCTGTAGCGAGCAAGGCCAAAGGCCTGATTGTATTGACGAATGAAGGCAGTCTGAGCGCATACGGACCTAATTCCCGCTTTGGCATCATTCATGATGCTTTTGGCGTCACACCTGTAGATCCTGACATTAAAGTATCCACGCATGGACAAAAGGTTTCTTTTGAATATGTACAGCAAAAAAATCCGGATTATATCTTTGTCGTTGACCGCGGGGCTGTGGTGGTAGAAGAAGGTAAGGAACAGATTTCAGGCAAACAAACGCTTGAAAATGAACTGGTGAAGAAAACGAACGCTTATAAAAACGGCCATATTGTGTACCTTAATCCAAACTACTGGTATTTGTCAGGCAACGGTCTGGAATCAGTGTCTGAAATGATCAAGGAAATCGACGCTGCGTTGCAGTAATTTCATGTTTTACAAAGTGGAGACTGAGTAGAATGAAAGGAACTATAGATGATGTTTTATTAGATGAGTACCTTGTACACATCTATACGCCTCCTGTCTTCGCGAAAGAAAATGAGCTCTATCCTGTACTGTATGTACAGGATGGCAGTTCATTATTTCTAAGCAGTCTGGATGAGTTGGAGCGGCGTTTTATTGCGGGGGAGCTCCCCTGTGTCGTGCTGGTAGGCATTCAGCCCGTCAATCGGCTGGATGATTATACACCTTGGCAGGTGGCAGCTCTAGTAGAAGGAAGACCTGCCTTTGGCGGGGGTGGAGATGCTTATCTGGCATTTATAGTGACACAAGTCATGCCATACGTCGAGGCGGAATTTCCGGTTCAAACCGGACCGGAGCATACAGGCCTCATCGGCGCCTCGCTGGGCGGATTGATTTCTATGTATGCCGCTTTTCGATATGCGGACGTATTTGGGCGCATCGGCTCGATTTCAGGCTCCTATTGGTATCCGGGCATGATCGGCTATATGCAGTCTGCTTCTTTTGCAACTGGAGCGGTTGGTACACATCAATTTTACGTATCCGTCGGGACGCGTGAAGGTGAGGGGAAAACGAATGTGCAGAAAGATATGGTTTCGTTAACCCTTCAGGCACGTGAAGCGCTACTGGGACAGGGGCTTGATGAAAAGGATGTTCTTCTCGTGTTGGATGAGGATGCGGTGCATCGAGTGGATTTTTTCCAGCGTCAATTCCCCGAGGCCATCAAATGGTTGTTCCGATAGCACAAATGGAATACGGACTTTATACAATAACCCCAAAGGATTGGAGATCGTGGAGTCTCTATGCCCTTTGGGGTTATTTTTTGCGTATAATAGAGTAATATTCAAAATTTGATGTTACACGCTAATGAAAGTGAGGGAACTCATATATGAAAAAAAACCGTCTGGGCTCTTCGGATTTGCTGGTAGGCGAGATTGGCTTGGGATGTATGTCGATCGGCACGGAGGAGCAGCAGGGGATTTACCTGATACATGAAGCGCTGGACAAGGGTGTAAATCTGCTGGATACAGCCGATCTGTACCATTACGGGCGCAATGAGGAAATTGTCGGTGCAGCGATCCGTGGGCGACGGCAGGATGTCATCCTGGCGACCAAGGTTGGCAATCGGCGCATACCGGGGCAGGAGGGCTGGGGATGGGACCCGTCCAAGCCATATATCCTGTCTGCGGTCAAAGAGAGCCTGCGCCGCCTTGGAACGGACTATATCGACCTGTACCAGCTTCATGGGGGAACGATTGGCGATCCAATGGACGAAACGATTGAGGCCTTTGAACAGCTCAAAAGAGAGGGCGTTATCCGCTATTATGGCATTTCTTCGATTCGTCCTCACGTCATTCGAGAATATGCCCAACGCTCGAATATCGTCAGTGTCATGAACCAATATAGTTTGTTGGATCGGCGTGCAGAGGAAGAGGTGCTGCCTTTGCTACATGAACGGGGAATCAGTGTGATTGCACGCGGGCCTGTCGCCAGCGGCGTATTGGCTGATGGAGGGGAAGAAAAGGCAGCCAAGGGCTATCTGGACTATGAGGAAGCGGAGCTGCTGGACGTGCGGAAGCAATTAAAGGCATTCGCAGGGGCAGATCGCAGCATGGGGCAGACAGCTATCCGTTACAGCCTGTCTCATCCGGCTGTCGCTGCTGTCATCCCGGGTGCAAGCTCATTGGCACAATTGGAGCATAATACCGCAGCAGCGGATATCTCGCCGCTAACCGGACAGGAGCGGCAGACACTGCAGCAAATCAGCCGGGCCAATCGTTATGATGCACAGTACCGCTGATAAGTTCAACGTGTACTTGTCCCAGTTGCAATATATGAAAGAATCATTACAATATAAGAATAAGCTCAGGTTTATCATCCATATTTGAGTATGGAGAGGTTCATAAATACACCCTAAGGAGGGGCACACGCATGGAACGCATTGAATCACAGCAGCAATATCAGGACTTGATTAACGGTGACGGCCTGACCGTCGTAAAATTTGATACAACCTGGTGTCCGGATTGCAAGACACTGGATCAATTCATGGACGGTATTATTGAGAAAAACGCAGATAAACGCTTCTTTGCGCTCGATGCCGAGAAATTCCAGCCGATTGCCGAGGAAAATCAGGTGCGCGGTATTCCAAGCCTGCTTGTTTTCTGCAACGGCGAAAAAATTGCTCATTTGCACAGCAAATACGCCAAAACACCAGCACAAGTTTCCGAGTATCTGACCACGCTGGAATCCAAACAATAATCTGTACGCAGGCTTCAAGCATGGAATGAACGTATGTACATTTTAGTAAATATGGCTTCAGTGTAATCAAAAAGGGGATATCCCATGGCAGATGATTTATGCCATGCGGATATCCCTTTTTGAATGTAAAGCAACAAATAATGGCTTACAAAATAATGAAGAAGAACACAGCCGCCAGTACGAAGCGGTAGATGGCGAATGAGGTCAGGCTCAAGCGTTTGAGCAGACCGAGGAATGTTTTGATCGCCAGCATTCCGACGATAAATGCGGTAATAAAGCCGGCCGCGAACACTGGAAAATCGCTCATGGACAGATGATCCATACTTTTGATCATATCAATGCCTGATGCGCCCAGCATGACTGGAACAGATACCAGAAATGTAAATTCTGCGGCTGCCGTATGACTCACACGTGCGAATAAACCCCCGGACATGGTTGAGCCTGAACGGGAGAAGCCTGGCCATAGAGCCAGAACCTGAAACAAACCAATCGTAAATGCTTGTTTGTACGTAATTTCATCGATGGTTTGTGATTTAATAGGCGGATGGAATTTTTCAGCGGCGATCATCAGCAGGCCCCCGATAACCAAACTGTACAATACGGTTTCAGGACCAAACAGGTATTGTTTGATTACATCGCGGAACAGTACGCCAATCAGCCCCGCAGGGATCATGGCCAAAATAATATGCAGCAGATTAAGGCGTGGCTGGGATGAAGTTCTGCGTCTGAAATCAAACAAACTCAGGAATCTGCGCCAATACAATACGACAACCGCCATTACAGCACCTAGCTGCACGATGACCTCAAACGTTTTGACCGTATCATTCTCTGTGTTGAGCCCGAGCAGATCAGCTGTCAGGATCATGTGACCCGTCGAAGAGACCGGCAAAAACTCTGTCAGTCCTTCAATAATTCCCATAATAATAGATGATAAAATATCCACTTTACTAGTTCCTCCTTACACGCGTACAGGGCAAACGACCTGAGTCGTTTGCCCTAAAATATGTCATTCAGATTCCGTTTCTAATTCCGATATCGGAGATTTCTGGTGTAAAATAATTTCCACCCGACGAATACGATTTTTACCCATTTCACGAATGATAAATTTCACATCATCTTCTATGAATTCCTTGCCCTGTCTCGGTTCTGGAACCCGGCTATACACCCACCCTCCGACAGTATCCACGTCTTCATCGTCCAATGCCATGCCAGTCAAATCACTCAGATCGGAAAGCAATACTTTACCATCCATCAAATAACTGTTTTCCGTCAGTTTCTCGATTTCCTTCCGTTCATCCTTGTCAAATTCGTCTCGGATTTCGCCAACAATTTCCTCCAAAATGTCCTCAATGGTAATGAGACCGGAGGTTCCGCCGTATTCATCGACGAGAAGAGCGATATGAACCTGCTCCTTCTGCATGCGTTTCAGCAGCGTGTTAACGGGCATAACCTCGGGAACGGTCAAGATCGGCTGAATCAGACTATCGAAAACAAGCTCCGGATTGCGATCATACTCAAGGAACAGCTGCTTGGTATTAATCATACCGATGATCTGATCCTTGCTGTCTGTCGCCACCGGAAAACGGGTATACTGCTCTTCATGAATAGTCAGCATGTTTTCTTTCAGCGAGCGATTCGTAAACAAGCATACCATATCTGTACGTGGCACCATAATTTCCTTGGCGACGGTCTCGTCAAAAGCAAAGATCCGATTCACGTAGCCATATTCGGTGTTATTGATCTTACCACTTTCCACGCTTTCGGACAAAATGATTTGAATTTCCTCCTGAGAATGCGCTTCTTCATGTTCGCTTGCCGGTTGAAGACCGAACAGACGAACCAGACGGTTGGCCGAGCCGTTCAGGAGCCAGATAAACGGATACATAATCCGGTTAAACCACACGATAACGGGGGAGGTTAAGAGGCTGATGGCCTCCGCTTTGCGGATAGCCAATGTTTTGGGAGCCAGTTCACCGATCACCACGTGCAGGTAAGTTACAATGATAAATGAAATAATAAAGGCCAGGATATGTGAAAAATCCCCATTGATGTTGAGCTGTTGAAAGAGAGGCTCCAGCAATTTGACCACGGTCGGTTCACCGAGCCAGCCGAGTCCCAGAGCTGTAATCGTAATACCAAGCTGACAGGCGGACAGGTAGCCATCCAGATTATTGACGACCTTTTGTAACGCCAGTGCATTTTTACGGTTTTCCGCTACCAGCTGATCGACCCGGCTGGAACGGATTTTAATGATCGCAAACTCGGTAGCTACGAAGAAAGCACTAAATAAAATCAACACCGCAAACAAAAATAGACTGACACCTATACCCATATAATCTTCACTCATCCCTTTTTCGTTCAATTTTTTTAGGAACTCCATTTTAAGTTCACTTGAACTTATTGTAAGAACTTAAAAGAAAATATACAAGGTTCATATGGAATCGTGGCAGGTCGCTTGCCGCCAATTTGCACGGAAAACATGGCATAAAAGAACCCGCACGGCTCATTGCTTCACTTTACAAGCCTAGTTCAAGAGCGTATGATGAGTTCAAATGAACTTGAAATGTGATAAAGGGAGGAAAGCAGATGGAGTCTTTTACCCTCACTCGCCGTGATATGGCCCATTTGCTGCTGGCCATGGAAGGCCGCCGCGAATTGCAGCCTCTGGCCGTTCTTCAGGATGCCTGGAGACGCACTCATAGTCGTTCCGGCAGTACCATGCCGACATTCTTGTATACGGAAGTGACGCCTGTGCTGGATAAAATCATCAAGGGCAAGCACAGCGCCGCCTTTTCGCTTCAGGAGATCGTTTCTCTAGGTCAATTGGTCGAGTATAGCCATGTCTCGCTGGCCTCCATGCAAAATTGGGTCAAACGTGATTTCAAGGAGTTTCTCGGCGCTCCGAAGATCGGCAAAAAATACTCGGTCAACCAGGCAGCCATTTTGCTCATTGTGGAGGATTTAAAATCATGCCTTGATTTTGAATCCATCCGGCAGTTGTTTCATATCCTGTTCCAACAGCCGGAAGATGATACAGATGATCTGATTCAGCCAGTGGATTTGTACGCCGCGTATTCAACTTTGTTTGAGGAACTGGATGCGAATGGAGATCAATTGCTGGATGTGACAGGAGTTGGACATGCAAAAGAAAACGGGAATTTCAGTACAGTACAGCAGCGTCAGGAAGGCGCCACAGAGGAACTGCTGGTTCAGGCGGCAGATCAATACACCAGTCGTTTACCGTATTTGACTACCAATCAGCGTGAGGCGGTACGTAATACGCTGCTGGTAGCAGCGGTAGCGGTGCAAAACAGTTATTTCTTGTCCATGGCACGCCGGTATGTGAATGCGACGTTGTTTCTGGACTTTCAAGGTTAGATCAGGATTGGCGCTAGAAGCCGATCCTCTTTTTTTGCCCTTTTTCGAGTATATCTACCCTTTTGGTGACTGAAAAAGTATACAAAAGAGGTATATACACTAAAACGCTGTCAAAGATACAATAAACATATATAATCCAGCAATTGGAAAAAGATTGAATATCACTTCCAAAGCTTCTGGATACTCACAGGAGGTAATGGCATGTCCGATGTCTCCATCATCATTTGCACCCGCAACCGGATCGAAGACCTGACACGCTGTATACAGTCTATTGCAGCACAGCAGCAGCTGGAGCATACGGCTGTAGAATTGCTGATTGTTGATGACGGTGATATTTCCGGCAGGCAGGTCGAGCAATATCGTGACATGGTATCCGGGTTGCCCCAAGGCGTTCTGAAGTATCATAAAAAAACTCGTCCCGGTGTTTGGCTATCCCGCTATGAAGCCTTGTCTCTCGTGCGGTATGATATCGTGCTGTATTTTGACGATGATGCCGAGCTGGACGATCAACTCTATATCCGGCGCTTGCTCGATACCTATGATCAGGATAAGACGATTGTGGGTGTTGGAGGGATTGCAAAGGGACTACATTCGAGCCGGGCAGGAAAGCTGCTGGGCGTTTTGACATTTCAGATGTCCCCATCCCTCGGCAAACTTTCACCCAGCAGTCTGGCAGGTTCATTACTGCGTTGGAGCGAAGCAACGGAGATATTTGACACCGAATTTTTTCATGGCTGCAATATGTCATTCCGAAAGGATGCGCTGCGGGATATGAAGCCATATCCGTGGATGACCAGCTATGCTGTGGCTGACGATCTGTACATGTGCCAGCTGGCGAGCCGTTACGGCAAGCTCGTTATCAATCCCGATTTAACCATCATCCATCACGAATCTCCAAGCTCGCGTGATAAGGCGGGCAAGGTAGCCAAGGCTACAGCGATCAACCACTATTATTTTCTCGCTCTGAAAAAGGCAGGAGCCATTCGGTATGGAGCTCTTTTATGGACCTTATCCTACTTGATGCTCAAAGAAACGCTGCGCCGCAATTTTAATGCCGCAGACGGATACAGGCAGGGGGTGTTGTTCATTCTGAACCCGCGCAAGCAAAAATACAACGAGTATTTAGGCCCGGCGGTTCAGTAATCTGTTCTACACACATTTACAGGATAAAGGGGGAGTATGATGTTAAGCTTGTCCATTGCCCTGTGCACCCGAAATCGGATTGACGATCTGACCCGATGCATCAATTCAATCGCTATTGGCGGAGCACCGGAGGGATGTGAAACCGAGCTGTGGGTTATCGACGATGGAGAACTGCCGAAGCATGTGCTGGAGCGTTATGAGCGGCAGCTGGGCAGAGCGGGTATTGCTTACCGATATCATCGCAAGGAGCAGCCGGGCTTATGGTTATCGCGTGTGAAGACGGTTGAGCTTGCGCGGGGTGACGTTATTTTGTTCCTTGATGATGATGTGGAGCTGCCGAGCAACTATTTGCATGAGTTAATGCATACTTATGAAACTTATCCGCAAGCTGCTGGTATCGGCGGCATTGCACAGGGAATGAGCAACAGCTTCATGGGGACGATTCGTTGCCTGCTGTCATTTCAGCAGTCTTTGTCCAAGGGCAGGCTGTCCCTCAGCGGTCAGTCCGGCTCGATGTACAACTGGCATAAGGCGAAGAAGACGTTCCGAACCGAGTTTTTCCATGGGTGTAATATGTCATTTCGCCGGGAGGCCATTCAAGGTCTGGAGCCGGTGCCCTGGCTGCAAAGCTATAGCGTAGGCGAGGATCTGTTGCTTTCGCGTATTGCGATGAAAAACGGCCCGTTGTACATCAATCCAGCGCTCACGCTGCTTCATCACGAATCGCCGTCCTCGCGCGACAATATGGAGCAGGTCACTTATATGCGGGTGATGAATCATATTCATCTGCTGCGGGACGAGCGTTCCGGACCGATTGGTTATGCAGCGTTGTACTGGACGACATTATATCAGATTTTGAGAGAGAGACCTCGGAAAAATCATGCTGCCATTCAAGGCTACAGAAGAGCGCTGAAGGCGATCTTTTCAAGTCAAAAGGAGCCTCTTGGCGGAGGGCAGCTGCCTGAACGCAATTCCAAAAAAACGGCAGGTTGATGGAGGTGCGGCGGAAGACGCGATGTGAGCAGAAAAGAGGGTTTAATAAGGAACGGGAGTTGGACGTGACATGAGCACATGGACAGCAGCAAGGAAAGTATTCACGGGTGACAGTCTTGCCAAAACGATCATGCGTACGAGCTTTAACAATTTTTTTGTACTGATCGTTACGACCCTGACCTCCATCCTGACCGCGCGTATGCTCGGAGTAGAGGGGAAAGGGGAACTGGCAGCGGTTCTGTTTTGGCCAACGCTGATCGGCAGTGTATTGAGCTTCGGCTTGCCCACGTCACTCATTTATAACATCAAGAAGAAAACAGGTACGACAGAAGAATTGCTGTCGCTGTCGCTGTGGATTCAGCTGCCTGCCAGTTTGCTGGCTGGGGCTGTGGCCTGGATATGCATGCCCATGTGGCTTAGTGGCTATGGGGCGGATATTATCCAGCTGTCTCAGCTCTATTGTGCCGCAGCGATACCGCTCGCGGTGCTTACAGCACTGACGACGGCTCTGTCGCAAGGGTTGGATCGCTTTAGCGTCTACAACGGCCTGCTGTTTTACTACCCGTTGTTGAACTTCATCGGCCTGGTGACACTGTGGTTGATGGGCTTGCTCAATGTCCAGCTGGCGGGGACGGTGAATTTTGCGGCAAGTCTCCTTGCGCTGATGTGGGCGTTCCTCCGTTTGAGAAAGCATATGAATTTGCGTGCTTTTCGCCCGTTTACCCGTCGCGAGGTGCTCCGCCCTTATTATAGCTATGGAGCGAGAGTCTACGGGATGGAGTTGATGGGGACCCTGTCCACACAAACGGACAAAATTGTCATTGTGGCGCTGCTGTCTCCCAAAGCCTTCGGTCTATACTCTGTTGTCTACGCCTTGTCGCGTGTGTTCAATGTGGTGCAAAATGCCGTCACTAACGTCACTTTTCCCAAGGTGACCGGGATGGAGCACAGCAAGATTGTCGAAACAGTGGGCCGTGCTTTCCGCATCTCGATGGCTGCCATGCTGATCGTCATTGTGCCCGCTCTCTTCATTGGACGCTATATGCTGGGTTTGCTGTACGGGCCCGCTTTTCTGGAAGCATCGCTAACGTTCTACCTGCTGTCATTGGAATGTATTATCGGTGGCGGCTCCTGGATTCTGGCTTCAGCCTTCAACGCGCTGGGTCGTCCGGGGCTTGTATTGTTCCGGCAAATTGTAGCCTACGCGATCACCGTCGGTCTGTTTTTTATTTGTACACCGATTTTCGGTCTGGACGGCATTGCCATTGCTTTGCTCGCAGGCGCTTGTATACGGCTGGCATTCTCATTATTTTCATTTCCTATGTTTTTTAATGTTCCGCTATCACGGATCGTTTTTGATAAAAGTGACATCACGTTTGTCATTCAGACCATACAAAAGAAGCGCAGGAAGGGAGAACTGAAAGATGCCGAATTCGCATCCCATGGCTAAACTGAAAAATAAGCTGAGCGTCATTCTCGACGTAGTCCCTCAAGGCTCGAATATCATTTATGTCGACTATCCCGTTTATAATAATGGTGGGGATGTACTCATCATGAAAGGCACCGAGGCATTTTTCAAGGATAACGGTATTCATGTCCGTGCCCGTTACAGCGCTATGGACATTCCCGATCAGCTTCACATTCCGGGCGACTGCATTATCGTGTGCCACGGCGGCGGCAATTTCGGCGATTTATACTTAAATCATCAAAATTTGCGAGAACGCATCGTTCGCGATTTCCCTAACCACCGAATTGTCATCATGCCACAGACGATTCACTTTCAGTCTGAACAGAAAGCCAATGAGGTCGCTGCCCTGTTCAATGGCCACCCCGATCTGCATATGTTTGTACGTGACACACGCTCTTATCAGTGGGCCAAGGACAAGCTGAATCAATGCAACATCACGTTATGTCCGGATATGGCACACCAACTCTGGCCATTAAAGCCGACTACGGAAACCGTGAAGGACGTACTGTACTTCCTGCGTACCGATATTGAAACGGTAGGGGGGCAAAAGAAATTTGACGACGAGGCCCATGCAGCCCATCGTCTGGATTGGGACACTTTGTTCACTCCGCTGGAGGTGAAGGGGATCGTCTACTTCCAAAAGTTTTACCGTTTGAATAAAAAAATCGGTGGACCATTGCCGACGCGCACCTTTTGGTACAAATACACGGACCATCTGATGAACAAAGCGGTCACGCTGTTCAGTTCTTACCGCGAGGTTCGTACCTCACGGCTGCACGGTCATATTCTGGCTTGTCTGCTCGATATGCCGCATATGGTTATTGATAATTCCTACGGAAAAAATTCTCAATATTATAATACCTGGACTCAGCCAAATCCCAAGGCGAGGCTGTTTAACGATGCACCTGAGGAATTAGAGCAGCCGTCTTAATGTTAGGGAAAGTTATTTTCAAAAGCCTCCTGATCATTGAATTGATTTAGGAGGTTTTTGTTTTCTTTCATATAGGGACGAAATTATTTCATGTGATAAATAATTAAGGCGATAAATAGTTAATGACATGATCAGCAACCAAAACTGCAGCGAAGAGGGCGGAATCCGTCCGCGTAGCGGCCGCTATTGCACAAAATTCTACTCCAAACGTCGCTTTATTTTGACAATTCATTTCAGAAATAGATATAATTCATGTGATAAAACTTGCAGAAAACTAGGGAATTCCCCAGTTTTTGCAGCACATCACATGATCATATATTTTATTTAAATGAATCGAGGCTGACGAATGAGCAATCAATCGATGGACATGCTTCTCACCAAGGATATCGTGCGTGAAGGGGAAACGATTTTGCGTACAAAGGTTGATCCGGTATGCCTGCCGCTGTCTGAAGAGGACCTTCAACAGATGCAATGGATGCTGGATTATCTGAAAAATAGCCAAAATGAAGAGCTGGCCACCCGCTATGAGCTGCGCCCGGGTGTGGGGCTATCCGCCAACCAGGTAGGTCTGAATAAAAGAATGTGCGCTATCTATTATGAGGATGGAGACCAAACGATAGAGTATGCGCTGTTTAATCCGAAGCTGGTCAGCCACTCCACATCCATGATTTATTTGGAACAGGGAGAAGGGTGCTTGTCAGTGGATCGTTACATACCCGGATATGTGCCGCGTTATGAAAAAATTCGCATTAAGGCCATTTTGCCGGACGGAACGCAGGAACTATTGACCTTCAAAGGCTATGCAGCGATTGTGGTACAGCATGAAATGGACCATTTGGACGGTATTATGTTCTATGACCGCATCAACCCGGAAGATCCGCATAAGCTTCCACAGGGAGTTCATATTGAACCTTTTGTGCGTAAATAGTTCATGATTGGTAAAGTGTGGTGACTTCGTTCGCCACATTTTTAATTTTCAAGAAAATATGGATATAAATGTTGCTAAGCTTTAAACTGGAATCATATACGTTGAGATGTAGGATGTGAGATATACACGAAAATGTAAGCGCTTATTTTATTGGGGGGATGGCATGTATCGTGGAGTAAGGCATTTGATGAACAATATGCGCATGCGCAATAAGCTGCTCTTCTCCTATGTGCTGATTGTCATGATCCCGGTGCTGGTGGTGGGTGGCTGTGTTACTTTTTATTTGCGTCAGCAGGCACTCGACAGTGCGATTGCCCAGACGGTAAACAATGTGGAAAAGATTAAGAGCCAGACTGCCAATTTACTGCGCGTGCCAACAGATATTTCAAATGGACTGATGTTCGATAAAAGGCTCAAGGAAATGGCGAACCGTCGTTATTCAGGCATGGTTGAGCTAATGAATGCGTATCATCAATACAAGGATTTTAATGAGTATGTGCAGCAGTATCGAGAAATTGCTACCATTCGGTTTTATTCGTACAATCCGACGCTTGTCAATAATCTGGAGTTTATTCCAGTGGACTCCGGCATAGAGCGTCAGGAATGGTTTAAGACGGCTTTGAAGGGGACGGCGATTAACTGGTTTTATATTCAGGATAAGGAGGATAATCCGGTTAATCGCTTGAGTCTGGTGCGGCAAATTCCGTTTCCTGAATACCATACCAAGGGAGTTTTGATGATAGCCCTGAGTCAGACGGAGCTGAATCATATGCTGAGCAAGGAGCAGTTTGAAACACTGATTGCGGATCGCAACGGGATTGTGGTTGCAGCAACTAATCCGCAGTCGGTGGGGCAGACGTTGGCGGGTTTACATCTGGGCTTTGATGTCCAGCGGGCGGGCAAGGGGATATATGAAGCCAAAATAAACGGAAAGCCCTCGAACATTATTGTGGATGAGCTGCTGCCGACCTCAAGTGTGAGCGGATTCACCATTATTTCAGTGTTTTCGACGGAACATATCGTGCAGGGGGCGAACCGGGTCAGCCTGATTGGTGCATTATGTGTTCTTGCGGTACTGATCATGGCGCTGATTTTGATTACCATCATTTCGTGGCTCATTACCAAACGGCTGCAGCGGTTGAGCTATGAACTGGATAAAGTAGCCTCAGGTGATTTCCATGTGGTGTCAAGTGTGGAGGGAAGGGACGAGATTGGGGATTTATCCCGCCGTTTCAACTATATGGTGACCAGCATCCGCCAACTGATGACGCAGGTATACGAAGCGAGTGAGCAAAATAACAGACTCGAACTGGCGCAAAAGGATATCAAGCTAAAAATGATGGCCAGTCAAATTAATCCGCACTTCCTGTTTAATGCGCTGGAATCCATCCGAATGAAGGCACATCTGAACGGGGAAGCCGAAATTGCAACGACGGTGCGCTTGCTTGGCAAGCTGATGCGGCGGAATCTGGAGATTGGCAGCGGTACAACGACGGTGCGTCAGGAACTGGATATGGTGCGGTCCTATTTGCAAATTCAGCAGTTCCGATTCGGAAA
This sequence comes from Paenibacillus kribbensis, assembly GCF_002240415.1. Lineage (NCBI taxonomy): Bacteria > Bacillati > Bacillota > Bacilli > Caryophanales > Paenibacillaceae > Paenibacillus > Paenibacillus kribbensis. The sequence goes on from NZ_CP020028.1 coordinate 859,422, forward strand.
TCGTTTGATCTATGAAGTGAATCTGGAAGAGCACGCTGAGGACATATCTATCCCTCCTTTAATCATACAGCCGCTGGTGGAAAATGCAGTCATTCATGGCCTCGAAAATAAGGAAGAGCCGGTCACGGTAAAAGTAGATATCACAATGGAGCAACGAGAACTCCACATTAAAGTAGCAGATGATGGAATCGGCATGGAAGCAGAGCAACTGGCCTGTCTGCTGGCACGTATCAGGGGAACGGATGAGCCGGAAGGGAGCAGTATTGGTCTGCGTAATGTTCACCAACGTCTAATGTTGATGTATGGCGAACGTTATGGTTTGCAGATTGAAAGCGTGTTGCAGGCAGGAACAGCTGTATATTTTTCCATACCCAAGGAGGAGGATTCGAATGTATAAAGCGATGATTGTGGATGATGAGCCTGCGATTCGAGAAGGACTTTCCTCCATTATTGACTGGGGGGATTGTGGCTTTCGGATTGTAGATACAGCAGGGAGCGGGCGCGAGGCTTTGGAAAAATTCGAAGAGCACCAGCCGGAGCTGGTTATTGTCGATATTCGTATGCCAGGCATGAGTGGGCTGGAGGTCATACGGAGCATACGTGAAATGAACAGTGAGCCGTTCCATTTTCTTATATTAAGCGGATATGCAGACTTTGATTATGCCCGGCAAGCCATGGGTTTCGGAGTGGATGGTTATTTGTTGAAGCCCGTCGATGAGGAAGAGATGACGGCAGAGCTGAAACGGGTGCGGCGAAGCATTGAGGACGAAAAGGAAAACGGCAAGTGGGGAGGTGCTTCTCACCATGAGCGTGATTGGATTGAAGCACTGCTGTTTCCGGTTCAAGCGGATGGGGCTATATGCGATACAAGGGAAATTGGTAGTCCTTTGGATGAAGAGATACGACAAAATGAACAGCACGAGCAGCATCTGGCACTGCCGGCTTTGGATTGGGACAGCTATCAGATTATTCTTCTGGATCTGCGGATACCTGACTGGGATCGGCAAGCCCGGCAAGCAGCAGCCAAACAGCGTCTGGCAGAGATGTGCCGGGAGCAGGGCAGAGGCATGGTGTTTGAGGCCGGAATCTATACAGGTCTGCTGCTTCCCGCCACGGTGAGAACGGAGGAAAAGGCTGCTGCGCTGCTGGCAGCCTGGCGACAAGAGCTAAAGCCGTGGGCAACCGAGATTTATGCGGCTGCTGGTGATCCGGTGGCGAAATTAACCGATATTCCCAGCTCTTTTGAACAGGCGCTGCGGCTATTAGAGCGTACCTTTCTGTTTGGGATGGAAAGGGTGATGCTCTCCAGTGATCTGCATCAGTTGGAAGCGATGAACGCCGATATGGACGAGGCGTCCAATAAAACTGCAGACCCCGTGCGTTACGCAGAAAAGCTGTACTATGCGCTGGACATGGCAAGCCGGGAAGCGGCGCTGCGTGTATTAAAGGAAATGAAAGTCCAATTTCCTCAGGTTTATCGCACAGAAGCTGCAATTAAGGCGGCATTTGCCCAGGCGTTTACATTGGCGCTCAATAAGTATGCGACTGGACAGGATCAGAGCCGAGCGGTGTTGGAGGAGCATTCCAGCTTGATTACCGATGTATATGCCCATTCTACACTGGGAGAGCTGGTCGATCACTCTGTTGAGCATATTTTGCAATGGATAGGTCAGACTGATTCAGGCGACAAGGAGATCATTATGAAGCAAATGGTAGATTTCATACATAGTCACTATGATGAAAATTTGCGGCTGGAGTTATTGGCAGACATGTTCAACTACAACAGTGGTTATTTGGGCAAACTGTTCAAAAGCCATACCGGCGAGGCTTTTAATGCCTACCTGGATAAAGTAAGGATTGAGCGAGCCAGGGAATTGCTTGCACAGGGAATTAAGGTGCATCAGGTAGCAGGTCGTGTGGGGTATGCGAATGCTGATTATTTTCATAGTAAATTCAAAAAGTATGCTGGGATGTCGCCTTCCTCCTACCGTAATCGGGTTCAGAATGACGGAGGGACGGATGGCTGTTAATCGATTCCCTTGGTTTCACTCTATGAAGTCTCTCTTGTTAGATGTCGGAGGAAGATTCTCCGAACGAAGAGAGATTTTTTTGTGCGAAAAAAATAAGTAGATCAATCGCAAATGTCACACTCATTAGAGAATTTGAGCTGAATTCATAAATTTGCCATCGTTACGACACAACTTTGACACGATGTTCACACTTTCGATTCTATTTCATTCAAATCTATTCTATATAATGTTGTTATTCTGAAGTCGGGTCATGATAAAAAATGATCCATTCATATACAATAACGTGAATATTATCACAAAGTTTGAATGTTGGCTTCAGAAACTAATTTAGCATGCGGTTCTTAAGAGAAGCACAGGGGGAGGAATAACATCATGGACGTATTAGAATTGGCACGGTTGCAGTTTGCGACAACTACGATTCTTCACTTTGTTTACGTGCCGATCTCCATTGGATTGTCATTGTTGGTGGCGATCATGGAGACCATGTATGTAATCAAAAAAAATGATTTGTACAAAAAAATGGCTCAATTTTGGGGGACGTTTCTGTTAATCAACTTTGCAGTAGGCGTGGTAACCGGGATTTTGCAGGAATTTCAGTTCGGGATGAACTGGTCCGACTTTTCCCGTTTTGTCGGCGATGTATTTGGTACACCGCTGGCGATTGAAGCGCTGCTTGCATTTTTTCTGGAATCCACCTTTATCGGCTTATGGGTATTCGGTTGGGAAAGGCTGTCCAAGGGTGTCCATTTAATTTGTATGTGGCTGGTTTCTATCGGTACGATGCTCTCGGCTTTGTGGATTCTGGCTGCCAATTCGTTCATGCAGCGTCCCGTAGGATACGGGATCGAAAATGGACGTGCAGAAATGCAGGATTTTGCTGCTCTGCTAACGAACGAGCAGCTTTTGTGGGAGTATCCTCACACCATATTTGCCGCCATTGCAACCGGGGCTTTCCTCGTAGCAGGCATTAGTGCCTGGAAGCTGATGCATAAAAAGAATATGGACTTTTTTAAACCTTCTTTTAAATTGAGCATTATTGTTGGATTAATCAGTGCTATTGCTATTCCTATGTTTGGTCATGGACAGGCTCAATATTTGGTCAAAACACAGCCCATGAAGATGGCTGCCAGTGAAGCCTTATGGGAAAACAGTGGTGACCCGGCGCCTTGGACGGTTGTAGCAGATATTGATCCTGATCAGCAGGAAAATACCTTTGAGATTAAAGTTCCGTTTGCACTGAGCTTTTTGTCGTATAGCAAGTTTTCCGGCTCCGTGCCTGGTATGAAGGAGCTTCAGGCACAGTATGAAAAAACCTATGGTCCGGGGGATTATATTCCACCAGTACGTACTACCTTCTGGAGCTTCCGCATTATGATTGCGGCGGGATGTGCCATGATTGCACTTGCTCTGTACGGAGCTTACCTGAGTTTTCGCAAAAAATTGGAGGGCTCTCATCGTTGGTTCTATCGTCTGATGCTGTGGGGGATATCGCTCCCATTCATCGGGAATACTGCGGGCTGGATTATGACCGAAATGGGCCGCCAGCCGTGGACGGTGTTTGGCTTGCTTCAAACGAAGGATTCTGTTTCACCTACCGTTGTAGCAGGAGAAGTGCTGTTCTCGTTGATTGCATTTACGACGCTGTATCTCGTTTTAACGGGTGTACTGGCATTCCTGTTTGCTCGTACAGCTCGTAAAGGTCCAGATATAGAGCCGCATCAGCATACGGTCATTCATGATCCATTTGCTCAAGGGGGTGACACCATTGTCGTTAAATGATTTATGGTTTTTGTTGATCGCTGTGCTGTTTACCGGCTTTTTCTTTCTGGAGGGGTTTGATTTTGGCGTAGGGATGGCGACGGGGTTGGTGCCGCGTAATGACCAGCAAAAACGTTTGATGATCAATACGATTGGCCCGTTTTGGGATGCCAATGAGGTGTGGCTGATCACAGCAGCAGGTGCGATGTTTGCCGCTTTCCCGCACTTTTATGCGACCATGTTCAGCGGATATTATCTGGTATTTGTGTTCATCCTGCTAGGTTTGATCTTGCGTGGAGTTTCCTTTGAATTCCGTGGCAAGGCAGAAGGCAAGTGGTGGACAGACACGTGGGATGCTTGCATTCTAATAGGCAGCTTCCTGCCGCCGATGCTATTTGGTATGGCCTTTGCCGCTTTGGTGAGAGGTGTGCCTATCCAGCAAAACATGGATTTAAAAGCGGGATTTTCCGATGTGTTCAACGGATATACGGTATGGATCGGACTGACCGTAGTCGGGATGTGCCTGATGCATGGACTGACGTTTGTTTCTTTGCGGACGGTTGGAGAGGTGAGAGATCGCGCTCGTATGATCGCGTCCAAATTCCTGCCAGTATTGGGTATTTTACTTGCCGGAATGGTGGTATGGACTTATTTTGCAACAGACTTATTCGCACGTCGTGGTCCTTTTATGTATGCCGCGGTTGCGGTCGGAATTATCGCCTATGTGCTCGCATGGTATTTCCTGAAGCAACGTCGTGAAGGCTGGGCCTTCGGAATGACGGGTGCCATCATTTTGCTGAGCTTCGTTTCATTATTCGTCGGCTTGTTCCCGAGATTTATGGTGAGTTCGATCAACAGCGCATTTGATTTGACGATTTATAATGCAAGCTCCAGTCATTACACGCTGAAGGCCATGACGATTGTTGCAGCAACGCTTTTACCCTTTGTGCTGGCCTACCAGGCGTGGAGCTATTTTGTTTTCCATAAGCGTCTCAGTGAAAAGGATCATTTGGAATACTAATGGATAAAGCATGGTTTGAATTAAAGGGCATTCGGCCGGTCATGCTGCTGCTGGCCGCCCTTTCCCTTCTCCAGGGGGCCGCTGTGATTGCGCAAGCGACCTTTTTGGCGAAGGCGGTGACGATTTTATTTGAACAACATCCGCTGGTGATGGCTTGGCCGTCACTGGCGCTGTTTTTGGCGGCTTTTGCAGCAAGGCATACGGTGATCTGGCTGCAACGCCGGACAGCAGGCCGTTTTGCCGAAGCATCAGGCGCTTCCTTGCGGGAGCGTCTGCTTGCACGTTTGTTCGAGCGTGGGCCGGGGTTTGCCGCGAAGGAAGGCAGCGGCAAGCTGGTAACGCTGGCGCTGGACGGAGTGGACCGTTTTCGCACATATTTGGAGCTGTCCATCCCTCGTATGATGGATATGCTGGCTGTAACTTTACTGGTGCTTGTATATGTTTTCACATTGGATGTCATTTCAGGTGTCATTTTGACGACGACAATGCCGATTCTGGTGGGCTTCTTTATTTTGCTTGGCTTGGCGGCGCGTAAGCAGGCAGACAAGCAGTGGCGTTCCTATCGTCTGCTGTCGCATCATTTTACGGATTCGCTGCGTGGGCTACAGACCTTACGATTCCTGGGCCGCAGTCGAGAGCATGGGGACACCGTTGGGAAGGTTAGTGACCAGTACAGGGCGGCAACGATGCGTACGCTGCGAGTAGCATTTCTTTCCTCGTTTGCTCTCGACTTTTTTAGTATGCTGTCAGTTGCTTTTGTAGCGGTAGGCTTGGGGTTGCGCCTGATTAGTGGATCGGTGGGCCTGGAGGCAGCGCTTATGGTACTCATTTTGGCACCGGATTATTTTATGCCAATCCGTCAGTTGGGATCAGACTATCATGCCTCGCTAGATGGCAAGGAGGCTTGGGGTGCGATGCGATCTATTCTGGCTAAAGATGAACGACATACCGATTCCGCAGATGTCTCCACGGGTCATGGCAGCGCGGTTAATGCTAAAAATGGTGGTAATGGCGGCAATGGTAATGGCCTAGCTATCACAGGACAGGAAACCCTGAGGCTGTCGGATGTATGCCTCCTCAATGAGGACGGCTCGGCAAGGCTTGATCATGTATCTGCAAGCATTGAGCCGCACGTGAATAGGATTGGCATCGTTGGAGCCAGCGGCGCAGGCAAAACAACGCTGCTCAGTTTGCTTGGCGGCTTTGCCGATCCGACTGCGGGCGAACTGAGCCTGAATGGATGCCCTTTAGCCGGTGATGCCAAAGCCGAATGGCAGCGGCACATTGCCTATATTCCGCAGCATCCATATCTGTTCAGCGCTTCTTTGGCGGATAATATCCGCTTTTATGAGCCGGAGGCATCGAACGAGCAGGTGGAATGGGCGATTGACGCAGTAGGACTCCGCGAGTTGGTGGATGGACTTCCGGGCGGGTTGAATGAGCCTATTGGTGAAGCGGGTCGGACGCTGAGTGGAGGACAGGCGCAGCGGATTGCCTTGGCGCGTGCCTTGCTGAGCAATCGTCCGGTCATTTTATTGGATGAGCCAACGGCCCATCTGGATATTGAGACGGAATGGGAGCTGAAGCAGACGATTTTGTCCGTTTTGCAGCACAAGCGAATCTTTCTTGCCACCCATCGGCTCCATTGGATGCCGGATATGGATTGTGTCTGGATGATGAATCAAGGACGTCTCGAAGAAGCAGGCACTCACAAGCAATTGGTTGCACGCAAGGGAGCATATTTCCGATTGCTGACAGGAATGACGGAAGAGGGGGGCGGACGATATGAGAGTGGCGGACAATAGCGGTCAAGGCTGTTTTTTGTCTTATTTGAGACAATATTGCTGGGCCTTTCTGGCGGCTGCTCTTTTGGGTGCACTAGCGATTGGTTGTGCTGGTGCTCTGCTCTTTACGTCAGGTCATCTGATTACCCGTTCGGCTCTAAAACCGGAAAATATATTGATGGTGTACGTACCGATTGTGCTTGTGCGAACATTCGGTTTTAGTAAAGCTGTCATTCAATATCTGGAGCGTTTGGTAGGACATGATGCAGCGCTGCGACTGGTGTCCCGTATGCGGGTACGGCTGTACCGGGCAGTGGAGCCGCAAGCGCTGATGATCCGCAGCAAATTCCGTACAGGAGACCTGTTGGGATTGCTGGCGGAGGATATTGACCAGCTTCAAAATATCTATTTGAAGCTGGTCCTGCCTGCCTTATCGGCGCTGCTGATTTATGCGGCAGGCATCTCGGCGCTTGGATGGATGGACGGAACTTTTGCTCTGCTGATGGCGTTGTATTGTGCATATTTGCTTTTGATTGCCCCGGCCATATCGCTGTGGACCTCACTCGCCAAACGGCGAACGTTCAAGCAGGAACGGAGCAAAGCATACCAGGAGCTTACCGATGCTTTGTTCGGTATGAGTGATCTGGTGCTGAGCGGGCGGACTGAGCATTTTCTCGCTTCCTTTGCAGGGCGGCAAAACAAGGCTGCTATGGTGGAAAATTCCCTTCGACGGGGCGAGTGGCGCTCTCATTGGATTGCACAATGCGTTGTCGGCGGCGGAATTGTGATCATGACCGTATGGGCCGGAGGGCTGGTAGCACAAAATCACCTTGAAGCCACATGGCTGGCCTCCTTTGCGCTGGCGGCCTTTCCGCTGCTGGATGCCTTTGTTCGTGCCGGAGAAGCGGTGGTTCATGCACCGGAGTATCAGGATTCGCTGCGACGATTGAAGGATACGGAGAAAAATACGCATACACCTGCTGTGCTTGCAACGTCAGCTGCTGTGGATAAAGGACAGCGAGCAGCAGATATCACAGCTGAAGCAACGGGGGCACATGCTGCTGTGCATCAATCTGGCAACGCAGGCGAGCTGCTGTTGGACAACGTGAGCTATCGCTATTCGGAAAAACAGGCTTGGAGCGTGCGCAATATTTCCATGCGCGTGCCGCAGGGAGGCAAGGTTGCGCTGCTTGGCCGCAGCGGTGCGGGCAAGTCCACGCTGCTGAACCTCATTCAGGGAGCATTGCAGCCGGATGAAGGGAGCGTCACCGTCGCAGGTACACCCGTCTATACGGGTGGAGCATACTCCAGCTTGTTTGCGGTATTAAACCAGCAGCCGTATTTGTTCGATACGACGGTGGCGAATAATATTCGATTGGGGCGACCCGATGCTTCGCTGGAAGAGGTTCGTGTGGTAACGGAGCAGGTGGGGCTTGGAGCTTTGATTGATTCTTTACCGGAGGGCTACGATACCCGGATGCAGGAAACGGGCCTTCGTTTTTCGGGTGGAGAAAGGCAGCGCATTGCACTGGCGCGGATTTTGCTGCAAAATCATCCGATTGTTTTACTGGATGAGCCGACAGTAGGGCTTGACCCGCTGACAGAGCATGAGCTTATGCAGACGATGTTTCGTGTGCTGGAGGGCAAAACACTGATCTGGATCACGCATCATCTGACAGGCATGGAGCATATGGACGAGGTGATCTTTATGGAGCAAGGCGGCATTTCCATGCGAGGCAGTCATGAACAGCTTTGGCAGGAGCAGCCCCGATACCGTAACCTGTATGAGCTGGATCATCCGCGTCTGTGACATCACAGGAAAGATCAAGCCTCGATAAAATAATTCCAGCATCAGGAGCCGGCGCAGATATGTCCGGCTTCTTTTACTTTTCTATCGGCTGTTGGATCAAGCTTGTTCTGAATCAGCAAAAAAGTTATGCTTGTGAGGCCTAAAGACACTCGGAACGGTTTAAACCACTGATCTGCTTGGTTGGTGCATTTTTCATACTGCTGCAAGGAGGCTCGTATGACGTATAAACAAATTAAATGGATGATTTTATTTGTACCTACACTAACGGTTGGAGCTTGGGAATATGTGAGACACCAATTTTTGCTCTCTTATATCTCAATGAATGTGGGCAACTGGCTTACTCCGGTCATCTTGTATTTGGTCAGTGTAACGCTGTTGACCAAGCTTTTTCGTATGCTGGAGCGTATTCAGATGGAGCTGCAACACGAACGCGCGGCCAAAGCCGCCTTTGAAGCGAGGGAAGAGCTTGCCAGGGAGCTGCATGACGGGATAGCCCAATCCCTTTTTTTATTGTCTGTCAAAGTGGATCGGCTGGAGCACAACGGCGATCAAGGGCAATATCGTCAGGATATTTATAAAATCAGAAAGACCGTCCACGAAGTGAACCGCTATGTTCGTCAGGCGATTGCCAATTTAAGATTTGATCCGACCCCGGGCGAAATGCTGGCAACCAACGAATCCCTGGACTACAAGGTGCGGCAAATGATTCACGAAATTCCTGTGCATGTAGATATTCAGTGGACGATTCCTGATGCCGCGCTGACTCCCAAAGAGAAGATAGAGCTTTTGGCTTGCATTCGTGAGGCGGTTGTCAATATTGAAAAGCACTCAGGGGCTTCCAAAGGATGGATTACCGGGGAAGGTGACCAAGATCAATGGAAAGTTATCGTCAAGGACAACGGCAAAGGCTTGACCGCTGATCCTTTTCAGTTTAAAGACCGATATGGTCTGAATATCATGAAGGAAAGAGCGGAGGATATGAACTGGACGCTCCGGTTTTTGTCAGATTCTTCGTATACCACAGTGGAAATATCCAAAGAGGGAGAACACCAATGACGCATATCCGTGTGCTGGTCGTAGATGATTCTGCTCATGCTCGTGAAGCTATCTGTGAAATATTAGCCATGGATCAAAGCTTTGAAATCATCGGTGTGGTAGACAACGGTGAAAAAGCAATTGAATTTACCGGGCAATGGCTGCCGGATTTGATCCTGATGGATATTTCGATGCCCGGAATGGACGGGCTGGAGGCTACACAGCGGATTAAGCTCTTGTATCCATATGTGAAAATAGTGATGATTACCGTGTCGGATGATATGATTCATCTGCTTGAAGCTTTGAAGCGAGGTGCCCAAGGCTACCTGTTAAAAAACATAGCGCCCTCCACATGGCTGGAGTACCTGCATTCTATTGTGAATGAGGAAGCACCGCTGAGCCGGGAACTGGCTTTTCAAATCTTGAAAGATGTTACTATAACGGCAAAAACGGCGAAAAAGGAACCGCAGGTCTATCTTACTTCAAGAGAGCAGGATATTTTGTATGGGGTGGCCGCAGGGTGGACCAATAAGGAAATCGCTGAAAAATACGGTATTTCAGAGTATACGGTAAAAAATCATCTGAAAAATATTTTGCAGAAGCTGCACGTTCAGAACCGTGTACAATTGACGAGATACGCGTTGGAAATGGGGCTTGTTCCTGATGATCCCAAATTCAAGCCATAACCTTGTTGTTTTGTGACACTATTTTCACAATATAGCTCGAATGAGGTATTTTAAATTTTGATTAATTTTTATATACTGGTTGGAGTTGATGCGTCACATGTAGACAATCAACTGGAGGGAGCTGATATGAATGAAAGCACTCATCTCTAAACATTGGCATTTGCTGCTGATTGGTTTTGTAGCGCTGATCATGGGCGGGTTTGTCTTGTTCTATTTTCAGGGGAGCGCGTCGTCGTTTCCAGCCAGTCAACCTAAACAAGCTCAGGAAGAGCCAGACAAGTCCCAATACGAGATGGTTACAGTGGGTGTAAAAGGGGACGGTTTTTATCCTAAAAATATTGAAGTGAAAGCCGGCGTTCCGACCAAAATCAATTTCAAGAAAATGACATCCTTTACTTGCATTGACGAAGTACAGTCGTTGAAGATCGGAATGGACGTTTTCCTGGATCACGAAAATAATTATTTTACCGTCAAGGACCTGAAACCAGGGGTATATGAGTATAATTGTGGCATGTACATGTACTACGGGACGATCACGGTAAAATAAATCAATATCAGCTTTCCGGCATATTTGTGCTGGGAGGCTATTTTTTTGCCTTCATACAAAGGAATCAATGACAATAGTCACAAAATGTTCAATGTTAGAAGGCGGATATAGCTCAAGTGGGTCAGGTCATGACAAGAAAAAGGAAGGTATGATGGAAGGAAACGATAGAGAAATGAAGGGGAAATATGAAAAAAAGAAGATTCATCCCAATGGTATGTATGCTTTTGAGCATAGCTTTACTGGCTGCTTGTTCCGGTACGAAAGAGAGTTCAACGCAAGCAACGCAGCAGGCAAAGAAAGAACTGACCTTCCTGTTTAATTTCGCCAGTCAGACCGTTGATCCCAGTCTGGATTACACGCCGTTAAGAGCCGGAGTCGTGGAAACGTTGGTTAAGCTGGACGAGAACGTAAAAATCCAGCCGTGGCTGGCTACCCAATGGTCGAGCAAAGACGGGCAAAATTGGGAGTTTCAGATTCGTGACGGTGTCACCTTCCAAAACGGAAAAAAACTGACCGCAGAGACAGTCAAGCAATCGCTGGAACGCTCGATAGAGCTGAATCCGGGGGTTAAGCAGGTATTGCGAATTAAATCCATGAAAGCCTCCGGACAAACGCTGCGTGTGGTCACGGAAGAATCATTCCCGCAGTTCCCATCCGAGCTTGTTCATCCCAACACAGCCATTCTGGACACGGAAGCAGCAGAGCCGGATAAAAAGCCAATCGGTACAGGGCCTTTCCAAGTGGAGTCCTTCACCGCAGGCACATCATTAAAGCTTGCCCGTTATGATGGATATTGGAGTGGGGCGGCCAAGCTGGACCGGGCGGTTTTTGCTTTTAACGAAGATGCGAATGCGCGTTTATCCGCTATTTTATCCGGTGACGCAGATATCGTTTATCGCCCGCCTGTTGAAAGCATGGACAGAATGAAGCAAGATACTCAGCTCAGGTTGGACTCCGTGGTTAGCTTGCGCACGCATGAGCTGATTTTTAACACGAAAAAGCCTCTGCTCCAAAATGAGAAGGTGCGCAAGGCTTTTGATGCCTTGGTCAATCGCGAGGAGCTGAAGGACGCCATTATGGGCGGGCAAGCTACGGTGGCACAAGGTCCATTTTTGCCTGATTTCCCGTTCGTACCGAAATATCCAACCCGCAAGACCGGGACTGAAGAAGCGCTCAAGTGGTTTAAGGAGGCCGGACTTCAGGTGGACAACGGCAAAGTCACACAAAACGGGAGGCCCTTAACCTTAAAGCTGGTGACCTACGCATCCAGAGCCGAGTTCCCGATCTTCTCACAGGCGTTACAATCGGAAGCCAAGCAATTAGGGATTACGCTGCAAATCGAGCAGGTTGAAAATTACGAAGACTATTTAATGAACGATACGACCTGGGATTTGGGCATGTACAGTCCGTTGATTGCGCCCCGGGGGGATGCCAGCTACTTTTTGAATGTATCGTTTTTACCGGACGGAACGCTGAATTATGGAAAAATAAACGATGAATTGTTGAATAAATGGATTTACCAGCTGGATCAAACCGTAGATACAGCAAAACGAAATGAACTGATAGCTCAGGCGCTCACGCGAATTAATGACCAGACGTACTATTCCTATATGGTGCATCCGAATACGCTGGTTGTTTATAAAGACAGTGTGAAGAACTGGGTAACCAGTAAAAGCGAATACTACATGCTCACCAATCAGTTGGATGTTGAAGCCAAATGATTCAGTTGCTTGGCAAAAGGCTGATCGAGTTTTTTCTGTTTATTTTTATTCTATCGCTTATCAGCTTCGCGGGAATCAAGCTTGCTCCGGGAGATGCTGTGCGGCAATTGCTTCGTGTAGATGATGTAGCAGTTACGAACGAGCAAGTGGAAATCCAAAGACAGATTATGGGCCTGAATGAGCCGATTATCGTGCAATACTGGGAATGGCTCTCAAAATTTATTCGTTTGGATTTGGGAACTTCCTACATGACACATCGTCCGGTAACAGAAGAAATATGGACGAGGATGCCTGCGACGCTTCTTTTGACATTTACTTCCATTGTGGTGTTGATCGCAGTTGCGGTACCGTTAGGCGCTTGTTCTGCCTTGTATCCCAAGAAGTGGATTGATCGAGTCAGCCGGGTACTCGCGATCATGGGAGCATCCATCCCCAGCTTTTGGCTAGGACTTCTGCTTATTGAGGGGTTTTCGGTGCGGTGGTCGATCTTCCCGTCGATGGGCAACGGAACTTTGATGCATCTGGTGCTGCCTTCGCTGACATTGGGACTGACGATGGCTGCGGTATATGTACGTCTTATTCGTTCCAGTCTGTTAAACAGCTTGAGTCAGGATTTTATCCTGGGGGCAAGGTCCAGAGGAATTGGAAGGAAGCGTATTTTTTGGTTGCATGCGTGTCGCCATAGCTTGACTCCAGTCATGACCATGTTTGGTATCAGTGTGGGAAGCTTGCTGGGGGGAAGTGTCGTGGTAGAAACGATATTCGCCTATCCGGGACTGGGAAAGTTTATTGTGGAAGCCATTCATAACCGGGATTACCCGATCATTCAGGGATACATTTTATTTATGGGTGCTATCATTATGCTGCTTCATGTGGTGACGGATGTAACAGTGGGATACGCGAATCCTGAAATCCGCTTGAAGGAGGGAGGACATTGAGTAAATCCCGGCTTCCTTTATTATTGTTTATCGCTGGAATAGCTGCATTGTTCATCCTGCCTGAGTTTATGAAAAATGATCCGTTGCTCGTATCGCTCGCACGAAGACTTCAATCTCCAAGCGGCGAGCATTGGTTGGGTACGGATGGCCTTGGCAGAGATGCGCTGTCGCGGTTGGTATATGGGGGGAGAAATACGGTTGGGGCGAGTTTGTTGATTCTTATTCTTTCTCTGAGTATTGGTATTCCAGCCGGGGTAATCGCAGGGGTGATGGGCAAAGGAATAGACCGCTTGTTCATGCGGGTGTCGGATTCTTTTTTGGCTTTTCCCGATTACTTGATTGCCATCGTACTGACGGGCTTGCTCGGGCCGGGTATTGTCAACCTGATGATTGCGATTGTATTCGTAAAATGGGTGGCTTACGCTCGTTTGGTGAGAAGCAGTCTAATGGCAGAAAAAGAGAAGGAATATATCTACAGTGCCCGCTTGAGCGGAGTACCAACGTTTCGATTGGTCCTCCGGCATTTGCTGCCAGCGGCTTTCAGAGAAATTGTGGTTGTAGCCACACTGGATATGGGCAAAATCATTTTAATGATCGCGGCTTTATCCTATATTGGACTCGGACTACAGCCGCCTGCTCCCGAATGGGGGGCGATGCTGAATGAAGGGCGGGCTTATTTCCACAGTTCTCCGCTGGCGATGGTCATTCCCGGTGTAGCCATTATGCTGTTCGTCCTTTTATCTAATCTGATCGGGGATCAGTTACGGAATAGTCTGGATCTTCGACCATGGGGGAAGTGAAATGATGAATCTGCTGGAAATAGCCGGCCTGCATCTGAAGTCTGGGCAAGGCACAATTGTGCGTGATCTCGATTTATCCGTTAGCGCGGGACAGTGTCATGCATTGATTGGTGAAAGTGGGAGTGGAAAAAGTATGACCTCGCTGTCCATTGGCGATCTGCTCCCTGCCACGGTTTGGGTGGAATCCGGCAAGATCGAATGGTGCGGAAGCTCGTTACTCGCTCTGTCCAAGAAAGATAGAGAGCGTCTACGAGGCAAGGAAATCGCTTATGTTTTTCAGGACTACGCTAGCGTGCTTACTCCGTTTATGACTATAGGCAAACAATTGGACGAAACGCTAAAAGCACATCATATGCAGGATATGCTGGATATGCCGGAACGCAAAAATCGAAAAGAGCGCATTGTGCAAGCCCTCGAACACGTCCGATTGCCAAAAGAAATATATAACCGTTACCCATTTCAGCTTAGCGGGGGCCAGCTACAGAGGGTCTCGCTTGCAGTAGTCATCATGCTGGAACCCAAGCTGCTGATTTTGGACGAGCCTACCACAGCATTGGATCAAACGAATGCCAACGAAATTTTACGCATCATTTCAGAGCTGAAAGAACGCACCCGATGTGGCATTTTGTTCATCTCCCATAATCTGAGAAACGTCAAGCGTTATGCTGATCAAGTCACTGTAATGCGAGAAGGCCAGGTTATTGAAACGGGAAGCACGTTGCCATTGTTAAACAGTCCAAAGCAGTCCTACACCCGAAGGCTGATTGAAGCCATTCCATCCTTGCGTCCATCAACGGAAGCCGTGCATGAATCCATATAGAAAGGCGGTAAAATGTTTATGAACCCGAAACTTGTACCTGAACTTCTAGTCGTACAGGACATTCAAAAATCTTACCGCAAAAAGAACAAAGTGCTCGACGGGGTATCGCTGACGATTCGAGCGGGTGAATGTGTGGGTCTGATCGGTGAAAGCGGTTGTGGGAAAAGCACATTGGCACGTTGTATCATGCTCATGCAAGGTGTAGATTCGGGAGCAATCTGGTTTCAGGGGAATCCTGTACAAGCGAGCAACCGGGAATCGTTAAAACGTTATAAAGGACAGATGCAGGCTGTATTCCAAAACCCGTCTGCGGCGCTGAACCCAAGGCTTCGTTTATTGGAATCTGTCATGGAGCCCTTGGATCAGTTGGAACAAAAGGTTCCAGCTTTTTTGAAGGACTGTGGTCCAGACAGAAGAGAAATAGCAGGGAAGCTGCTGGAGTGTGTGGGCTTATCACGTGAACTGCTGGATAGATATCCGCATGAAATCAGCGGTGGCCAGAAGCAGCGACTTTGTATGGCAAGAGCTATTAGCGTGGAACCGGCACTCATTATAATGGATGAACCCACATCCAGCCTGGACACCTTAATTCAGTCAGAAATGCTAAACTTGCTCAAGGAGTTGCAGGGTAGGTTGGCATTTTCGTATTTGTTTATATCCCATGACTTACCTGTGGTGCAATATATGTGTGACCGGGTGCTGGTCATGCACGAAGGCCGTTTGGTGGATGAGTTTGTAAAAGAGGAATTATTTGCTCCGGACAGACATCCATATACCCGCCAATTGGTTGCAGAATATGATTGAGGGTACACTCCCAAGTATCGTCTTTTATTCGTCTTTTTTCATACCTGTTTTCTCCCAGAAACGTCCTCAGTATATTGCACATGTTATAAGCTGCGCAGTACAATGAAGTATACACCGAAACTACCACTTGCTTAATTCATACTTATGAATCGAACAACTTGGGTAAATACTTTAGCCTAAAAAGTATTGTGTGGAGGTGCTCGAAGTGTGTAGCAATCAGGAGGAGAAAAATATGCCCGTAACTGAAATTAAACCTATTCGTCCAACTCAGGCTATTTTTAATGAAAAAGACGCACAAAAGTTTGATAATTACGCTAATCAAGTGGCTAAAACTAAAAGTGTAGGAATGGATCGTATGCGCCAAATGATGCGTGAATTCAAAGAGAAAAGGAAGTAGACCTCCGGTATGCTTGAATATAGGTACATTTGTGAAAGTGATAAAGAATTGATTGAGCAGTTCAGTGCGATGATGAGCCTACTGTAAGGTCTTTTCTTGTGGAGAATGCTTTAAAATTGGAGAATTATAAGTACATAAATTGAAAGGGTTTCTATTTTTTTGTTCTTATTTTAAATTTTCAAGATGAAGTTCTCTAGAAGAGTAAGGGTATCATAAATGAGTCTGTAAGCAGCTTAAGAGGCTGCTTTTTTTTGTTGTTACTCCCTTCAAAAAGATTTTCCTCAGGGAATTTACATAAAAACGGAGCAGGCGGAATGGTGCTGTACAAGCAACAGCGATGGGAAGCACCATCCGCATGCGTAGTGGCACAAACGTAATTTTCAACTCCACCCCCCATATATCTAATTTTGAACTGATTTTTCTCCTAATTCGTCGGGTATCAGCTTCTGATCCGGCACAGTATGATAATAGTAACTACATACGAGGAGGAGCTTGCTATGGAATCTTCAACTGAAACCGCTTCCAATACTGGTGCTGTGATTCCTGAATCCAATCGGGGCAGACCGCGTAAGGGACGCGGACCGGAGCCCGGACGTGGCAAAAAAGGCTTGTGGGACAGTGTGAAGCAGCAAAAATATCTTTATTTTATGTCCATTCCTTTCGTCATATGGGTGTTTGTTTTCAGTTATCTTCCGCTGTGGGGCTGGACGATGGCCTTTCAAAATTATAAGCCGGCCAAATCCTTCTGGAATCAGAAGTGGGTGGGATTCGACAACTTTGTTGAGCTTTTTCAGGATGAACGATTTTATCTGGTATTACGCAATACGCTGGCGATGAGCCTGATGGGCATTGTGTTTGGCTTTGTTGTACCGATCTTTTTTGCGATTTTATTAAATGAGCTGAGGGGAATGATGTTCAAGCGTTTCGTGCAGACGGTATCTTACCTTCCGCACTTTGTATCCTGGGTGGTGGTTGCCGGATTGGTTACCAAGATGCTGTCCATTGATGGGGGGATCGTTAACGATATATTGATAGCGCTTCATATTGTGGATGAGCCGATTCAATTCATGGCCAAGGGGAGCTGGTTCTGGTACATTGTAACCGCTTCCGACATATGGAAAGAGACGGGCTGGAATACGATTATTTACTTAGCCGCGATCACTGGAATAGACCAGGAGCAGTATGAAGCTTCGCGTGTGGATGGGGCAAGCCGCTGGAGACAGATGTGGCATATTACGCTGCCGGGCATCCGCTCGACCATTGCCGTTCTGTTTATTATGGCGATTGGGCATCTGGTCAGCAACGGTTTTGAAAAGCAGTTCCTACTGGGCAACAGCCTCGTAACGGATTATTCCGAAGTGCTGGATTTGTATGCATTGAATTACGGGATTAATTTGGGCCGCTTCTCTTACGGGACGGCGATCGGTATTTTCAACTCATTGGTCAGCATTCTGTTGTTGTTTACGGCAAATGGCATATTCAAGAAACTGACCAAAGAAAGCATCATGTAGGGAGGGAGAGGCGAAATGACGAACAAGGCTTTTAACGCGACCCGGTCTGAAAAGATGTTTGATCTGTTCAACTATATCCTCATGGCATTAATCGTGGTAGTGACGCTGTATCCGTTTCTGAACGTACTTGCAATTTCCTTGAATAATTCGACGGACACAGTTCGTGGCGGCATTTATATATGGCCCCGCCAGTTTACACTCGAAAATTACAAAACGATTTTCCAATACGATGGCCTTCTTCAGGGTCTGCAGGTATCGATTTTACGTACAGTGGTTGGAACGGTGCTGGGGCTCATTTGTGCATCTATGCTTGCATTTACGCTAAGCCGGGTCGATTTTCGCGCCCGCAAGTTCATTTCCACGTTTCTGGCATTGACGATGTATTTTTCCGGCGGGATGGTGCCTGTGTTTATTTTGATGCGTGATTTGCATTTGCTGGGCACGTTCTGGGTATATATTTTCCCGACGTTGATTAGCGCGTTTAATGTATTTGTCATTCGTTCCTTTATGGATGGTTTGCCGTATGCGCTGCAGGAGTCTGCCAAACTGGACGGAGCGAACGATTTTACAATATACTGGAAAATTATTTTGCCGCTGTGCAAGCCTGTGCTCGCGACAATTGCTCTGTTTTTGGCGGTGAACCAGTGGAACGCGTGGTTTGATACGTATTTGTACAACGGGACAGCTTCACAATGGACAACGCTGCAATACGAGCTGATGAAGGTACTGCAAAGTACACAGCAAGGCGGCTCCAGCATGACCAACAGCAATGATATGGCGAAGCAAATGGCACAGATTTCGCCAGAATCCATCAAAATGGCAATTACGATTACGGTTACGCTCCCCATCCTGCTGGTATATCCATTCCTGCAAAAGTATTTTGTAGGCGGCATGACGCTGGGCGCAGTGAAATCATAACAGTTAAATCATAACAGTCCAATCATTAAAAACACAGGAGGTTTGGAACATGAAAAAACACTGGTCCAGATTTGCACTCATTCCCTTGCTTGCGGTATCACTTGCTGCACTGGCAGGCTGTGGCGGGAGCCAAAACGCAGCAAAGGAAGGCTCATCCAGTGGAACCGATCCGATAACGTTTAGCTTTTTTGGGGCTGATCCAAGCCCGCAATGGAGCGGCATGAAGGATGAAATAGGCAAGGAAATCACGAAAAGAACGGGTGTAACCCTGAATGCTGAATTTGATGTCAGCGGCGGGGGCGGGAATGATCGCATTTCTTTGATGGCAGCGAGTGGAGAGTACCCGGATCTGGTTTCTGCCAAAGCAAATATCAGCAAGCTGGTGGACGCCGGAGCGATGATTGATCTGACGGATCTGATTAACGAGCACGCGCCGAATCTCAAAAAGCTGTACGGTCCCTATATGGATCGGCTGAAATACAGCAACAAGGATCAGGCCATCTATGTCATTCCTACGTACGCAGGTGTGGGGCAGAAGAGCTTTGATGCGACGGGTGGATTTGAAATCCAGCACAGAGTACTTAAGGAACTGGGGTATCCGAAGGTGAAAACATTACAGGATTTTGAGAACGTACTCAAAACCTATGCAGCCAAACATCCGACCATTGACGGTAAAAAGACCATTCCTCTCACGCTGGATGCGGACGACTGGAGAATCATGATTACCGTAACAAATCCTGCCTTCCAGACGACAGGAGCGTCGGACGATGGCGAATATTTTATTGATCCCAAGACGTTTGAAGCCAAGCTTCATTACAAGCGTCCGGAGGAAAAGGAATATTTCCGCTGGTTGAACCACATGTACAATGAAGGGCTGCTGGATAAGGAATCCTTTGTGCAAAAAAGTGACCAATACAAATCCAAAATTGCCAGCGGTCGCGTCCTCGGTCTGATTGACCAGGAGTGGGGCTATCTGGAAGCTGAAAATGCGTTAAAAACGTCAGGCAAGGCCGATGCCAGCTATGCGCATTTTCCGGTTACACTTTCGGAGGAATATAAGGATCATTCCTTTCAGGATGCAGGCTTCATGTCCGGTTATGGTGTAGGCATTACAGAGAGCTGCAAGGACCCGGTGCGGGCCATTAAGTTCCTTGATTATCTGGCTTCCGATGAAGGACAGGTGCTGGTGAACTGGGGAATCGAAGGCAAGCATTATGAGATCAAGGACGGCAAACGCATCATTCCGGCAAATATACTGGAGCAAAAAACGAACAACGCCACCAGCTTCAACAAAACAAGCGGAATGGATCTGTACACGCTGATCAGCGGACACTATGGTGATGGTGTGAAAGATCCTACGGGGAACTACTATACTACCAAATTCCCGGAACAAATTATCGCAGCCTATTCGGAGCCGGAAAAGGAGTCGCTCAAGGCGTATGGCGTAAAAACGTGGAAGGATCTCTTTCCGAGCGAAAAGGAATTTGACGTCAAGCCATGGGGTGCAGCCTATAACCTGACGACAGACAATGAATCCAACTATAACGTTACGTTCAAAAAAACGACGGACATTATCCGCAAGCGTATACCGGAGGCTATTTTGGCACCGACTTCCAATTTTAACACCGTGTACGACAACATGATTAAAGAGCTGGATGCGGCCGGCGCCGTGCAAATGGAACAGCAGTACACGCAATTGGTGAAGGACAGAGTGGAGCTATGGAGCGGGAAGGCCTCTAAATAACGAATCCGTTTAACCAAGCTTTGATTGCCGGATGACAGAGCGCTTGTCCTAGAGGCAATACGGGATTGACGCTCTGTTTTAGCTCAGGTGGGGAGGGTTTGATGTGACAAAAGGGGAAAAGCCGCAGTCCCTGCGGTTATGGTATCGCCAACCTGCTGAGGTATGGGAGGAAGCATTGCCCGTCGGCAATGGAAGACTCGGCGCTATGGTGTTTGGCGGGATCAGAGAGGAGCGGTTGCAATTAAACGAGGATACACTCTGGTCCGGATTTCCAAGAGATGGGGTTCAGTATGATGCATTGCGATACTTGAAGCCCGTCAGGGAACTGATTGCAGCTGGAAAATACAAGGATGCGGAACATCTGATCAATACGCACATGCTGGGTTGCAATACGGAAGCGTATCAGCCTTTGGGAGATTTGTGGATTACGCAGAAGGGCTTCGGAGAAATCACGCATTATGAACGGGAACTGGACTTACCGACCGGAACAGCAGCAGTTGCTTTTCATAGCGATGGCATCCGTTATACGCGTGAGGTTATCGCAAGTAGCCCAGATGGAATCATCATGGTATCGCTGACTGCGGATAGGGCTGGGCAGATTAATGCGTCAGTGCGTATAACGACGCCGCATCCTTGTGAAGATGAGTCAGGCGAGGATGAACATTTTGCTGTTTTATCCCAATGGGATAGCGATGTGGCTGAGGGGCTATCCGATGAAGCGACGAGGAACTGTATTACGCTGAACGGACGAGCGCCCAGTCATGTGGAATCCAATGATCACGGTGATCATCCGCAGTCGGTCGTTTACGAGCATGATCTGGGCACGGCTTTTGCGGTTCAGGCGAGGATGGTTTCCGAGGGAGGAATCGTAACGGCGAAGGATGACGGAACAGTAATCGTTTCGGGCGCCGATACACTCACGGTGTATTTGGCGGCGGCGACCGGATTTCGGGGATTCGACGTGATGCCCGATAGTGATCCGGCGGAGTCAGCAGAGGCCTGCCAGATCACTTTGGATAAGGCGATATCGCTGGGGAGCGAGCAGGTGCGGCAACGGCATGAGCAGGATCATCGCACACTGTTCGACCGTGTCGCATTGGAGCTTGGGGGTGACACTCGAGCCGAAGAGTTGATTCTGCCCACTGATCTGCGCTTGGAGCGTTATAAGCAAGGGGAGGCGGACCCGGGTTTGGAGGTGCTGTTGTTTCAGTATGGGCGCTACCTGCTCATGGGCAGTTCACGCCCGGGCAGTCAGCCCGCCAATCTCCAGGGCATCTGGAATGATCGGGTGCAGCCGCCGTGGAACAGTAATTATACAACCAATATAAATACACAGATGAATTACTGGCCGGCCGAAATATGCAATCTTGCCGAGTGCCATGAGCCCCTGCTGCACATGGTTGGAGAAATCAGCCGCACGGGACGCAGAGTGGCTTCCGTCAATTACGGCGCTCAAGGATGGGCAGCCCACCACAATGTAGACCTGTGGAGATACGCCGGACCGTCAGGGGGCCACGCCAGTTGGGCATTTTGGCCGTTAGGGGGTGTATGGCTGACCGCCCATCTGTGGGAACGTTATCTGTTCACACAGGATACAGCCTATTTGGCGGAACAGGCTTATCCGCTGATGAAGGGTGCGGCTGCCTTTTGTATGGATTGGCTCATAGAAGGCCCGGATGGCTGGCTCGTTACCTCTCCCTCCACATCACCCGAAAACAAATTCATCACATCGTCCGGCGAAGAGTGCAGTATATCCATGGGTTCTACGATGGATATGACACTGATCCGGGAACTGCTCGGCAACTGCATTCAGGCAGCGGATCTGCTGGAATTAGACGAAGAGTTCCGCAACCGCTGTGAAGAGACTCAGCAACGGCTACTGCCTTATCAAATGGGCCGTCACGGGCAGTTGCAGGAATGGTTTGTCGATTGGGAGGAAGCGGAGCCGGGACATCGGCATGTTTCGCATCTGTACGGTTTGTACCCCGGCCGACAAATCCATATCCGCGATACTCCGGAGCTGGCAGAGGCGGCCCGCATATCGCTGCACAGGCGGCTGGATCATGGTGGAGGCCATACCGGGTGGAGCTGTGCTTGGCTGATTAACCTGTACGCCCGGCTGGAGGATGGCGAGGCGGCGCATCGGTATGTTCGCACCTTACTGTCGCGTTCGACCTATCCCAATCTATTCGACGCTCACCCGCCTTTTCAGATTGACGGCAATTTCGGCGCGACGGCGGGCATCGCGGAAATGCTGCTGCAAAGCCGTCCGGGTGAGCTGACCTTACTGCCTGCCCTGCCTGCAGCATGGTCGCAGGGACGGGTCAGCGGATTGCGGGGGCGTGGCGGGATGACGGTCAGCATAGAATGGTCCGGTTCCCGGCTCGTCCGTGCGGAACTTATCGCATCTGTCCCGACAGGTAACTGCATCATTCGCTGTGCACAGCCCTTTAGCGCAGATGCCCGGCAAGCCCAGCCTGATCCAGAGCACGGTGGATTCATTCTGTCATGGATTTTTACCAAAGAGCAGGAAATAACGGACGGACATATGATTATTATTCTTGGAGAGGAAGATCGAATATGACCATTTTTCAATTTCCGCAGGACTTTATGTGGGGAACGGCAACGGCAGCCTATCAAATTGAGGGGGCTTATCAGGAGGGGGGAAGAAGCCTGTCCATTTGGGATACCTTTGCTCATACGCCTGGCAAGGTGTTTAACGGAGATAACGGAAATGTAGCTTGCGACAGCTATCATCGCTACGAGGAGGATATCCGGCTGATGAAGGAGTTGGGCATTCGTACATATCGTTTTTCGGTGTCATGGCCGCGTATATTCCCGAATGGTGACGGTGAAGTCAACCAAGAAGGCTTGGACTATTATCATCGCGTAGTCGATTTGTTGAACGAAAACGGGATTGAACCGTTCTGCACCCTGTATCACTGGGATTTGCCACAGGTGCTTCAGGATGCGGGAGGCTGGGAAAATCGCCGCACGATTCAGGCATTTGTCCAGTTTGCCGAAACGATGTTCCGTGAGTTTCACGGAAAAATACACCATTGGCTCACATTTAATGAACCGTGGTGCATCGCTTTTTTATCCAATATGCTGGGCGTTCACGCCCCTGGTCTGACGAATCTCCAGACAGCCATCGATGTGGGACATCATCTGCTGGTTGCACATGGCCTTTCTGTGCGTCGTTTCCGCGAGCTGGGCACCAGTGGTCAGATTGGCATCGCGCCCAATGTCTCATGGGCTGTACCCTACAGCACTTCCGAGGAAGATAAAGCCGCTTGTGCACGCACGATTTCCCTGCACAGTGACTGGTTTCTCCAGCCTATTTATCAAGGCTCATATCCACAGTTTTTGGTAGACTGGTTTGCGGAGCAGGGAGCCAGCGTACCGATTCAAGATGGGGATATGGACATCATTCGTGAACCGATTGATATGATCGGCATCAATTACTATAGTATGTCCGTTAATCGCTTTAATCCCGAAGCCGGGTTCCTTCAATCCGAAGAGATCAATATGGGACTGCCAGTCACGGATATCGGCTGGCCGGTGGAATCACGTGGGCTGTATGAGGTACTGCATTATTTGCAAAAATACGGCAATATCGACATTTACATTACAGAGAACGGGGCATGCATCAACGATGACATTGTGAACGGCAAGGTTCAGGATGACCGTCGTATTTCGTATATGCGTCAGCATTTGGTGCAGGTACACCGGGCTATTCATGACGGGCTTCATGTCAAAGGATATATGGCATGGTCATTGATGGACAATTTTGAGTGGGCAGAAGGGTACAATATGAGATTTGGCATGATTCATGTCGATTTCCGCACACAGGTCCGCACCCCCAAGGAAAGCTATTACTGGTATCAAAATGTGGTCAATAATAATTGGCTGGAGACCAGACGCTAAAAAGATCTGTTTTGCAATAGCGGAGCTGGTTCCGTCTTCACTACCTTTGGTTTGAACAGCAGGTCCTTCGGGGTAATAATAGCCAAGATATGTTACAGGTTGTTCCAAGTATGTATAGACTAAAGGGAATAAAAAAGCAAGATATGTGCATACTGACAAAAATACCTGACGAGGGCGTTTGAAACTATTTTTTAGACTGGAGGGAGTGAAGGGGATGGCTGCGAATTTTAGGAAATCAGGATCAACTGACTACCAAATGAGCCGCATGGTATCTGCTATCGCGTGGATTGCCTGCATTGCAGGTATTATTCTTATTTTGTTTGATCTGGGGAATTTAAGCGATCGTAATATATATTTAATGACAGGTATTGGCTGCTTCGCTGCCGGAATATTTATTTTTCTCATTGGAAAAGCGTTTGTCATTGCCCGTAAGAAGGAAGACCAGGAAAACGGCCGCAGCTAGCATAAATAAAAATGAGAGAACATATCCAATAAAACAACATCGTGGGTCTTCGAGCAGTGTAGCGTGATAACTGTACGGAGGCCCGCTTTTTGCTTTAATATAGCTTCTTTGCGATACATAAATATCGTATTTTATGTCATTTTCTTAGTGATAAATGATTTTTGAATTTGCAAGAGAAAATTTATTTTTAGAGAGATTTTTCACAAAAAACGGACAAATAATCGACAATTTTGTTAACAATAAAAAAAGTGACCGCTTTTCTGCTATCTTATATAGGGGCAACATTACAGGAGTTCGTTAGTTTTGAGTAATTTACTATTTCTAAGGAGAGGGGAACAACATGAACAAAAAACCAAAAGCGATTATTGCGTTGGTTTTGACCGTGCTCACGGTAGCATTGCTCATTTGGACGTGTTTTTATGCTGGCGGAAAATACGTTGTTTTCGATCCGAAAGGACCCGTTGGGCAAGCACAAAAAGAGCTGATCATTATTACGACGGCTTTGTCTGCGCTTATAATTGTTCCGGTCATGATTTTGACTTTCTTCATCATTTGGCGCTATCGTGACTCAGCGACTAACAAAGTAAAGTATCAACCCCACTGGGATGACAGCAAAAAGCTGGAGACCGTATGGTGGGCTATTCCAATCATCGTTATTTGCATCATTGCGGTGATCACTGCAAGATATACCTACTTGCTGGAGCCTTCCAAGCCAATTGCAAGTACACAAAAGCCGGTAACCATTCAAGTGGCTTCACTGGACTGGAAATGGCTCTTTATGTACCCGGAAGAAGGTATAGCTACAGTTAACCAGGTTCACATTCCTAAAGGTGTTCCAGTCCGTTTTGAACTGACTGCCGATGCCCCGATGAACTCGTTCTGGATTCCGCAATTGGGCGGTCAAATCTACACCATGTCAGGCATGGCTATGAAACTGCATTTGCAGGCCGATCATGAAGGAACTTACTTTGGCTCGGGTGCAAACTTTAGCGGTGAGCATTTTGGACAAATGCGATTTGATGTAGAAGTCCAGTCGGATGAAGCGTATAAAAACTGGGTCGCTGACATCAAGAAGCAGTCCAAACCGTTGACAAAGGACGGCTATTTGGCGCTTGCAAAACCAGGTTTGTCCCAGCCTGATGAGTATTCTTCGATTCCCGACGGATTGTTCCAGAACATCGTAACCAAATACGTAGTAGACGGTGCTTCCAACCCGCATGCAGGACATGGAGCATCCACTGAAGATTCTTCCAAGTCCGGCACAGAAGATAAAGGTGCAATGGACATGAGTCATATGAATATGAGCGGACACAATTAAATGATTATAGGGAAGGAGGCTCCCAATGCTTGATAAAATAAAAGAGTTTGCATCCACTTTCTTCGTCACTGGAGATCCGATGATTTATGGAGCGGACGTTTCCATCGCTCTTGCGACGATCGGGATCGTGTTTGTGCTCACTTATTTCAAAAAATGGGGCTGGCTTTGGAAAAACTGGTTGACGACTGTTGACCATAAAAAAGTCGGTATCATGTATATCCTCGCGTCCATCCTGATGCTATTCCGCGGTGGTGTGGATGCCTTATTGATGCGTATTCAACTTGCTTCACCGGATGTTACATTGCTGCATCCTGAGCATTACAATCAGATCTTTACAACACATGGCACGATCATGATCTTGTTTATGGCGATGCCTTTGATGTTTGGTTTGTTTAATATCGCGGTACCGCTTCAAATTGGTGCGCGCGACGTAGCGTTCCCTTTCCTGAACGCACTGAGCTTCTGGCTTTTCTTTATGGGAGCGATGTTGTTCAACCTGTCCTTCGTTATTGGCGGTTCGCCAGATGCAGGCTGGTTGAGTTATCCGCCGCTTTCCGAATTGCAATTTAGTCCCGGCGTCGGCGAGAACTTCTATATCTGGGGTATTCAGATTTCGGGTATAGGTTCATTGGCTACTGGGATCAACTTTATTGTTACCATTATTAAAATGCGCGCACCTGGTATGACCTGGATGAAAATGCCTGTCTTTACGTGGTCCGTATTTTCATCGTGTGTTATTATCATTTTCGCGTTCCCGATTCTGACGATTACTTTGGCTTTGCTATTCCTTGACCGCTTCGGAGGAGGACACTTCTTTACCCTTGACTTTGGCGGCAACCCGATGATGTATATCAACCTGATTTGGATGTGGGGTCATCCTGAGGTATACATTGTAGTATTGCCTGCTTTCGGTATTTATTCCGAGGTCATTAGCGTATTCTCCAAAAAGAAATTGTTTGGCTACAAATCCATGGTTTACGCCATGTTCATTATTGCGATCCTGTCCTTCTTCACCTGGGCGCATCACTTCTTCACGATGGGATCAGGCGCAGATGTCAATGCATTCTTTGCGATTTCGACGATGGTTATCGCAATCCCGACAGGTGTTAAGGTGTTTAACTGGCTGTTCACGATGTATCGGGGTAAAATCGAATTTAAAACTCCGATGATGTGGTCTATTGCTTTTATTCCGAACTTCCTGATTGCAGGTTTGACGGGTGTCATGTTGTCTGTAGCACCTGCGGACTTCCAGTTCCATAACAGTTACTTCTTGATCGCTCACTTCCACTCCGCTCTGATTGGCGGTGTAGTGTTCGGCTATCTGGCAGGTCTGTACTACTGGTGGCCTAAAATGTTCGGCTTCACGCTGCCTGAAACGCCTGGCAAATGGGCTTTCTGGTTCTGGAATATCGGTTTCTATGTATGTTTCATTCCGCAGTATTCCCTCGGTCTGATGGGTATGACACGTCGTCTGAGCACTTACGGCTGGGATACCGGCTGGCAGCCGCTTAACTTTGTTTCAACCATTGGGGCATTCCTGATGGGGATCGGTTTCTTGTTCCAGGTTCTTCAAATTTTGCTGGGTATCAAGAATTTCCGCAAGCTGAAGGATACAACAGGCGACCCTTGGGGTGGTCATACGCTCGAATGGTCGATTCCTTCACCTGCACCGGAGTACAATTTTGCTACCATCCCGCAAGTAGAAGAACGTGACGACTGGTGGGCAGAAAAAGACAAACGTGCAAAAGGTATTTTCAGAAAGCAACCACCAATTGAAGCAATTCATATGCCGAAAAATTCGGCGATTCCGTTCATTATGTCAGTGTTCTTTTTCATCGCAGGCTTTGGGTTCGTATTCGGTTGGTCGTTCTTCTATATTCCAGGGCTGATCGGTGTGGCAATTTGTATGATTTGCCGCTCGTTCTTCTCCTATGATGCCGATTACTATATTCCTGCAGATGAAGTAAAACGCACGGAAGCCGCAATAAGGGGGTCTGTATAATGGCACAAGCTGCAGCACATCACAGCCATGATCATGACCACGGGCATCACGATCCGCAAGAATTGAAGATGCTTGGTTTTTGGATCTTCCTTGTAACGGACGTGATCCTGTTCAGTACCTTGTTTGCAACCTTCGTTGTCCTTCGGAACAATACGGCCGGAGGGCCGGGGGGCGCAGAGCTGTTTAACATGACAGGGGTTATTATTGAAACGTTCCTCTTGCTTACAAGCAGCTTTACAAGTGGTCTGGCCGTGTTGGCCATGAACAAAGGAAGCCTGAAGGGATTAATCAGCTGGTTAATCGTGACGGCGATCCTGGGTCTTGGTTTTATCGGTTTTGAAGTTTACGAGTTTGTTGAAATGGTACACGAAGGAGCCAATTTTGGAACCAGTGCGTTCCTGTCGGCATTCTTCACACTGGTCGGTACGCACGGACTTCACGTTTCCTTGGGTCTGGTGTGGATGATCGGACTCATGTTCCAGGTGAAAAAGCGTGGGCTTACTCCTGAAACGAAGGGTAAAGTCTCAGCATTGAGCTTGTACTGGCACTTTTTGGACGCTGTCTGGATCTTCTTGCTGTCAGTTGTCTATTTGATGGGGGTGATGTAGGTGGCACAGCATCAATCAGGAGCAGGTTCGCATGGTCATGATGATTCTCACGGTTCAGTGAAATCCTATGTTATCGGGTTTATTCTGTCCATCGTACTGACCATCATTCCTCTCGGTGTGGTTATGAATCATATGTTGAGCCGCACTTCAACCATGGTCGTTATTTTGGCCACGGCAGTGCTGCAATTCCTGGTTCAGCTTTTCTTCTTCATGCACATCCGTGAGAGCAATGGACCACGCTGGAATGTCATGACTTTGATCTTCGGGGTAGTTATCCTGTTGACCATTGTGGGTGGTTCCGTGTGGATTATGGAATACAACATGGTAGCACACTAATTAATGGTGCGAGCAACACTGTAGTAAGAGAGGAATTGGCATTCAGCTGATTCCTCTTTTTTCGTGAAATCTATTTAAAAATACAAACTGTGGCTCCTTGAACTCAAGTTTACATATGTGTAAAATGGAATTGTATAACAGATGAGTAAAAACGATAATACTATTGAGAGTGGAGGAACAAAGTAATGAATACCGAGTTATTGTTTAGCCCTTTTCAAGCAGGTAATTTAGTTCTGCCCAATCGGATCGTTATGGCTCCCATGACACGGAATTTTTCGCCTCAAGGCATCCCGGGGCCTGAGGTTGCCGAGTATTATCGTCGCCGTGCGGAAAATGCTGTTGGCTTGATTATTACGGAGGGAACTGCAATTAATCACCCAGCGGCTGTGGAAAGCACAGGTATTCCCAACTTTTATGGTGATGGATTGAAAGGGTGGGCGAAGGTCGTTGAAGAAGTCCATGCGGCAGGCGGCAAGATTATACCGCAGCTCTGGCATGTGGGCACAGCTCGCCAAATAGGTGCGGATAACCAGCCGAATCCTGAAGCACTGCCTGTCGGTCCGTCCGGGATCTCACCTTCCGGTGAAAAAGTTGTTGAGCCGCTGAGCGTGACCGAGATTGCTGATATTATCGCAGCCTTTGCACAGGCTGCCGCTGATGCCAAGCGGGTGGGTTTTGACGGTATTGAGCTTCATGGAGCGCATGGCTATTTAATTGATCAGTTTTTCTGGGATAAAACGAACAAACGTACAGACCAATACGGGGGCGATTTGGTTCAGCGTACCCGGTTTGCGGTGGAGGTTATTGAGGCTTGCCGTCGTGCAGTGGGGCCGGATTTCCCGATCGTACTGCGGTTTTCCCAGTGGAAAATGTATCACTATGATGAAAAATTGGCACATACACCGGAGGAGCTTGAACAGTTTCTGGCTCCGTTGGTCAAGGCCGGAGTGGATGTATTTCACTGCTCTAGCCGGCGCTTTTGGGAACCGGAATTTGCAGGGTCTGATTTGAATTTGGCGGCCTGGACCAAAAAGCTAACAGGCAAACCCGTTATTACGGTAGGCTCCGTTGGCTTGGAAAAGGCTTTTCTGAGTGAACGGGAAAATAATCACAGAGAGAACGATAGATCCAATAGCGTACAGGCGAGACTGGAACAGCTTGTTGGTCTGGTAGAGCGGGAAGAGGTTGATTTGGTTGCGGTTGGACGGGCTTTATTGGTAGACCCGGCATTTGCGGTCAAGCTGCGCGATCATCAGACAGAAGAAATTATCCCTTACAGTGATGAAGTTTTGAAATCATTGAATTAAGCTTGCTTTGAATGCAATGTCATAGAGCGCGGGCAGAGCCAGTCAATGGAGACTTGAAATTTCCCTGTTACAGGGCAAGCTGTAATATAAGCTATTCGTAAACTCTACGAATTTGCTATAATAGGAGTATCAAGTCGAAACACATGGGGTGAAAAGGATGAATTCTGAAACGGAAGCTTTGGATTGCGAGCCGGCTTGTCACGGTTCAGACCAAGAAATTGAGCGCATAAAATCTTCCCTTGTTGAGGATTCCATCGCATACAAAATGTCGGAGCTGTTCAAAGCACTGGGTGATCCGACACGGATCAAGCTCATATACGCCCTGGCTCAAAAGGAGCTGTGTGTTCATGATTTGACTCAGGTGTTGAACATGGGGCAATCTGCGGTATCCCATCAGCTTCGTTACTTGCGCAACCTGCGTATTGTCAAACGGCGGAAGGAAGGCAAGACGGTGTTTTATTCGTTGGATGATAATCATGTGGAGCAGATCTTTTTGCAAACCCATCAGCACATTTCACATCAATAGGTTTATTGGATAAACATCAGCAGAGCGCCAAAGAATTGGCGCTCTTTTGGTGTATGTCCGGTGAATTTGATTTTTTTATGAACATGGGCCATTATCATTGACTTCTGATCCTGATTCTGAATATAATGGCCTTAACAAATCATATATGAACAAGTGCTCATATATAGTTATTGGAGGCCAATAAATATGGATGCTCTGAAAAGAACGGAACGTCACGAATGGATTCTGGATGGCTTGGATTGTGCCAACTGCGCTCTAAAGATTGAAAATGGAGTCAGTAAAATAGAAGGCGTGCTTGATTGCTCGGTCAATTTTGTTACGAAGACGTTGACGATGACCGCAAGCTCGGACCAAAAAGAAGAGATTTTTCGCCAAACAGAACAAAAGGTTCACAGACTGGAGCCTCATGTTCGGATGATTGTCAAAAATGCTCGGGGACGGTTGCGTGAAGATAGCCGAAGTGAAGCTGGCACAGTGCATACAGGCAGCACGGAGGACTGCGCATGCGGTCATGAGCATGCTGGTCATACTCATAGCCATGAAGCACATGGCGAGGAAGCATATGTGCACAACGGGCATGACCATGCCACCCATGCTCATTCGCATGGAGATGACAGCCATGCCGGGCATACACATGATCACGGTACGGACGGTATGCGCCGCATGATTGTACGTTTGGCTGCAGGTGCAGTCATTGCAGCTGTTGCCTGGTGGTTGCCCGTGGAAGGTATAGGCAAGCTGGCGCTGTTCTTGCTGGCATATATCATCGTCGGCGGTGATGTGGTCCTACAGGCTGCACGCAGCTTGGTACGGGGAATGGCCTTTGATGAGTACTTTCTGATGACGCTGGCAACTGTTGGAGCCTTTGCAATCGGGGAATACCCGGAAGGCGTAGCCGTCATGTTCTTTTATCAAATCGGAGAGCTGTTCCAAGGCATTGCTGTCAACCGTTCCCGCAAATCCATCAGTGATCTGATGGATATTCGACCGGACTATGCCAACCTGAAGACGGCTGACTCTGTACGGAGGGTTTCGCCAGAGGACGTTCGGATAGGTGATTTGATCGTAATTAAGCCGGGAGAGAAGATTCCGCTCGATGGCAAGGTTGTGGACGGTAAGTCGCATGTGGATACCTCGGCGTTGACAGGTGAATCTGTGCCTCGTACCGTTGAGCCGGGAAGCAGCGTATTGAGTGGATTTATGAATACGAACGGGCTTCTGACCGTAGAGGTCAGCAAGGAATTTGGTGAATCCACAGTCTCCAAAATTTTGGAGCTGGTACAAAATGCGAGCGCCAAAAAAGCGCCGACTGAAAAGTTTATCACCAAGTTTTCCAGATACTATACTCCTGTTGTAGTTATCGTCGCGCTGCTGCTGGCGGTCATTCCGCCGCTTGTCGTACCGGGTGCACAGTTTGCAGATTGGGTATATCGTGCGCTCGTTTTCCTCGTTATCTCTTGTCCGTGTGCGCTGGTGGTATCCATTCCGCTCGGCTTCTTTGGCGGAATCGGGGCAGCTTCACGTTCAGGTATCCTGATCAAGGGCGGGAACTATCTTGAAGCCCTGAATCATGTAAAATATGCTGTTTTTGATAAAACAGGTACGCTCACCAAAGGTGTTTTCCGCGTGACAGGGGTTTACCCTGCGGATGGCTTTACGAAGGAAAGCTTGCTGGAAACTGCTGCATTGGCGGAACTGCACTCCACGCATCCTATCGCAGCATCTCTGCGCGAATCCTTTGGTCAAGAGCTTCAACCTGAGCGGGTTCAGCAATATAGTGAAATATCCGGTCACGGGATTCAGGCACAGATTGATGGTCGTCTGGTGTTGGCCGGGAATGCGAAGCTGATGGAGCGGGAGCATGTTGCTTTTGACGCAGCGCAGCAGGCAGGGACGCTGGATGAGGGAACGGTCGTTCATGTGGCTGTGGATAGTGTTTATGCCGGATGTATTCTGATCTCGGATGAGGTCAAGGAGGACGCGGCGAAGACGGTTGCTTCACTGAAAAAGCTGGGTGTGGTGAAAACCATCATGCTAACGGGTGACAATCGGACGGTTGCTGAGGCTGTAGGGCGTCAACTGGGCCTGGATGAAGTACGGGCAGAGCTGTTGCCTCAGCATAAAGCCGAAGCAATTGAGCAGCTGTCTGCAACTAAGAAAACAGGCGACAAGGTTTTATTTGTGGGCGACGGGATCAATGATACCCCTGTACTGGCGCTGGCGGACGTAGGTGTAGCGATGGGCGGCTTGGGTTCGGATGCTGCGATTGAGGCAGCGGATATCGTAATCATGAACGATGAGCCTGCAAGACTGGTTACGGCGATTCATATCGCCAAGCATACACGTCGTATCGTATGGCAAAATATTATATTTGCGTTAGGTATCAAAGCGGTATTTCTCACGTTGGGCGCGTTCGGTATTGCTACCATGTGGGAGGCTGTATTTTCCGATGTAGGTGTAACATTGCTGGCTGTATTGAATGTGATGCGTGTATTAAAGGCCCGTTCTTACGAATAAAACTTACGAACTAAAACTTACGTAGTACAAAATCAAACACTCCTGGATTAACATTGGATGTATGCATCCTGTGAAATCCGGGGGTGTTTTTTTTTAACCAGCACGTTTTGAATGGTGTTTGTTGTCAGCAGTAATGGAGGTTGATTTTATGATTTCCGATCGTTGTACAGAGATGTATAAATGTGGGCTGTACCTAATACGTTAAGGTAGGGACTTTACAGCAAAGCTCATCTGAATTCCATTTGGCGTCTAATTAGTAAGCGTTTTCTTTTTTTGGTGGGATACTCGAATTCTTGTATGCCAACCTGCTGGCGGAAGAAAGGAAGGATTAGTAGCATGGAGGCTAAACTGATGCATATATTCACAGGGCTGTGGGATAGCAAAAACAGCGGGGATCGCGAAGACCCCGAGCCGGGAAGGGAGGCTGCTGCTGCACAGAGACTGGCTATCGAGTCGGTGCTCGCCGGGCGCAATGAAGTATCTGCCTCACAGCAGGAAGACCCGTTGGGCTGGCTGATCGGAATAGTCGAACAGGGCAAGATCAGCCAAGAGGAGGCATTGCTGGCTGTGACCCCGGAGTTGCTTGGGGAAATAACGCTGAATAAGGGTAACACCGATAGCAGGAAAGCGATAGATACACTGTTAAAATGGAGCGATGAATACAGACATACACCGATACGGATTTATGGGGATGCTCCTGAAAATGTGAATCGTTTAAGCACCATGCCGGCATCTATCCCAGATATAGAAAGCTTTGACGGCTACAGCCTTTTGCACGGCCCCTTGTCACAGACGTCCAGCCGTGTTGGGGAATTATGCTATGCCTATCTGGATGCTGCAGAATCTGGACAGATGAATCCTGTCCCTAATGGGAAGCCCAACCCCATCCCTATTCCAGGCTCCTGTGCATCAGACACGTACAAAACGTTTAATAAGGCGTCTGGCTTGCCTGGTTTGTGTGAACATTTGTCCCGCCGAATCATCGGTCTGCTGGAAACGGAGTATGAAGGCTTGTTCGAATCTTTGAACGGATCACCGCTCAGTATAGCCCTGATCGAACAGAATAACGCAGTGGGCATCGGCAGCCTGCAAGATATGCAATTGGAAGCATTGCTGCGTGCAGCATTGCGAAGCGTTCGCCAGGGAGGAGAGCCTCGCCTGGAGATTTTGGTGCGCAATCCGGCTGACGTTAGCCAATTTCGGGTAACCCGGGACTGGATTGACGGTGTTGCCGAGCAAACCTTATGTGGACGCCTGCGTTGTATTCCGTATCGGGTAGGCGTTTTATTGACGGTAGATGTGTCTATGAAGCCTGACGAAAGCCAACCGCGGAATGGACATTCCGGGGAGCACGCCAGCGCCAATCATATGCCGGAAGTGAACGCACAACAGATCAAGCAGGCGTCTCAAGCGGCGGATATGACACGCTTTGCTGATATGATGATTTTAGAGGTCACCCCGATTGTATCCGCTAACAGTGAGGCTGAGGAGCGGTTAAATTCGGCTTGCGCGAATGATCGTAGAAACAGTGCCGCTGCGCTCAATGGCATAACGGAGGCTATTCGGTGTGTAAAGCCTGAGCTTCCGATCTGGTTGGCGTTAGCTGAAATTTATCCGTTTCTGGATGGGGCTGCAATCTGGGAAAACGAGCTGACGGGGATCATCTGTCCGAATGAAGCCGTTCCGGCTGCACGCATAGGGACTGCGCGTTGTGGAATTCTGCAGTGCTCGGAGCAGCAGCATTCATCGGATGCTTTACACAAACATGCGCAGCAATTTCCACTGTAGTACCAAAGCTCGAAGGTAACACGAAATTCAAATGCGGACTGCTGTAAAATCAAAAGGGTGCCTGCGTTATTTACGTGGGTATCCTTTTAATTTGGGACCTTGCGGGTTTACAACCAGAAAAAGAGGGTATATAATAAAACAAAAGTTTCATTAAACCAAAATAATTGTATTAATGCAAAAATGATTATCATTCTCATTTGCCAAACATGCTGCTTCGGGCTTCCCGAAGCAGCATGTGCTATTTTAAGGGCCTTAACAATGGATATCATTCTCAATGAGATGCAGGTAAAAAGATCAAATACGGAAAGGAATGTGACATGATGCAAGCTGTTCAACAACTTCAAGAGACCTTATCTTCTTCTGCTCAGATACGTTCAAAAAGCAGTGGCAGCGGGCGGCCCGGCCCGAATCGCAAACCACAGTTTCAGCTTAAAAGCATGCTAAAAAACAAGGAGATGCAGGCAGCTCTCGGCAGCGGAATGCTGATGCTGATGGCATGGGGCATTTCGCATTGGTCGCAATGGCTATCGGTCATCCTGTATGTGGTGTCCTATGCCCTGGGGGGATGGTCCAAGGCCAGAGAAGGAGTAGAAACACTGATCCGTGAGCGTGATCTGGATGTTAATCTGCTCATGATTGCAGCATCCCTGGGGGCTGCGACGATCGGCTATTGGAATGAAGGAGCCATGCTGATCTTTATTTTTGCACTCAGCGGTGCGCTGGAAAGCTATACCACCGAGCGCAGCAGTAAGGATATTTCCGAACTGATGGCATTGAAGCCGGAGACAGCCTTGCGATTGTCCTCTGAGGGAACAGAAACAGTCGGCATTGAGCAATTACTGCCAGGTGATCTGCTGCTGGTAAAGCCGGGCGAACTGATTCCGGCGGACGGCCGAATTTCCAAGGGCGTGTCGGCGGTGAATCAGGCATCCATTACCGGGGAATCCGTTCCGGTGAATAAGGTGGAGGGTGACGAGGTATATGCAGGCACCGTTAATGGGGAAGGCGTGCTGTACGTAGAGGTTAGCCAGTCCTCTGAAAACACTTTATTTTCGAAAATCATTCGCATGGTCGAAGAAGCTCAGACTGAAGTTCCTGATTCGCAACGGTTTATCAAAAGGTTCGAGTCGATGTATGCCCGGATTGTTGTTGTGGCCACGCTGATCGTCATTGCAGGTGCACCTATCGCATTAGGCTGGACGTGGGCAGCGGCGTTTTACAAGGCCATGGTGTTTCTCGTCGTAGCCTCGCCATGTGCCCTTGTGTCATCCATTATGCCAGTGATGCTGTCGGCCATTTCCAACCGTGCCCGCCGGGGTATCCTGTTCAAAGGCGGCGCGCATGTGGAAAATATGGCATTGACTTCTGTTGTTGCTTTTGACAAAACAGGCACGCTAACGATGGGAGCACCTGTCGTAACCGATTGGATAACCGCTGCAGACTACGATTCCGACGAGCTTTTGCACATTGTCGCCACGATTGAAAGCTATTCAATGCATCCGCTGGCCCGAGCGATTGTAGATAAAGCCGAAGCCAAGTTGGGACAAAGGGAGCTTCTCGCAGCTGAGCAAGTGCAGGCACTCACCGGATGGGGGATGGAAGGCATCATCGGCGGGGTGAAGTGGAAAATCGGTCGCACAGATGTGCTGGATGAACCCGGCCCTCTGGCAGAGCCGGAGTGGATAGAGGCTCGCACCCGGCTGGAGGCTGAGGGCAAAACGGTATCGATCATCCTCGCGGATGACCGGATTGCCGGAATGCTGGCGCTGCGTGACGAGCTGCGTCCACAGGCGCAGGAGTCCGTGAAACGCCTGCAAGCACAGGGCATCCGGGTCGTCATGCTGACCGGAGACCGGCCGGAAACCGCCGCCGTGATCGCGGCGCAGGCTGGAGTCGACGCCGTATATGCCGGCTTGCTGCCGGAGGACAAGGTCAGCCATATTCGCATGCTGCGGGAGCAATACGGGCATGTCGTCATGGTCGGCGACGGTGTGAATGATGCTCCGGCGTTGACAGCAGCAACTGTCGGACTCGGCATGGGAATGAACGGCAGCGGAGCTGCACTCGAGGTTGCGGACGTCGTGCTGATGAACGACGGAATTGAAGAGATCGCTCCGACGATAGCACTGGCGCGCAAGGCGCAGCGGGTGGTCAAGCAAAATATGATCTTCGCCATAAGCGTCATTCTGCTGCTGGTGGTCAGCAACTTTGTGCAGGATATAGCTCTGCCATTTGGTGTGATTGGGCATGAGGGCAGCACGTTGCTTGTTATTTTAAACGGCTTGCGCTTGCTGAGGTCATAAGCTAATAAAATCACAAAACAGGAAGGAGCATTCACTCCCTTAATATCCAAGGGCGTGAATGCTCCTTCTTGTGCCGTGCCAGCCTATCTTGTATACAAAGTAAGCCCATCTATACATCTGGCTCGCCGATGCTGGACGTCTATCTTCGGCGCGGTGTAGAGCGCCGCAAGAATAGGGAAAAGACGAGTCCCGCTAACGCAATCCCTGTAGCGATGATGAAGGCATCATTAATGCCATGGATCGTCGATTCCGTAACGGCACTTCGGTATACCTGCTGCAGTGCCAGCGCAGAGCCGGTTTCCGGCGAAACACCAGCCGTTTGCGCGAGAGTTTGTCCCAGTTGTGCCACCCCTTCCGTAACAGAGGCATTGGCCGTGGTAGCGACATTCGCATAATCGGCCAAATGAATCGTAGTCCGACTGCTCATGACGGTAATAAGCCAAGCGGTACCGATGGAACCGGCGATTTGCCGCACTGTATTGGACATGGCTGTGCCGTGGCTGCCAAGATGGGGAGGTAACTGGTTAAGCCCTTCCGTCTGTACGGACATCATCAGCAGCGACAGACCAAAGCTGCGAATCGTATAGATCACCATAATGTGTCCGTAGGTGGTGGCATCGGTCAGCAGGCTGAATTCCCATGTCGTCACTGCTGTAATGATCAATCCGATAATCGCCAATGGCCTCGCACCGATACGGTCGAAAACCGCCCCTGAGATCGGTGACATTACCCCCATCAGCAATGCGCCTGGCAACAGCAGCAGACCGGATTGCAGCGGCGTGAAGCCGCGTATATTTTGCAAATAAATCGGCAGTAGCAGCATCCCGCCGAACATTGTCATATTGACGGTAGCCCCAACCAGTGTAGAAACCGTAAAGATATCGTATTTAAACACCCGAAATTCCAGCATAGGTTCTAACATGCTTAGCTCACGTACGACAAAAAATACAATAAATACGACCCCGACAGCGAGTGAAAGTATAACTGTATTGCTGCTCCAGCCCTTGTCTCCGGCGGAACTAAAGCCATACAACAGCAGGCCGAAGCCCAGCGTGGAAAAAATGGTTCCCATCAGGTCAAAATGCGGCTTCGTCAGCTTGGACACATTTTTGAGCCAGCGTACGGCGAACAGAATATCAATGACTGCCAGCGGGATAACCAGCAAAAATAGCAGCCTCCAGCTATAATGCTCTACAATCCAGCCGGATAAAGTCGGTCCGACCGCCGGGGCAAACATCATAGCGATGCCCATCGTCCCCATGGCCGCACCACGTTTTTCTGGGGGGAACACCGTCAGGAATACGTTCATGACCACAGGCATGATGATGCCCGCTCCGCTGGCCTGAATGACGCGTCCGACCAGCATCGGTGCAAAGCCGGTACTGGCAGCGCAGACGACAGACCCGGCGGTGAACAGCCCCATCGCGGAGATAAAAAGCGCACGGGTTCCGAATGATTCAATCAAAAAAGCGGTGATTGGAATCAGAATCCCGTTCGTCAGCATATATCCGGTGGATAGCCACTGAACGGTAGTAGCTGACACATTGAAATCATTCATCAGGTGTGGAATAGCCACGTTAAGCAGTGTTTGGTTTAAAATGGAAATGAAGGCTCCCAGCAACAGTACGGACAGAATGCGTCCGACGGACATTTTTTGATCCATGACAGCCTCCTACTTGTGAACTCTGATGGTTGCACTCATCCCCGGGATAATACCCAACCCTTTGTAGCCTTGAATGGATATGTTGACAGGTACGACCTGTGTCACCTTGGTATAGTTGGCAGTAGTGTTGGAGGTAGGCAGTAGCGAAAAGGTCGATGCGGTCGCCAGGCCAATCTTTTCGAGCTTGCCGGAAAGGGAAGTGTCCGGAAATGCATCAATATATACATCCACTGTCTGTCCAACTTGAAGATCTTTTACAGCTGTTTCGTCTATATTGGCGGTTATCCACAAATTGTTTAGATCAAAAGCCTTCGCCAAGGGTGTACCCACCCCAACAATCGAGTTGTTCACCGCTGATTGCTGCACAATGGTGCCATCGGTTGGAATTGTGATGCTAATCCGGCCTCCGCCTCCCTCTACCGTACCGAGTGTATTTCCGGCGGTATAGGTTTTGCCGACCTCGGCATTCCAGCCTGTGAGCTTGCCCGCGCCTGGAGAGGCAACGGTAACCGCTTGTCCGCTTACTTGGGCATTGTCGGTCTTTATGTAGCTGGCGGATTGATTGTAGTAATAGGCGGCGGCTCCGCCTCCTGCCAGAATAATGATAATAACCAGCAGATTGACTAATATGGCGCGTGAATTCATGTTGCATGCCTCCCTAGTTCTTGGATTTTCAAAGTATGCGCCATATGTTTCATAATATTCAGATGGATTTCGGGAGAGGATAAGAGCGCATGCGAAAAGGATGATTTTGCAGACAAAGGATGATGCGCATAATGACGACCAGAATCATGATTGTATATGACAGTGAAAATGGGCATACCGAGCGTCTTGCTCGTTCAATCGCAGAGGGCGCGCGCCAGGAGCACACGGAAGTGCTGCTAAAGCATGTGAATGAGGCCGATGTGAAAGAGCTGGGGAATGTAGACGCCATTATATGGGGATGCCCGGGCCATTTTGGCACGATCAGCAGTGGTCTGAAAAGCTGGATTGATAAGCTCGGGTATTTGTGGGCGCAGGGCAAGCTGGTGGATAAGATCGGCGCGGTGTTCTGCACAACCGCTACAGTTCATGGCGGCCTGGAATCAACACTTCTGAATTTGATCACCCCGATGCTTCATCAAGGCATGATTATTGTAGGACTGCCCGCCAATATTGCGGAAAATGCACTCTACGGTTCATATTACGGCGTAGGGGTAACCTGTCCGGTGGAGACAGACCCCAATGGGCCGCCAAATTTTCCAACAGGCGATGATCTTGCATTAGGTCGCTCTTTGGGCAAACGGGTCGCTGAGATGGCGGGACGGTACCGTAGCGCTGCAAGAGAATAGGAGGCCGCCCATGACCATTGCTTTTATCGGAGTAGCTGTGGTTGCCCTTATTTTTTTGCTGGTATTTAATACGAAGATGGTGCGCAAGTCTTCACCCAAGGCTCGCCAAGCCGATGAGGCTTCACGGCAAAGAAGCAAGCGTCCTTATCCTGTGCAGGTGGAGCCCGAGGTACGGGAGCTGCCGGATCATGCGCGAGAGGCACAGCATAAGGCTATTGATGCCAGCGAACATCATGCCGAGGAGCATCACAAAGTGCCTGATACCCATGCGGATGTGAAGCTGGAAGGGGAGCGTAGAGATCACCAGGATGCTTACCGGGATACTTCTCAGGATACTTACGATGATCAGGATTATCGGGCGGCTTTACGTGGATTTGCTGGAAAGAGCGAGGAAAAGGATGGACGCTCCAAAATGACCCATGGAGAGAATGAGACTCCGAAAAGTAAGGACGAGCAGTACCGTGAAGCACTGCGCTCCATGAACCGGAACAAATAAGATTGTTCATTGAACATGCTAAAAGGCTGCTTTTCTGTCTGGATTACAGGCAGAAGGCAGCCTTTTTGTGCTGTCCGGCTATAGCCATTCGGTCAGCCCAATCATCGTAATCAGGCCGAGAATAAAAGAGAATGTGGCGATCCGCTGGTTGCCGTCTCCATGACTTTCGGGGATCAGCTCCTTGTAGACGATAAACATCATGGCTCCGGCGGCAAAAGCAAGGCCATAAGGCA
This sequence comes from Paenibacillus kribbensis, assembly GCF_002240415.1. Classification (NCBI taxonomy): domain Bacteria; kingdom Bacillati; phylum Bacillota; class Bacilli; order Caryophanales; family Paenibacillaceae; genus Paenibacillus; species Paenibacillus kribbensis. The sequence continues at coordinate 900,564 of NZ_CP020028.1, forward strand.
CCAATCCGTTCACCCAGCTGCTCAAATAAAAACCGATCAGACTCGTGATGATTTCCACAGCTCCGGTAAGGGTGGCAATACCCAATGCCTTGAAACGGCCGATATTTTGATTCACGAGAAATAAGGCTACGATAAAGCCTTCCGGGGCATTTTGCAAGCCAATTGAAAAGGCGATCAGATCGCCGAGATTTTGGGTTTCACTTGCATAGCTGACTCCGACGGAAAGCCCCTCCGGCAAATTGTGCAGCGTAATAGCCGCAATGATGAGAAAAGATTTGGACTCCAACTGAAAGGTCTTGGAATCCGGGTCCTCCAGGTCGGCATGGGGGATATACCTTTCCATCACCAATAATACGAGACAGCCGAGCAAAATACCGGCAGACAGCACAAACCAATTGGAATGCCGGATGGCTTCGGGAATCAGGTTATACACGGATGCAGAGGTCATGATTCCTGCGGCATAAGCCAGCAGAACATCGCGAAGCCGATGCGTAACATTGCGCATAAATAATATGGGCACAGCGCCTAGTCCAGTGGACAGGGCAGAAATAAGACTGCCTACAAAAACATCATTCATAATCGGGATAACCCCTCCATACCTGATTAATCTTCCAGCGTCGCTTCATGAAAACTTCATTTGACTGTTTACAGCTATTTCCGCATAATGAAATTAGGATTTAGAATCAGTCTAAGTCACAGGAAGCTATTAAACAAGAGATTTGTTTTTGCAACAGCCGGTGCCCATATTTTGGGATGAGCTTCTGGCAGAACTGCTTTTAGAGTATATGCAGCAGCCTAGCGCCCGGGACCGAAAACTGGCTATATAATACTTATGATATTTTAGGAGGAACCAAGATATGTACAAGTCTATTATTATAGGTACAGGCCCTGCCGGTCTGACCGCTGCGATCTATCTGGCACGTGCCAACATGAACCCACTGGTGATCGAGGGACCACAGCCAGGCGGACAATTGACCACAACTACAGAGGTTGAAAACTTCCCTGGATTTCCTGAAGGAATCATGGGACCGGATTTGATGGATAATATGCGTAAGCAAGCGGAGCGTTTTGGCGCTGAATTCCGTACAGGCTGGGTGAACAAGGTAGACACAACCGCTCGCCCTTTTACATTGGATGTTGAGGGTTTGGGTGAACTGGTTACCGACACACTGATCATTTCCACAGGCGCAACTGCGAAATACCTGGGGATTCCCGGCGAACAGGACAACATCGGACGCGGCGTGAGCACTTGCGCAACCTGTGACGGGTTCTTTTTCCGCGGCAAGGAAATTGTGGTTATCGGCGGTGGGGATTCTGCGCTGGAGGAAGCCAACTTCCTGACACGCTTTGCCTCCAAAGTAACGCTGGTACATCGCCGTGAAGAACTGCGCGCCTCCAAAATTATGCAGGATCGTGCTCGTGCCAATAGCAAAATTGAGTGGGCACTCAACCGTACGCCTGTAGAAGTGATTGCTGACGAGAACGGGGTAACCGGCTTGAAAATGCTGAACAATGCAACAGGCAAAGAGGAAATCATTACGGTTAGCGGCGTATTCGTGGCGATCGGTCACCATCCGAACACAGGCTTCCTCGAAGGTCAAATAACAACTGATGCGAACGGTTATATCGTGGTGAAACCTGGCACTTCTGAAACGAACATACCTGGCGTATTCGCTTGCGGCGACGTGCAGGATACACGCTACAGACAAGCGATTACAGCAGCAGGCAGCGGCTGCATGGCCGCTATGGACAGCGAGAAGTATATCGAAAGCCTGGAGCACAGCGCAATGGCTCTGTAATAATTCGTTCAGGTCCGAATAAATATAATATTTATAACCATAATTGATGAGGTGATATTCATGGAAAAAGCAATTGTATACACATCTACAAACTGCCCGCATTGCCGTCAAGTCAAAAGCTATTTGAGTGAAAAGGGCGTAGAGTACGAAGAACGCAACATCGAAACGAATGAGGCCTTCGCGCAAGAAGTATGGGATATGGGAATTCGTGCTGTTCCATTAACTCTGATCGGGGACGAACGTATTTCCGGTATGAACAAAACCAAGTTTGAAAAAGTGTTGAACGCTTAATCAGCTTAGGGAATATTGAAAATAAAAAGGCGTATAGGAACTTTAGTGTTCCTGTACGCCTTTTTTTACAGAGATACCCGTACACGCCCGAGAAAAGGGGCTGTCGCTGCATAGGCGGCGCCTAACATAGTCGAACGGCTGCCAAGTGTGGAAAAACGGATTTGCAGCTGTCGACGGTGATAGGGCAGGGCGCGTTCATCAATTACCTCACGCATACTCTGCTCCAGCCAAGGTCTGGCTTCGGCCAGTGGACCGCCGATGATAAGCATGCCGGGGTTGAGGCTGTTCACAATGTTGGTAATGCCCACACCCAAATATCGCCCGATATCACGAAAGACGCTTAACGTATCCGCGTCACCTTGCCGGGCAAACGGCAGTAATTTCGCTGTACTGTGTGCGGGCAGGGAGAGGGCGGGCGCTGTATATGCTTTTTCCGAAGCATACAGCTCCCAGCAGCCCCGGCTGCCGCAGGTGCAGGAACGTCCGTTCCAGTCAATGGTCATATGACCCGTCTCTCCGGCATACCCCCAAGCCCCCTGATACGGCTTGCCGTCAATGATAATTCCGGCCCCGATCCCGGAACCTGCACTGATGTAAACCAGATCCCGCACCAGTTGCCGATGCTCGCCGTCCATACCATAGTACAGCTCGCCCTGAGCGCCGACGTTGGCCTCGTTATCCACTACGACGGGCAGGCCAAGCTCTGTCTCAAGCTGCTGCTGCAGTGGAACCTCTTCCCAGCCCAAATTGGGTGCGAACAAAACAGTTCCCGATTCATCCACCATACCCGGTACTCCCAGTCCAATGCCAACGATGCCATGAGGGGAGGGAGGAGTGACCTGCATGAGCTGCTGAACCAGCTTTCGAATCTGTTCCATGACAAAGGCAGGATCATGCTGCCCCAGGGGGAGGACAAGCTCTGCCTCAATGGCTCCTGCCAAATCAGTCAGAGCACCCTGGATATACTGCACGCTAACCTCGATGCCAAGCACAAAACCGGCGCGGCTGTTAAACAGCAACATTAAAGGCTTACGCCCGCCACTGGATTCGCCTAATCCTGTTTCATATACAAGTCCCTCGGTGATTAGCTCTGCTACCAGGTTGGATACGGTGGCCTTGTTTAACCCGGTTTGACTTGATAATTGTGCCCGGGATAGCGGGGCATGGAGGCGGATACGCTCCAGCACAATGGATTTATTCAGCTTTTTGACAAGCGCCTGATCGCCGGTGACATTCATGACCTTTTCACTTCCTGTTGGTGTAATTCCCGATATTATATCATAAAAACAAACTTAGTTTAAGCAATAGACAAAGTTATTTGTCTGTGCTAGAATCTTTTTGTAAACGGTTACTTCATTCTTTATTATAACGATTGCTATAACGGTTACTACAAAGGAGGAACTTATTGATGGCTTATTTCGAGCAGGTATCCAAAATTCATTTTGAGGGCAAGCAATCCAATAATCCTTTTGCATTTAAATTTTATAATCCACAGGAAATTGTGGCAGGAAAAACGATGGAAGAGCATTTGCGTTTTAGCATGGCTTATTGGCATACACTCGTCGCAGGCGGCACCGATCCGTTTGGAGTAGAGACAGCGGTACGTCCGTGGTCCAAGTTCACCGGGCTGGATTTGGCGAAGGCTCGTGTGGAAGCTGCCTTTGAGCTGCTGGATAAGCTGAATCTGCCTTATTTTGCTTTCCACGATGTGGATATTGCCCCGGAGGGCGCTTCCCTGAAGGAATTTTACAGCAATCTGGATACGATCGTGGATTTGATTGAGGAGCATATGAAGGCTACGGGGAAAAAGCTGCTGTGGAACACAGCGAACATGTTTAGCCATCCTCGTTATTTGCATGGAGCTGCGACAACCTGCAATGCGGACGTATACGCACATGCAGCCGCCCAGATTAAAAAGGGCCTAGAAGTAGGCAAGCGCTTGGGTGCAGACAATTATGTTTTCTGGGGCGGCCGTGAAGGCTATGAAACACTGCTGAATACGGATATGAAGCTGGAGCAGGACAATTTGGGCCGTATGTTCCATATGGCTGTGGATTATGCGCGTGAAATCGGCTTTGACGCTCAGTTCCTGATCGAGCCTAAACCGAAGGAGCCAACCAAGCACCAGTATGATTTCGATGCGGCGACGACGATTGCGTTCCTGCAAAAATACGATCTGGATCAGCATTTCAAGCTGAATCTGGAAGCTAACCATGCGACGTTGGCAGGTCATACCTTTGATCATGAGCTGCGTGTGGCGCGGATTAACGGTATGCTGGGATCACTGGATGCCAACCAGGGAGATTTGATGCTGGGCTGGGACACGGATGAATTCCCGGTTGACCTGTATGATGCGACCCTGACCATGTATGAAGTGCTGCAAAACGAGGGCCTGGGCCGTGGCGGTATCAACTTTGATGCCAAGGTACGCAGAGCATCGTTTGAGCCGGAGGATTTGTTCCTCGCACACATCGCAGGGATGGATACGTATGCAAAAGGCTTGAAGATCGCCGCCAAGCTGATCGAGGATCGTGTATTTGAGGACTTTATCGAGAAGCGCTACAGCAGCTTTAAAGAAGGCATTGGAGCAGACATCGTTTCTGGAAAAGCAACGCTTGCTTCGCTGGCTGAATATGCACTGGCGAACGAAGCTCCACGCAAAAACGCGTCTGGTCGTCAGGAATATTTGAAGGCGACATTAAATCAATACATTTTGGTGGATTAGAACCAGGATCTATATATAAAATAAAGGCTACACGTTAGCAGGGAAGGGGGAACTTCGATGCAGAAGGAGCCAAAACAGGAGCAGGAGCGGCATGTCATCGGCATCGATCTAGGGACCAGCGCAGTCAAAACGGTACTGGTCAACCGCAAGGGACAAGTGGCTTATGAAGCTTCCCAGTCCTATCCGCTCCATCAGCCGAAGGCTGGGTACAGCGAACAGCATCCTGAGGACTGGGTCCGTGGTACGTTGGCATCTCTGAAGGAGCTTGTGGAGAAGGCCGGAATCGGCGGTACCGATGCCGTGGACGGCATTAGCTTTTCGGGACAGATGCATGGGCTTGTGCTGACTGACAAGGAAGGCCAAGTGCTTCGCCCGGCCATTCTGTGGAATGACACGCGCACGACGGCACAATGTCGCCGCATTGAAGAGCAGCTTGGGCCGAAGCTGCTGAGCATCGCCCGCAATCGCGCGCTGGAGGGCTTCACCCTGCCTAAGCTGCTGTGGGTGCAGGAGCATGAGCCGGACGTGCTGGCACGTGCAGCGCATTTTATGCTGCCGAAGGATTACGTGCGGTACCGTCTGACTGGACAACTGGCGATGGAGTATTCAGATGCGGCGGGTACGCTGCTGCTGGATGTTGCTCAAAAGCAGTGGAGCCAGGAGATCGCCGCTGCGTTTGAATTGCCGTTGTCGTTGTTCCCGCCGCTGGTGGAATCCTTTGACCAGACGGGGACACTGCTGCCGGAGATTGCGGAGCAGAGCGAGCTTTCGCCTGCAACCAAGGTGTATGCAGGGGGAGCGGACAACGCATGTGGCGCGATTGGCGCAGGCATTTTGAGCGAAGGCCGCACCATGTGCAGCATCGGCACCTCGGGTGTTGTGCTTTCCTATGAGGAGCGCAAGGATATTGATGTGCAGGGACGGGCGCATTTTTTTAATCATAGTGAGCAGGATGCTTATTATATCATGGGGGTTACACTCGCGGCCGGATACAGCCTAACCTGGTTTAAGGAAACCTTTGCGCCGGGGCTTTCTTTTGATGCGCTGCTGGAAGGTGTCAGCTCTGTGGAACCGGGCAGCAGCGGACTGTTGTTTACGCCTTATATTGTCGGCGAACGTACCCCTCATCCGGATGCAACCATCAGGGGCAGCTTTATCGGGATGGATGCGGGGCATGGGCTTGTGCATTTTACACGGGCGGTGCTGGAGGGAATTACGTTTTCGCTTAAGGAATCCATTGATATTCTCAGAGGCACGGGCAAAACGGTGAAGGAAGTCATCTCCATCGGTGGTGGAGCGCGCAACGAGGCGTGGCTGCAAATGCAGGCGGATATTTTCGATGCGGATATCATCAAGCTGGAGAGTGAGCAGGGACCTGCCCTGGGGGCGGCCATGCTGGCTGCATACGGCAGCGGCTGGTTTGCATCGCTGCAGGCATGTGCTGAAGCATTTCTGCGTGAGGCTGCGAGATATTCACCGAACCCGGAGCATGTGGCACGGTATGAAAGTTTGTATGAGCTGTATCGTGTAGTTTACCCGCACACGCGGGAGCTCAACGGACATTTGGCGAAATATCGCTGAATACTGCAAATCTCCTCAAACTTCATATGAAATGAAAAAGCGACTTCGGGTGCAGGATAGACCCCAAGCCGCTTTTTCATTTTAAACGTATCTTTCTTTTAAAACTGGAAAATAATGTTTTTTTATCAAATGATCATTCGTGGTAATATATACCTGTTTATAACTTTAACTAGAAGGGAAAGGACATTTTATATGAATAGGAAAATAGGGGTTAAGGTAGTGAAATGTCTGGTTGTTGGAGCCGCTCTGGCTACCGCACTGCCACAGACTATGATTTGGGAAAGCGTATCCGCAGCTTCGGTCAAGGCCGAACAAGCGTCGTCAGTACAGCAGTTGGAGGGCACAATCTTGCAAGCTATGCTTGCGCGTAATGAATTACTTACTTTTACATACTCCGGTGACATGAGAGACTTCCAGAAGCAATTACAAAATACGATCAATCGGGCGATGGAAAGTGACCCATATGTAAATTTTATACTCAAAACCTACACATTCAATTATACGGGTACATCTACAGGCGTTGATGTGACCATACGTATGAACTTCCGGGAGTCCAAAGCGCAGTCGGATTATGTGGACAATACGGTTCAGGACGTTCTCAGTAACATTATTACGAATGACATGACCGATCATGAGAAGGTGAAGGCTATTCATGACTGGGTTGTTTTAAATTTAAAATATGATGTTCCACAGCAAAAGTACACAGCTTACGAAGGGTTGACCACCGGCAGTACGGTTTGTCAGGGTTATTCGCTGCTCACATACAGAATGCTGGAGCGCGCGGGAATTGAGAACCGTATAGTGCAAGGGGTTGCAGGTGGACAGGACCATACATGGAATCTGGTTTTACTTGATGGTCAGTGGTACCATCTGGATACGACTTGGGATGATCCTGTGCCAGATCGCGCTAATGTGGTAAATACGTCTTACTACTTGCTGACGGATGATGAATTGAGTCAGGATCATACATGGGTTCACAAATATCCAGCCGCTAGCACATCGTACCAGCAGACCTTGGCAGGACTGATCGCGGAGGGTGGTAGCAGGACGGATGCGTATCAAAAACTGTATGATGATCTGAAGTATGCATCGTATGGTGATAGCGCCCCTAAATCTGCGCGTGAGATTTTGGAATTGACCCGACAGGCTGTCCTCAATGGGCAATCCACGGTATCCTTTCTCTATCAGGGGACGGAAAGAAATTTAGTACAGGATTTGACTCCGCTGTATCAGCTAGGTATCAGAAATCTGAATTATCAATATACCTTAGTGCCAAGCACGGGGAACTTGCGTGTAAGTATAACTTGGACACGATAAGAAGGGTCATATCCAGAACGAAGAACTATATTACTTTTATCTGATATAAAATATAAAAAAGCTGCTTCGGTTGCAGGATAGATCCGAAGCAGCTTATTTATTTGATGTGGGTTTGATTAGATATTTTCTTTGATTTTCGTATGATCCTCATTCATAGAACTTCCGGCACATCCCGGACATGACTTGCTTGATGAGCATCCGGCACAAGCACCTTGACGGCTTTTCCGTAAAAAACGAACAAACACCCACGCGCTATAACCGAGAATCACCAATAAAATGATGATATTGATCACGGAATCCACTTCCTTCTATTTTCATAGGGCTCTAACTTAACCCCAGCCTAATAACCTGCCACACTGATAGATCACAACGGCAATGAGATACGCAACGGTCAAAGGATAGATCACAGAGAATCCGGTCCAGCGCCACGAAAGGGTTTCTTTACGAATGACCGCTACCGTAGCCAGACATGGTACATACAACAGAATGAACACCATGAAGCTAAAAGAGGCTAACGGCGTAAAGGCATGCCTTACTTGCATTTCTAGTCCCTGCATGTCCGGAACGTGGTAAATGATATTCATCGTCGATACCACGACCTCCTTGGCCATAAAGCCTGTGAGCAGGGACGCCCCTGCTTGCCAGGTGCCAAAACCGAGAGGAGCCAATATGGGCGCAAACCATCCTCCAATCGTGGCGAGCAGGCTGTCATCCATTTCGGCACCGAAGCCCTGTGGTCCGAAATTGGACAACAGCCAGATGCCGACGGAGCCGGCAAGAATAATCGTTCCGGCCTTGCGGACGAAGCCCTTGACCTTTTCCCATGTGCTGCGAAACAGGGTGAGAGCTTGCGGTATCCGATAGGGAGGGAGCTCGACGATGAAGAGGGACGGCTCGCCCGACAAAATGGATACCTTGGAAAAAATTTTGGCAAGTATGAGCGACACGGTAATTCCTAGCACGTACATCAGCATGATAACGCTGGCCGCATGTGTCGGGAAAAACACTCCCGTGAACAACGCATATACCGGCAGGCGGGCCGAACATGACATAAATGGCACCAGCAGCGTTGTAATAAGGCGTTCTCTGGGCTGCTCAATGGTGCGTGCCGCCATAATCGCCGGAACATTGCAGCCAAATCCGATGATAAAGGGAATGAAGCTTTTCCCGTTCAAGCCAACAGCCTGCATCAGCCGATCCATTAATATCGTGACCCGTGCCATATATCCGGAATCCTCAATCACCGAGATGATCAAGAATAAAATAGCGATCTGAGGCAGAAACACGAGTACGCCCCCGACGCCCGCCACGATGCCGTCCACGACCAGACTTTGTGTAAAAGCAGATGCATTCAATTGCACGAGCACTTCCGAAATCCAGCTGCTTAGTGTCTCTGAAAAGAATCCGTCCAGCATATCTGAAAGGACCGTACCTGCCCAATCGAAGGTAAACTTGAAGGTAGCGTACATCAGCAGCAAAAAGATCGGAAGCCCCAGATATCGATGGGTTAGCACTGCGTCCAGCTTATCTGTCAGACTGTGTGGCTTGAACCTGGAGGTGTCGAGCGCCTTGGTGCACAGGTCAGCGATCCATGCTGCACGTACAGAACGGATATGCTGGGCAGGGGTGGCTGCATAGCCTTCGCCGAGAAGATCTTCCCCGCAACGCTGGATACGTGCAGTTACCTTTTCACGCTGCACCTCAGTGGTCATCCATTCCATAACGACAGGATTGTTTTCCAGACATTGCAGTGCGGCCCATCGCAGTTGCGGTATAGGTGCATCCGTCAGCAGGCTGCTGATATCCGTAATGGCGGCTTCGACGGCGGGGCCGTAATCCAGTTGGAAATTATTCGATGTACGCCGTACCTCTCGAAGAGTGGCGAGCATTTGCTTGCTTCCGCTGCCTGTGCGAGCCACCATCGGAATAATAGGAACGTTCAATTGCTCAGCCAGCAATTCTTTGTTTACGCAAAGACCTGTCGCATCGGCTACGTCGGTCATGTTGAGGCCGAGTACAAGCGGGCGTCCATACTCCAGTAGCTGTACGGTCAGATACAGATTTCGCTGGAGCTGGGAGGCATCCACGATGTTAATGAGGGCCGCGGGCGGTTCCTCCAGCAAATACCGAGTTGCGACACCCTCATCCAGCGAAAGTGGAAGCAAGGAATAGGCACCCGGTAAATCCACCAAAACGGCAGACTTGTCGCGCAGAAGCCCTGTTTTCTTTTCCACCGTGACCCCGGACCAGTTGCCTACCTCAGCATAGGTACGAGTCAGCTTGTTGAATAATGAGGTTTTTCCTGTGTTGGGATTGCCGAACAGAGCGATCATGTCCATGTTGGGACGACCTCCAATTGCTTCACTTGATTTTGACGGAGGCCGATCAATTGACCGTTGCATTCAATGACAATAGGACCGCCCAACAAACTGATTTTTTTTAATCGTATAATAGAACCTTCGTCAATGCCCATGTCCGTTAGACGGCGGCGCAATGAGGGATGGAGAGAGGCAAGGGATTGCAAACGCACAGTCTGGCCCATTGGTATACGAAGGAGAGAGATATGTTCTGGCATGGTGCTCAGCCTTTCCGATGTAGAATGAGAATCAATATCATTTACTTCCAATGCAAGTACCATATCATAAGAAGTGCTTTGTTGCTGTGATAAAATTCTCTGAGAGCGATATTTGTACCTGTTGCTCCGTTGTTATAAAGGTGGGCATGGTGTCACAACTTGTCTGTAGCCAGGTGTCTTACTCGTCTGCAACCGACAAAACTAGAGCGTTTGGGGCAACTGTTTTTATGGTAAGATAGAGCTGTTAACAACTATGTTAAGAAGGGCAGGAACGCTCTGTATGAACAGAAAAATCGGGGTTAGGCTTGTAAAATGTCTGGTTGCAGGTGCAGCGCTGGCTGTGTTGCTGCCGCAGGCTGTGGAGTGGGGCAACAGTGTATATGCGGCGTCGGTCAAGCCGACTTCATCCGTATCGTCGCAGCAGCTTCAGAATAAGCTTTTACAGGCCATGGATACACGGAGTGAAACGCTGACCTTTACATATCAAGGGCGGGTGAACGGTCTCAAGCAGCAGCTGGAGACGGCCATTCAACAGGCCATGGAGAGCGATCCGTATGTGAATTATACGATCAAAAGCTATGCATTCAGCTATACTGGCACTACCACGTCCGCTGAGGTCACGATTCGTTTGAGCTACCGTGAAACGAAGGAACAGACGGCCTACGTGAATAGCACCGTTCAATCCGTGCTGGGGGATATCATTACGAAGGGCATGACCGATCATGAGAAGGTGAAGGCCATTCATGACTGGATTGTGGTTCGTCTGAAATACGATGAAACACAACAAAAGTATACAGCCTACGATGGTCTGAAAACCGGGAGCACCGTCTGTCAGGGATATTCCTTGCTAGCCTACAAAATGCTGGAACGCGCAGGGATTACGAACCGGATTGTAGAAGGAAGAGCAGGGGGCCAGCTGCATGCATGGAATCTTGTTTTGCTGGATGGTCACTGGTATCACATGGATACGACCTGGGATGATCCAACCCCGGATCGCGGGAACGAGGTAAGCACTTCCTATTATCTGCTGACCGACATCGAAATGCGCCGGGACCACTCATGGGTTAAACCGTATCCTCAGGCGAACACATCGTACCGGCAAACCTTATCAGCAATGATCGCTGCGGGAGGACCGAAGGCCGCTGTGTATCAAAAGCTGTATAATAACCTGGAATACCCGCTCCAGGACGGCAAGGGTTTGGTTAAATCATCGGCCGACATCAAGGAGCAGGTTCGCACGGCTATAAATAAAGGCGGGGCGACGCTTACCTTCGGATATCAGGGGACAGAGCGAAGCCTCAAGGAAGATTTGCAGCCATTATATCAGCTCGGTTTGAAGTCCATCTCCTATCAGATTACGAATTTAGGCAGTACCGGGAATCTTCGTGTAACGTTGAAATGGACCTAATCCATCTTGCAGTAAAAAAGCTACACTACTAAAGGAGTATTTTATTGATATGCACAAGCGTTCCTTTACTTATCTGCTTGGCACCCAGACCATGTCAAATGCGGCCGATATTCTTTATATTATGGCACTTGTATCGCTCGTTTTTCATGAGACGGATTCGATCTTTTCCTCGGTGCTCGTTCCGTTGCTGCGGATGGGAGCACAGATGATTAGCGGCTTTTTGGCACCGCTGATTTTGGCCCGATTCCAGCTGCCTTTTATTTTATTCGTTTCCCAGCTTGGGCAACTGGCTTTCTTTGCTGTTCTGCTGGGCCACCTGTGGTTAGCGGGCACGGAGCCGATATGGGTGATCGTATTTACGATGGTAGCAGCCATGTCTTTTCTGGACGGCTGGACTACACCTGCACGTAATGCGTTGATTCCTCGTCTTGCCTCCGGCGAAGAGCTGATGCGGGCAAACAGTTTTGTATCCGTCAGCGATCAGACGGTACAACTAGCGGGCTGGGGGCTTAGTGGCGTGCTTGTAGCCATGCTGGGCTCTGAAAAGACACTGCTGGTGGCCGGCGGACTATATATGATAGCCCTGATGTTCACCAGCCTGATCCGAGATCCATTAGAGGGCAAGGCTCATTACTTGCTGCAGCCCGCAACACGGGTACGAAGTGGGGAGGATTTAGCGTCCGAGGCTGTATCTGAGTCGGGGCAAGGACATTATGACCTGCCTCCCGTACAGCTGGAAGAAATGCTTCATGGCCCGGAGTCGGAAAGCCCGGCGTTACCTCCAAAGCGTAAAAAAGAAATATTGCGTGAAGGCTGGAGCCTTATCGGAGCCAGTCGAAGGCTCAAAGCTCTTATTTTCATGGATATGATTGACTTGCTGGGGGGATCCGTGTGGGTCGGCGCGTTCACGCTTGCTTTCGCTCAGCAGGTTCTGCACAAGAGCGAGGCATGGTGGGGATACATTAATGCAGCGTATTTTGCGGGCGCGATCGGTGGAGGCATCGTTGTCCTCGCCTGCGTCAAGCATTTGCAGCCCAGACTGCTGCCCGCCATGCTGGCGGGGATGGCAGGCTACGGCCTGCTGACAGCCTGGTATGCGCTGAACACATTACCGCCGCTGACGCTGCTTATCGTGTTGTTGATGGGATTGCCTGCGGAAATGTCGGTCGTATCCCGCCGCACGATGATGCAAATGAGCGTGTCTGTGCATGATTTGCCTAAGGTACTGTCGGCCCAGGCCACATTGACCAGTCTGACCTTTTGCATTTCGCTGCTCTTAATGGGCTGGATTGCAGATCATCTGGGCATCGTTAATTTGTACTTGTTTTCCTCATTATTGACACTGATCGCTGTAATTTATGGCATCTTCACTCGACGTGCCTTAGATATGTCTTTAACAGCTGCAGTAGCCGCAGCTCCTTCCTCCAAATAAAACAAAAAGCCCGTCTCCGGGCATCTATAGGTAAACATGCGACTGAGCGTTCTGGGACCAGAATGAACAGCATGTTTTCCATGATATGTGGAGACGGGCTTTTTACTATTTTATTTATTCGCAGAAGCATCTGAGCTCAAATCACATTCTTTTAATGGAACGACCTTGGTACGTTTGATCCATTTGTAGCCAAACCACAGAATAAGGAACAGTGGCACACTCATGTACGTAGCAATCATCGTTTTCCAGTCGATCTCCTGTCCGGTGAAGGCATCCGCACCTTGCCCGATAATAACGATGATACACAGCGCGAAGGCGAACAACGGCCCAAACGGGAACCAGCGTGCTGTGTATGGCAGCTCACTCAGACTATGCCCCTGTGCCATAAAGGCACGACGGAAACGATAGTGACTGACCGCAATACCGACCCACGTAATAAACCCGCACATTCCGGAGGCATTTAGCAGCCAGTTGTAGACGACACCATCCCCGTACAGAGAGGCAAGAAAGGCCAGCATACCGACTGCAGTCGTGATCAGCAAGGCATTCATAGGAATGCCGCGTCGATTGACGTGTCCGAGGAAGCGGGGAGCTTTGCCTTCGCGTGCCAGAGCAAACAGCACACGTGTTGCTGCGTACATCCCCGAGTTGCCTGCTGACAATACGGAGGTCAAAATAACGGCGTTCATGACAGAGGCGGCAATCGCAAGCCCGGCTTTTTCAAACACAAGCGTAAACGGACTGACTCCAATGTCGCTGATATCTCCCCGCAGCAGGTTCGGATTCGTATACGGAATAATCAATCCAATGACGAGAATCGCCAGAATATAAAAGAACAGGATGCGCCAAAAGATTTGGCGAATGGCCCGCGGCACATTTTCACGCGGATTTTCGCTTTCTCCAGCCGCTACCCCGATCAGCTCTGTTCCCTGAAAGGAAAAGCCTGCAGCCATGAATACACCCAATACGGCGAAGAATCCGCCATGGAACGGAGCGTCTCCGACCGTGAAGTTGGCGAAGCCAACCGCCGGGCCACCCATAATGCCGAAGATCATTAGCACACCCACAGCCAAAAAGATGACCACAGTCACAATTTTAATCATGGCAAACCAGTATTCAGATTCGCCATAGCCTTTGACGGTCAACGCGTTCAGCGTAAAGATGACGGCCAAAAATAGCAGACTCCACCAGGCGGAGTGACTTTCCGGGAACCAGTATTTGATCAGCACTGTTGCTGCCGCCAGTTCGGCGGCAATCGTCACCGCCCAGTTATACCAGAAGTTCCAGCCCATGGCGAAACCGAAAGCCGGATCAACAAAGCGACCTGCATAGGTGTTAAAAGAGCCGGATTCAGGCATGAATGTAGCCAATTCACCGAGGCTGGTCATCAGGAAGTAGACCATGAGTCCGACTGCAGCATAGGCCAGCAGGGCTCCGCCGGGTCCGGCTTCGGCAACCGCGCCTCCGCTGGCGAGGAACAGGCCTGTTCCGATGGAACCCCCGAGGGCGATCATCGTCATATGTCGGGCTTTGAGACTTTTCCGCAAGGTTGCGTCAGGTGTTGCTTTGTGTTGCACGTTCAAACACTCCTTCATGAAATTGTATTTCATGTCAGGGCAAGAGCCAGAAGGAGGGGGAAGTATATAAATCAAAAGACCGCAGGAAATACGCCTGCGGTCTTGTCTATGCATTCCGCACCATACCTTCTTCTATAACAAGATAGCTCAACACACGTGTCTGTGTCAGGACATCGCGTGACAGTTCTGCTCCTTTCGGTCAGCAGCCCCAGCATTCGGAGTATTTACAAAGAGTCAGCTCCGCATACTTCGGCGGGTGTACCTTTCCACTGGAATCACAGACGGCTCTTGGCGTCTCCTCCGGTGTACTGATTACATCCGCGACCTCTACCTCATCATAAAACAGGGTTGATGAGGTGTATGACATGATATTTTATTGTATAGCGAACTACAGTATATCGTACCTGTACATCTTCTGACAATCGACAATTTTTTGAATTTGCCGCTGTAAAGTATAAAATCATGAATTGCGCTTGGCCATCTGCTGCCAGACTGTGCCTGCGGCCTGCTCGCCTGACTCGATGCGCTCCAGCGCCATTTTAGCCTGCAGACTGACCTCGAATTCGGGGTCATCGACAGCCTTCTCCAGCGCGTCACGCGCCTCCTCGGTCCCGACCTCGTATAAAAAACGGGCCGCCCGCCAGCGAACCAGCTTGCTGCTATCCGACAGCGCTTCAATCATCGCACCGGTAGCGACCGGATCACCGATGTCCGACAGCGTGTCGCCTGCGGTACGGCGCACCGCGGCGGAAGGATCGCGCAGCGCCTCGGCCAGCAGCTCCATCGCCTCCGGTGAGCGGATATCGCCCAGATAGACGACACCCAGCCGCCGCAGCTGCATTTTGTCGTCATGCAGCGCTTGCCGGATAAGCGGCAAGCGCTCGGGTGTCGGCTCCAGCCGATCCAGCGCAGCGTAGCGTGTGCGCCAATCCTCGTGCTGCAGGGCCTGCTCCAGCTCGGCATCGCTCCATTCGCGGCGTTCCTCCACGAATTCGCTGTTGTTCGCGCCGTGGGCAATCGCCTGCTGGATAATCTGCTCCAGCCGTTCCTGCGGAAAGGCGGCTTCCAGCTCCTGCTCGACCTCGCGCGCAATATCCGGCAGCTCACCATAACGAACGCCGTAATCACTGAGCTTGCGCTCCTTGATCAGTGTAGCACTCGCTACACGCGTAACGGCTTGCACAAAGCGGTCGGACAAGGAAATCCGTTCCTCCTTCTGTCCCGCCTTAACCCGAATTTGCATCGGAAGGCCGCGGAAAAATTGCACAAAGACCTGTGCTTCGCCAAACGCTTCCCCGGAGGTTTCTTCCGGCAAATCCCAATTGGCGTCAGCGCCTTCCTCGCCCAGCTGATCCCGGACTTGACCCAGAATGGTAGACCAGTCTGCATTGCCTTTGCGGTCAAGGGCGACAAAATCCGTCGTGTGGAACACGCTTTTGACCCCTTCAATGGCCAGCATGCGCCGGATGAATGGGGGGGCGGAACGCTCATTGTCCCGTGTATATGTTCTGCGGATACCTGCTTCCAGTCGTTCATCCAGATGCAGCATCATGGTGTTCGGACTGGGAGTCGGCTCGATAGATGTGATCTTCATAGCTCGGTACAGCCTCCTGTTCAAAAGTTCTCCATATATAGCTTATCTGTATTGTACCTCATTCTATGGATGTCTCCAAAGAGATAGTTTGTAATCTTGAGGGAAATGCAATGACATATTTCACATAAATCATATAAACATGTCTGATGAAAGTTACTATAGCGCCACTGCGCAGTGGCACTATAGTAACTTTTAAGTTCACTTTATAGCTTTATGCACTCCGCTTCAATGAATCATTTTGCTTCTGACGAATGAGTAGGGAGGCGATAAAGCCCACAGACAGAACAGCTGCCAGCAGCATAAATGTAGCCGCCTGATTTCCGCTGTTACTCATCAAACGAATAGAAAGCATAGGTGCCAGGCTCGTACCTGCGAACAGAATGAAGGTGTAAAGTGAGACCGCTATCGCTCTTGCTGAACCTCCCAGCTGGCCGACAATTGCAATGAGTGAAGGAACGCTCAAGGCAATGCCGCTTACAAAACATACACTCAACACGACGATAGCAATAAGAGAATGCGTCATTCCCGTCAGCGCCAAGCTGAGAATGGAGAGAGCTAGGGCTGCTCGTAATATAAGATGCACACCCAATTTTTGGGCTAGCTTTCCGGCAAAAGGTGATAGAAGCATGCCGATGATGCCAGCGGATCTTACATAAAGCATCTGCGTGCTGTTCAGGCCAAATTCGGGACCGCCCAGATAGCTGCCCAAAACAGTATACATGCTCACAAAGGACATCAGGAGCACAAAAGCGACCGTGTAGCTTAGCCACAAAGGATACGAGCGCACAACAGTACCCAACTGACTGAAGGCTGCTAAAATGCGGACGCCTCGTTGAGGCGAGGGAGCTTTAGGCAGGAAAAAAAGGACGATCAGGAAGGTTATGGCGTACAGTACCCCCAGCATCCAAAAGACCATATTCCATCCCATTTGTTCACTGATGACAATACTAAATACCTGTCCGGCAATACCTGCTATCAGAAAACCGGTGCTGATAAAGCCGATAGCCGTTACCCGCTTTTCGGTCGGAAACATATCTACAGCGTAAGCGAGAGCTACGGGAGAAAAGGTGGCCGCCGCCAAGCCCTGTAGCAGGCGTAGTGCCACTAATACCGGATACTGACTGGTTAAGCCGAGGCATAACGAAATAATCGTTAATGCGAGCAGTCCGGAGACGATGACCTGCTTTCGTCCAAAGCGGTCAGACAGTCCCCCATAAATAAGGCAGCCCATCGCAAAGCCCAAGGAAAAGATACTGCCCGGCAAGGCTGCTTCGGCAAGCGTTTTTCCAAATACATCGGCAAAGAGGGGAACCAGAGGCACCGTTACATATAGGCTGGACATGACTACAACCGCTGACCAGCATAGGGTGACTATCATCCATCCATAAGGCAGAACTGCGTTTTCCTTCTGTATAGCGGTATGATTTGTTCGTAATTTACTCATTTATGGAACACTCCTTCATGATAAAATTAGCAACTTGTTAATGTAATCAATTTGTAATATTAGATAACCTAATTATATGCTCAAAAAAATTATCTACCCACCCCCAATCTGCGCTCCATATGATGGTGGAGCTTCTCTATAATCCGCGAAAAAACAACCTGCTCCTCAGGCTCCAAAATGCTCGCCAGAGAAGCACAGGAGGACCAAAATACAGGGAGTACCTGCTGTACAAGAAGGGAGCCTTCGTCTGTAATACGTACATGAATCTTGCGTCGATCTGTGGGAGTATGTTCCCTGATAATCCATCCTCTTTGCTCTGTCCAGTCCAGGATTGATGTCACGGATGCGCGTCGAATTCCGAGACGGTCGGCAATCATCGAGGGGCTCATCTGATCTTGTGATTGATGCAGGGTTAATAGTAAAAGCAAATCCAGCTTGCTCTCTGTCAGACCGTAAGCAGACAAATCCAGATCAATCGCATCAAGCACGTTATCACCCGTCCATAGCAAAAACAGACCGATGCGGGCAAGCTGCCGGTCCGTTTCGGCAAGAGCTGTTTGATCCATTAACTCCAGATAAGGCTCTGGCCCAAGGCGGGGAAGGGGGTGCTGAACGGCGTCCCGCTGATGTTGTTTTGGCGGCATAAGTTCACTCTTTTCATATAATTAGGTTATCTAACTATTTTTAATATAGCGAATTTGAAGGCATAAGACAATATCTAAACAGAAAAACGACTGTATTCAGCACCAAAGCAGGGTTAAAAATCGGCGGAGTGAACCAAACTGAGAATAGGTTACCAAAATACGCCAAAAGATAAGTGGAGGAGGCGTTCGGATGTTCCGCAAGCAGGAAAGAACGCTCATGATTGTATGTATTGTGATTGCGGCTATTATGCTGTACGCCGTAATTAAAAGCATAGTTCGCTTGACTCACTAGCTGGTAATCAAGAGCGATTTACGATAGTTTCCCTATTTTTAAAATGTGAAATGAAGGAGTGAAACCCATTTGTCTTCACTGGACTCTGTATTGCTAAGCCGGATGCTGACCGGAATTACCCTGTTTGTTCATATTGTATTTGCATCCATCGGCGTTGGCGTACCCTTAATGATTGCACTTGCAGAATGGCGCGGGCTGCGAACCGGTGATCCGCATTATACTTTGTTGGCCCGACGGTGGGCGCGGGGGTTTGTCATCACTGTTGCCGTGGGTGTCGTTACAGGCACCGCGATTGGTCTGCAGCTCAGCCTGCTCTGGCCTACCTTTATGCGGGTGGCTGGACAAGCGATTGCGTTGCCTTTATTTTTGGAGACGTTTGCTTTCTTTATCGAAGCTATATTTTTGGGTATCTACCTGTATACCTGGGATCGGTTTAAAAGCAAATATTTTCACCTGATGCTGCTGATCCCGGTAGCGATTGCCTCATCGGCATCAGCGGTTTTTATTACGACTGTGAACTCGTTCATGAACCAGCCTCAAGGCTTTACACTCAAAAATGGAGTCATGACAGATATTCATCCCATTCAGGCCATGCTAAATCCGGCCACGCCGACCAAGGTTTCACATGTACTGGCTTCGTCATATACATTAAGCGCCGGGGTGCTGATGGGACTGGCTGCTTACAGCATGCTGCGGGGGCGTAATCACCCGTATTTCAAAAAAGCGCTGAAGCTGACGGCTACCTGCACCATTGTGTTTGCCATTAGTACAGTAATGATCGGAGACGCGTCTGGTAAATTTTTAGCCAAATATCAGCCGGAGAAGCTGGCTGCCGCTGAATGGCATTTTGATACGATGACGCACGCTCCCTTTGTATATGGCGGCTACATGGATGAAAACGGTGATATCAAGTATGCCCTGAAAGTGCCTTATGCGCTGAGTGTGTTGGCCGGGAATTTGCCCAGTACGGAGGTCAAGGGATTAAATGATTATCCCGTAGATGAGCGTCCGCCGCTGTCTATCCACTATATGTTTGACCTTAAAATCACCACCGGAGTGCTGATTTTGGTCATCCCGCTGCTATATCTGATCCGGGGGCGTTTGCCAGGTCGCAAACCATACCCCAGATGGCTGCTGCTGGCGCTTATTTTGGTCGGACCACTGGCTATGATCGCCATTGAACTGGGTTGGATGTTCGCGGAGGTCGGCAGGCAGCCGTGGATTTTACGCGGATACATGAAGGTATCCGAGGCAGCAACCACCTCTACCAGTGTCGGATGGATGCTGGTGATGTTTGTTATTTTGTATCTGGTGTTGTGCTTCTCGGCCATTAAGGTACTCAGCAAGCTATTCCGTAATAAGGATGCGGTAGAAGAGATGAAGCAGTTGGGCATGGAAGGGGCTGAAAGCAAGTGAGCTATGAAATTGTCGGTATCGCCATTTTGTGGACCTTCCTGTTCGGTTATTTGATTGTGGCTTCTATTGATTTTGGTGCAGGCTTTTTCAGCTTTTACAGTGTGTTGACAGGTCACCAGAACAAAATCCACAATATCATTCAACGCTATCTATCCCCGGTGTGGGAGGTAACGAATGTATTTCTCATCTTTTTCGTGGTGGGATTGAACGGGTTTTTCCCGGATGCGGCTTATTACTATGGGACGGCGTTACTCGTTCCCGGCAGTATTGCGATTGTGCTTCTCGCGATTCGGGGAGTGTATTATGCGTACAATACGTATGGGCATTCCGGTACCAATAATATCGTCTACATGGCGTTGTACGGTGCGACAGGGCTGCTGATTCCAGCGGCATTGTCCACGGTTCTCGCCATTTCGGAAGGCGGCATTATTGTGGAAAACAGCACAGGTGTTCATCTGCAATGGGGCCAGCTATTAAGCACCCCCTATACGTGGGCAGTTATTATTCTGGCGCTGGTGAGTGTGCTGTATATATCGGCGATGTTTTTGTCCTTCTATGCCAAAAGGGCGGGAGACAAGGTCGCTTTCGAAATTGTACGGGGATACGCACTGTTCTGGAGTGCTCCTACAATTATGGCGAGTCTGTTTGCATTTTTTCAGATTAACAAACAAAATCCGGACCATTTTGCCAATATGCTGAGTATGGCCTGGATGTTTGTTGCCTCCTTCGTATGTTTTGTGGGAGCTGTTTATCTGGTATGGCAACGGCGCTATTTGGGTACCTCATTCATCCTGGTGATGCTGCAATTTGCATTTGCCTGGTATGGTTATGGTCGCTCGCATCTTCCGTATGTTTTGTATCCCTACATTAATGTGCATGCCAGCTTTACGAACTCTGCGATGGCGTATGCATTGATTACGGCGTTTAGTGCGGGTCTGCTGGTGCTGATCCCTTCGCTGATTCTGATCTTGAGACTGTTCCTGTTCGATGCAAAATATGTGCGAGGACAAGCGGGGAAGAAAGGGTGAGCTATAGTGGCTGCTTTCGAGCATTTTACGATTATGTACGAGTCGCCTATCATTATTGTCGTGGCGATTGTGTTTTTGTTTATATATTCGGCACGCTTTAAAAATCCGCAGGACTAACAGCGGCATTGGAAACGGGCCTTCCTGATCATGAGGAGGGTCCCTTGATGTTTTCTGATGTACCTTGATGTATGCTGTGGTATTTCCTTTACAGATTTCCATTGGATTGGGGATTGAATTATACTTTACATAGATCAGCATGTAGTATCATTTGGTTTTCATACTCACGTATAAAATATATAGATGAATGCAACCCTTTGGATCACTTGGGAGAACGGGTTCGTCAGGGAGGAAACTACATCATGCCCAAAGTTCGTTTTAACAATATGGATCATGTCAATACGGATAAAACCATCAAGCAATTCAGACAATGGCGGCAGGAACGACGCAGCAAAACAAAGGATTATACGTTTGTTGTTCCGAACCATCCCCCGGAGCTGGAGTTTTTGCACAGTAATCGGGACATGACGACAGCAACCTGGGTAGGCCATTCCACCTTTTTCATCCAATACCTTGGGCTGAATATCATCACCGATCCGGTATGGGCCGAGCGTATGGCCTTGGACAAAAGGCTGGCTCCACCCGGCATTCGCATTCAGGATGTGCCGCCGCTGGACATCATTCTGCTGTCCCATTCGCATTATGATCACTTACATATACAATCACTGCGCAAATTATATCGTGCAGACACGCTTATGCTCGTACCTTCGGGACTAAAGTCGAAAATGATCCGCAAAGGCTTTCGCAATTGCCATGAGCTGCAATGGTGGGAGCATTTTACGGTAGGCGGGGTGCGGATTACATTTGTTCCGGCACAGCACTGGACACGGCGTACGCCGTTTGATACCAACACCTCACATTGGGGTGGGTACGTACTGCAAAGTGAGCAGCAGGTGATCGGCTCTGCCACGTCCGTGGCCGACCCGGTTTCTCATGCAGACTCAGATTCGGCGGATGTGCCAACGTTGTATTTTGTGGGAGACACCGGGTATTTTCGTGGTTTTAAGGAGATTGGCGAGCGTTTTGCCATTGACCTGACCTTTATGCCGATTGGCGCGTATGAACCGGAATGGTTCATGACCTCGCAGCACGTGACACCGGAGGAGGCTTTGCAGGGCTTTGTGGATTGCGGCGCAGATCAGATGATCCCGATGCATTATGGAGCCTTTAAGCTGGCGGATGATACGCCGAGAGAGGCGCTAGATCGTCTCGAAGCCGAGCGTGAGCGTTTGGGTATCGCGAAGGAACGTATCCATGTGTTGGGGCACGGAGAGACGCTGAAAATTAGGCGCCGGTGCTCGACAACCATCTGAGGAGTTAGGCAAAATACTCATTGAAAAAAGCGACTCTGCGGACAAAGGATGTTGTCTGCGGAGCCGCTTTTTTTGTTGTGAGGCTGTGTTTCAGAATTAAACGGCTTGGTTATCGCTAGCCAAAGAGGAATCGTTGTTGGCGATAGGATGACGAACAATTTTAACTTCATAAAACGTGATTTTATTTTCAATAATATAGTCCGGAATTTGGCGGTGGCTATGGGATTCGCGGAACGCTTCGCTTTTGGTCCAGCCTTGGAAGTTCTCTTTTTCCTTCCAGCGTGTGCTGATCGTTACTTCCTCATAATCCTCTGTATTTTCAGTCAACAGCACTTCCAGACCGAGGAAGCCTTCCATTTTCTCTACCTTTCCTTCTTTGTTGAAGCGTTCGATGAGCAGATGGGCATTGCCCGGCGTGATTTTAGACGTATTGGTAACGATAACCATATTTAAATTCCTCCTAAATGATGTGGTATGGTCGGTATAATGACCGGATAGCCAGCCTCGAATTTGATCGTAGCGTTCATTTCATAAATGTCGCGAAGAAAAGCAGACGTCAAAATCTGACGGGGTTCGCCAGCAACGGCAATTCGTCCTCTTTTAAGCGCAATCATATGATGACAATAGGCCGCAGCTTGCTGCAAATCATGCAGTACCATAACAATCGTCAAGCCGGACTCGTGATTGATACGCCGCAGCATATCCATAACTTCAAATTGGTGGGCGATATCCAGAAAAGTGGTCGGTTCATCAAGCAAAAGAATACCTGTTTGTTGGGCCAAAGCCATTGCAATTCGCGCTTTTTGTTGTTCACCTCCTGATAGAGTATGGAACATCCGATCCGCATAGGGCTTGATGCCCGTGATTTCCATGACCTGATCTACGATAAGCTGGTCCTGCCCCGTATGGCGTATTCTCAAGCCTTTGGCATGAGGAGACCTTCCGTAAGCGACCAGCTCACGAACCGTTAATAATGGCAGCATATCCTTCATTTGCGGCAGCATCGTAAGGGTCTGGGCAAAATCGCGCCGTTTGTAGTTCTCTACTTGCTTGCCCAGTACGGAAACTTGCCCCTGATCCTGCTTGAGCAGCCGGGTTATAATGCGGAGAAGCGTAGATTTGCCTGAGCCGTTGGGGCCGACAATTGCGGTGAGCTGCCCGGCGGGCAAGTTGATGCTGACATCGTCCAGCTGGAAATATCCGCGTTGTAAGGAGAGATGCTCACCCTGAATGGCTGTCATCTGAAATTCCCCCGTTTCTTGAGCAGGATTAAGAAGAACGGCGCCCCGATGGCGGCCAGCAAAATACCTACAGGCAGCTCAATCGGATCAAACCAGGAGCGTGCCACCGTATCCGCCAGGACAACCAGCGTCCCGCCGCCCAGCATGGAAAGGGGGAGGAGGAAACGATAATCCTCCCCAATCAGCAGCCGTATGACATGGGGAACAACCAGTCCTACGAAACCGATCAGCCCGGCCACACTGACCGCCGTACCGGCGAGCAGGGCGGAGAGCAGGATAATCAGCAGACGTTGAAGCTCTACCCGTTGGCCGAGCAGCTGTGCTGAATCGTCGCCCAGCAGCAGCAAATTGGCAGGCTTGATCGCAAATAGAGAAGCGATTAAACCAATGATGGCGTAAGGTGCCATGAACTCCAGGTGATGCCAGCTTCGTCCGTTTAATCCGCCGGATAGCCAAGGGAGAACGGCCTGGACGCGGTCGCTATACATGACCATTACGCCGTTGGTGAGGGCACCGAGCAGTGCGTTGATCGCCACACCGGCCAGCACAATTTTGACCGGGGAGGCCCCGCGGTCCCATGCCAGCAGGTAAATGACGAGCGCGCTCAGAAAGGCACCTAAAAAAGCCGTTACCGGAAGAAGGTAGCTAAGCTGTGGAAGCATGACCATCGTGATGACGGCAGCGAGTCCACCCCCGGCCGATACACCAATAACACCAGGGTCGGCCAGTGGATTTTTCATGACTCCCTGAAGAAGGGCCCCGGATGCTGCGAGACAGGCTCCTACAAGCAAACCCACGAGTACTCTGGGTAGCCGTAGATCCATCAGGATCGTGCGATATGTAGA
The DNA here is from genome assembly GCF_002240415.1 of Paenibacillus kribbensis. Taxonomy (NCBI): domain Bacteria; kingdom Bacillati; phylum Bacillota; class Bacilli; order Caryophanales; family Paenibacillaceae; genus Paenibacillus; species Paenibacillus kribbensis. The sequence continues at coordinate 925,143 of NZ_CP020028.1, forward strand.
GTCATGGTTATATAACAAAACCCGATTGATTTCTTGGAGCGCGATCGACACCGAACCGTAGGCCAGACCGTACACAGACACGGCCAGCAGTAAAATCGGAAGGGTGATCCAGGCGATTGTGCGTCTTCTGGCACGTTGTGCTTTGTTCATCGCCTATTTCGCCGGATACAGCTTGTCATGCATCAAATCCAGCGCCTTTGTCACCCGTGAGCCCGGATTCGTTCCGAACAGATCTGAAGGCAGCACCTCGACCTGATTGTTTTTGACCGCCCGAATTCCGTTCCAGGCTGCATTTTCCTGCATTTCCTTCAAAAATGCCGCTTTGGCATCGTCTGCATTGCCATGGGTCATGATGAAGATGTAATCAGGGTCAGCCTGTATGATGCGCTCTGTGTTTAGCTGTGCATATTGCGGAAAATTTTGCAGGCCCGGAAAATCAGCGGCAATGTTGGAGCCGCCTGCAAGCTCCAGAATGTTTCCGCCCAGTGAATTCGACAATGCCGCCATATACGTGGCCGGAGCTCCGTAGACCAGCAGCACCTTCGGTTTGACGCTGGAGGCTGTTGCCTTTTGCAGCTTGGCTATCTGTTGGTCAATGTGCTGATTCAGCTTCTCGGCCTGAGCCTGCTTTTGCAGTAATTGTCCGAATAGCGTAATTTGCGATCGAATATCCTGAACGGAATTGGCTCCAGTCAGCAGCAGCTGTGAACCGACTCCTTCAATGGCCGGAATGTCCTTTTCATTCATAGGGTAATTGCCCAATACAACATCCGGTTTGAGCATCGTAATTTTCTCCAGATCGACCTCATGAGTGGAGCCTACCTGCTGAACATTCTCAGCGGCTGGGACGACGGAGGGTCCATTCGAGTTGGGTCTGCCGACAACCGTCCCGCCCAATGCGTATATAATATCCAGATCGCCGTTGCTTAACGCCACGATATGTTGAGGTACACCATGGAACGACAACGTTCGCTCGGAAAAGTCAGTAACCTGAATCGCCGCATTGCTTGGCCAGCTTGAAGTGGCAGATACAGATGCACTGGTTGGTTGATGACCTGCGGTCGGAGCGCCATTACTGCATCCGGTGACTGCCAATAAAAGCGCTGCGGATGACCACAACACATAAGATTTCATGTCATTCCTCCTGCATTTTGAGTTGAACAATAATGATAATCATTTTCATTTAAGCGTAAGAAAATGATAATGAATATCAATGGGGATTGTCAATCGAAAAAATCAAAATTTTAAATAAATTTCGAATTGAAAATGAGGTGAGATTTGTTCATGTTATAGGAGAAGATGCCCCAAATTTTTCTTAAAAAATAGCATATATCAAGGGATTATATACACGCAAATACATATTGACATTTCCGAAAAGTGTGAGATATATTGATGATGGGTTCACTTGGTTTTGCGAATTTATGGAATAGAGAGGTGGGGAGAAAAGCTCAAGAAGAGCTATTTTTTTCAAATATCAATTGAGAATGATAATCAATTAGTTATATTCTCGTGGGGAGGGACTGCTGTCAAAATGAAGAAGGGGTTTTCTGCAATTATTGCTGTGTTTCTGCTGGTGAGTGTGCTGGGCTTTTGGCCAACTCCGTCATCTGTAGGAGCCGCTGCGGCTTCTCCAACATTGGCGGATGGTACATACACGCTCAAATACAATATTCTCAAGGCAGAAAATGATTCGGTATCCATGGCTAATGATTATTTTGAAAAGCCAGCTAAATTGTATGTGAAAAAAGGTCAAATGACCATGCAAATCAAGCTGAATCATAGCGAATGGACAACCGGGTTTAAAGTAGATTACAAAGGCAAAATCATGGATACCAAGGTCATCCAAAAGGATGCCAAAACCGATACCCGAACTGTACAATTTCCAATTGCAAGTGTGAACAGCCCGCTGATTTCTAAAATTCATGTTACTGTTCCTGCGTATAATTACGATCATGATTATACAATCCGCTTTGCGTTTGATTCCAAAAGCGTCAAAAAAGTGGCCGCCGTTCAGTCTGCGAAATCAACCAAATCTTCCAAAAAATAAATTCAAGCACATACCTTATCGTTCATAAAATCAACATAAATTCAATCATAAACCATGGAGGAATGTGTGTAGATATGAATATGGTCGGCTATACAGGCAAGCACGATGTACATCTGCAATTTGCAGGCATTTAAGGAAAAATGAAGTCCAGGTTTTTCAAAAACTAAAATAAAGAAAAGGAGATTTGGATATGAACATGATTATGAATCGTATGGAGAAATTGTCTTTGAAAAAAGTAATGCTTATTGTATTGATGGCTGCGCTTGTTTTTGTGGTACTAGCTCCATTTTCCGCTAATCAAGCGAATGCGGCTTTGGCTAATGGCAAGTACACTATTGATTATACCGTGTACAAAGATGGCACCAATGAAACTTCTTACATGGACTCGAACGGTTATGTCGCCAAACCAGCTACGTTGATCGTTACTAATGGTCAATACAAGGCAAGAGTAACAATTACTAAAAGCGCTTGGGTCACTGAATTTAAGACACAACAAAACGGACAATATGTCAACGCAACTGTAATCAGCACATCTGGAGACACAAGAGTGGTGGAGTTTCCAGTAAGTGATTTGTCGCAAAAATTGAATGTTAAGTTGCATGTAAGTGTGCCTGCAGAATACACAGGCGGAGTTCCTTATGATCACGATTATGTCGTTCAATTTGGATTCAAAGAAAGTACTGTCAAGAAATAAGACAAGTTCTGATTCATACACTTAAACATATTATTTATACTGATTTGGAGTCTCAAAGCTTCAAATCAGTATATTTTTAGTAGGGGGATTAATGCACTTGAAAAGGCAATTTAAAAAATATGTAATGCTGTTTGCAGCATTGGTGATGTTGTTCTCACTTGTGCTTCCATTTGCTCCAGCGGCATATGCATTTGACGAAACGAGTCAGGCTGCAGAAGCTGCATCTTCTGATACAGCTGTTACCGAAGATGTATATTCGACAGAGCCAGTGGAAGAGGTCCCGGTAGAATGGACTGTACCTGCAAATCCAGAGCCACAAGCGTTTGTTGCTGAATCCCAAACAGCAAGCATTGCTCCAGATACAAATATTTATACGATTAATTACGCATTGAAAAGAGACAACCAGCCCTCAAGTGAGAGCGGAGAATTTGAAAATCCGGCTACCTTTACAGTTGAACAGGGAACAACGGTCGGAGAAGCAACTTATCACGTTTCTTTAAAAAGCTTGAATAGCTCATATGCCTTCGGTTATTTTAATGTCAAAGTGGATGGAAATTCAATTCCTGTTCACATTGCAGACAAGGTTCAGGTTTCAGAAAGCAGCTTTACTCAGACGGTAACCTTTGATGTATATCAATGGGATAAAAAAGTTGAAATTGATTATCAAAAGGGTCAACCGGACGACTACATTGATCCGGTCAATGGTAACGTTATTGAGTTTGATCCTTCGACTATAAAAGTGAAAGAAGACGTGGTTACTCCACCTGTTCCAGAGCCAGGGACTCCGACTAAACCAGGAGATTTGAGCTTCGCCATTTTGAAGGATAACACGGATGAAGTGTCGGTGATGGATGGATATACGGTAAAACCAGGCTCTCTAATCGAACGTGGTGGTAAAAAGTATGTCCAATTCACATTGAAAAACAGTAAGCAGATTGATGGCTTCAAGGTAGAACAAAATGGAGTCTTAACTGATACCTCTATTGTAAGTGAAGATCAAACTGCGAATACACGAGTGATTGAGTTCGAAGTCAAAGAACTGCCTGCCAAGCTGAACGCATGGGTAAGCATCAACTGGCCTGAGCTAAACTACGTGAATACTTATAATGTAGATATACAGCTCGCTTCTGTACCCGCGCCAGCAGATTTGGCGGATGGAACGTATTCGATTAATTTTAGTGCGCTGCACGCAACTAAAGATCAACCATCAGCTATGGCACAATATCTGTTGTCTCCGGCAACCTTGACGGTATCCAAAGGGCAAAAAGAAGTTTCCTTTACCATCAAAGACAGCAGTACGGTAACGGAGTTTAAAACAGAACAAAACGGAGCGCTAGCCGATGCTGATATTGTAAGTGAGGACAAGACAGCCAATACCCGTGTGGTAAAATTTAAAGTAGCGGATTTGGATGCTATTTTAAATGCACAAGTACATGTAAGCACGACCTATCCGGGTGGAGTTTATGAGATGGATCATAAGCTTCGTCTTCAATTCGACAAGAGCAGCATTACTGAAAATGGTACCTCTCCAGAAACAGGCTCCAATTTGGACTTCACCTTTTTGAAGGATGGCACGAATGAAAAGTCTGTAATGGATGGCTATACGGAGAAACCAGGCGTTTTGATTGAACGTGATGGGAAGAAGTATGTTCGTTTTACCTTGAAAAATAGCAAGCAGATTGATGGATTTAAGGTAGAGCAAAACGGAGTATTATCCAATGTAGCCACAGTAAGTGAAGATCAAACTGCGAATACACGAGTGATCGAATTTGAAGTGAAAGAAGTACCTGCTAAGCTGAATGCATGGGTAAGCATCAACTGGCCTGAGCTAAACTACGTGGAAACCTATAATGTTGATCTCCAGTTGGGCTCTGTAACTGCACCACCGACTATCGCAGATGGAACGTATTCGATTAACTTTAACACCCTGCACGCAACCAAAGATCAGCCATCGGCCATAGCACAATATCTGTTGTCTCCGGCAACCTTGACGGTATCCAAAGGGCAAAAAGAAGTTTCCTTTACGATCAAAGACAGCAGTACGGTGACGGAGTTCAAAACAGAACAAAACGGAACGCTAGCCGATGCTGATATTGTAAGTGAGGACAAGACAGCCAATACTCGTGTGGTGAAATTTAAGGTAGCGGATTTGGATGCTATTTTAAATGCACAAGTACATGTAAGCACGACCTACCCGGGTGGGGTTTATGAGATGGATCATAAGCTTCGTCTTCAATTCGACAAGAGCAGCATTGCAAAAACTCCATCCCCGGTTGATCCAAGTACTCCTGGGAAGGGCTTAGCCGATGGAACGTATTCAATCAAGTTCAATGCGTTGCATGCAACCAAAGATCAACCATCGGCGATGGCACAATATTTGTTGTCTCCGGCTACATTGACGGTATCTAAAGGCAAGTATGAAGTTTCCTTTACCGTCAAGGACAGCGCAACGGTGACAGAATTCAAAACGGAACAAAACGGAACATTGACGGATGCGGATATTGTAAGTGAAGACAAAACAGCCGATACACGTGTCGTAAAATTCAAAGTAGCGGATTTGGATGCTATTCTGAATGCACAGGTCCATGTAAGTACCAGTTTTAACGGATCGGTTTACGAAATGGATCATAAGATCCGCCTTCAATTTGACCGCAGCAGCATCACGGTAAAAGGATCAGATGGCGGTACAACTCCTGTGGCTGAAAACGGCAGATACAGCATTGATTTCTCTGTGCTCAAAAACGGAACCAATGAAATATCCATAATGGATGGCTATATGCAGAAACCAGCCACGCTGTTAAGACAGTCTGGAAAAAATGTGATTCAGATCAAAATGGACAAGAGCAGCTGGATTAAAACGTTCAAAGTAAACGGTTCAGAAGCTCAAGTGGTTGATCAATCGACCTCCGCAGATACAAGAACAGTGCAATTTGAAGTGCCTAATCTGTCAGATAAAGTGACAGTGAATACACATGTCGTTGTACCTGGATTAGATTTGGGTGGCGTCCTGTACGACCACGTATATGATGTACAGTTTCAATTTGAGCCTGCTACCATTCGCAGCTTTGTAGAACCGTCCTCTTCGGGAGCAACAGCTCCTGCAGTGAAGCTGGATTTTGACAAGCTTGCCAATGGCAAATATGCTTTGAAATTCAGTATCGTTTTGTCAGATGGCTCGACAGCAGTGGATTCACCAGCTCAACGCTTCATCACTGACGAACCGGCGCAATTGGTCGTGGAAGGCGACAAACGGTTTGTAGGTCTGAAGCTGCAAAACAGTAATGAAGTGAAGGCGTTGCGTATTTGGGATAACGCGAGCGGAAGCTATCAAGACGCGGAAGTGACCGAAGAAGATGCAGCTAGCAATACGAAGCACATTCGTTTTAGCGTAAATGACTTTAAGAACAATGTAAAAGGCCAACTGGTTGTTTATGAGGCCCCTAAAGTGGCAAGTGCCGCTCCGATGGTCTTCAAGGCCGAGGATCGTGTAGAAAAGGTATACGACTTTGAATTCAAATTCGATACCAGTAATGTATCTTATTACAACGACAAGAAGTCGGTTGAAGAGGAAGAAGGGAAAAACAACCTGCCTGACGGAGAGTATACAGCGGATTTCCGTCTTCTGGCGAACGGTACGGAGAAGGACTCCATTGTAGCTCCTTTTGTAGAGCCTCTGGCGAAGCTGGCCGTGAAGAACGGCAAGATTGTGGCTCATCTGACTATTACGGACAGACAGGCTCTGAAGCAATTCCAAACCGATTTTGAAGGCCGTTATGCAAATCCGGCGGTTATTGATTCCAGCACAAAAGGGGATACGCACACGATCGCTTTTGAAGTACCTGATTTGGACAAAAAGCTGAGTGTGTATACCCAGGTATATCTGCCTGAGAAATACATTTTTAATGAGAAATTCGGCGGACAGCTTCAATTTGACCGTGCATCGCTTAAAGGTGAGGGAGTAAGTGCAGCTACAACTTCAACCGCCGCTGAACCAGCGCCAGCCTCTACGGACAAAGCAGCACAAACGACCACGCCTGTGGCTGAACAAAAACCCGTAGTTGAGCAGCCAGCTCAGCCCGCAGCTTCCGAGAAGCAATACACGATCAACTACAACATATTTAAAGACAAGACGAATGAAGCTTCCGTTATGGAAGGATACCTCGACAAGCCAGCCTTACTGATTGAAAAGGGAGGCAAGCGCTATATTCAAATTACTTTGAATAATAGCTCTTGGATGCCAGCTCTCCAAGTGGAGCAGAACGGCACCCTGAAAGATGTAGAAGTGATCTCGACATCCGGTGATACACGTGTGGTTCAATTCGAGGTAGGGGACTTGTCTCAGAAAATTAGTGCCTACACCCACGTTGCTGTGCCTGGTTTGGTTCTGGGCGGTGTGCCATATGATCACTGGTACACAGTTCAGTTCCAATTTGATGAAGCAAGTCTGAAAGCGAAGTAAACTCAGGTTATGACATCAATGTAGCCCGACTAAACAGCATAATTTGTATGTGAGCAAGTCTTGGTGCCTGGCATCAAGACTTGTCAGCATTTACATACCTGAAAAAAGCTGGGGCTCATGCTGCTCTATATTTTGAATTGAGGTGATTTGATTTTCATGAAACGCTATACAGCTTTTACACAAGGGAAATCATTCTATTTTTACATGTTGGTCAGCATTGTAATCTTATTGCTCGCCGGATGCTCGGGAGGAGCAGAGGCCGAACAGAACAGTAGTGCTGGTTCGAAATCGCCAGCAACGTCTGAGGCCGCAGGAAAGTCATCAGACGATAAAGTTCAAACACCACGAATTGTTGCGACTACGGTAGCCATTACGGAAATTACAGATGCACTGGGGCTGGATTTGGCAGGCAAGCCGACAAGTACAAAGATGCTGCCTGACCGATACAAGGATGTGCCTGATGTGGGAAATCCGATGAGTCCTGACATGGAAAAAGTGATGTCGCTGAAGCCAACAGATATATTGTCGGTCACGACACTTCAATATGATTTGGAGCCGAAGTTTAAGGACCTGAATATCAATGCTGAATTCTTGAATTTTGAAAGCCTTGCGAATATGCAAAAGGAAATTCAAAAGCTGGGAGACCGATTTGACAAAGCTGCAAAGGCGAAAGAGATCAATGGAACTTTGGATGCCAAAGTAGCCAAGGTTAAACAGCAAATCCAAGGAAAGAAATCTCCTAAGGTCCTGATTTTGCTGGGGGTACCGGGAAGTTATCTGGTGGCTACCGAGCATTCCTATATTGGCGATCTGGTCAAAATTGCAGGCGGGACGAATGTAGTCCAAGATCAGAAGGTGGAATATATTGCTCACAATACAGAAGCCTTGCAGCAGTCCAATCCAGATATAATATTGCGCGCCGCGCACGGAATGCCGGATGAGGTCGTCAAAATGTTTGACGAAGAATTCAAAACCAACGACATCTGGAAGCATTTTAACGCTGTAAAAAATGGACACGTCTACGATCTGCCGGAGACGTTATTTGGCACAACAGGTAATCTGGCCGCTAGCTCAGCACTGGATGAGCTGGTGAAGATGATGTACCCTTCGAACTAAAGGAAGCTGATGACATGTCAAGGAAAGTGTGGAGTATTATCATTGTGATGGTCTTGCTCATCGGCGTCATTCTGTATTCGGCAATGACCGGCAGTCTCAAGGTCAACTTGAGCCAATTAGTGGCCGGATTATGGACAGGGACGGATGAGCAGGTAAATGTGGTGAAGGATCTGAGACTACCCAGAATTATCGTGGCCGTGATGGCCGGAGCAGCGCTTGCAGTGGCGGGTGTTCTGCTGCAAGCGGTCATGAAAAACCCGCTGGCTGATGCGGGAGTGATCGGCATTTCTTCAGGAGCAGCTTTAATCTCGTTGATTGCGGTGACAATCTTTCCGATGCTTTATTTCTGGATGCCGTTCTTCTCTTTTATCGGTGGTGCGCTGGCCTGCTTAATGGTCTACGGATTTTCCTGGAAATCCGGCCTGCATCCAATTCGTCTAATCCTGATTGGGGTCGCAGTAAATGCCATTTTTTCCGGTTTGGGGCAGTCATTTAACTATCGGGGGAGCTATGCCATCACCAGCATTAATCAGGTCACAACCTCGACCCTGTCCATGAAAAAATGGGTTGATGTCGAGATTATCACAACCTATGGCGGAATTGGTTTGATTCTGGCCATGCTCGTGTTCTCCTGGTGCAATTTCTTGTCTCTCCAGGATAAAACGGCTAAAAACCTCGGATTCAATGTGACGCGCGCACGACTTTTGATTTCCGTCATTGCCGTGCTGCTGGCAGCAACGGCTACAGCCATCGCAGGAGTTATCGCCTTTATCGGCCTGCTCGTTCCGCATTGTGCCCGTTATTTGGTGGGTTCGGATCACAAGTGGCTCATTCCGTTCTCCGCCTTGTGTGGCGGCTTGCTGCTGCTGCTCGCAGATACGCTTGGGCGGACGGTGCTTGCTCCCAATGAAATTCCAGCTTCTATTATTATGGCCGTCATTGGCGGACCGTTCCTGATCTTTTTAATCAGAAAGGCAGATCGCACTTATGGACATTAAGGATATTACCTTTTCATATGACCGCAAAACGGATTGTCTGCATGCCATCCATGCTGTGATTGAGCCGGGACGGATTACTACGATTATCGGCCCCAATGGCTGCGGCAAATCGACGCTGCTCAGTGTGATGTCCAACAATGCGGTTCCCCGCTTGGGGCAGGTGATTTTGGACGGGAAGGAAATAACCCGCTACAAGCCCAAGGAACTGGCCCGTCAATTGGCGGTGGTACATCAGCAGAATGAGGCGCCCTCGGACTTGACGGTAGAAAAACTCGTCAGCTTCGGAAGAATGCCGCATAAAACCATGTTCACAGCCAGCCGCGACGAGGACGAGCAAGCAGTCGAATGGGCGATGGCCTGTACCAACCTGTCGGAACGCAGAACAAGCACGCTGGATCAGCTTTCAGGTGGGGAGCGACAGCGAGTGTGGATTGCGATGGCCTTGGCGCAGCGGACGCCGATTTTATTTTTGGATGAGCCAACCACCTATCTGGATATGTATTACCAGCTTGAGATTTTGGAGTTGATCCGGCAGCTCAATCAGGAGCACGGACTGACTATCGTGATGGTGCTGCATGATATTAATCAGGCTATTCGGTATAGCGACGTGATGATCGCTATGAAGGAAGGACGTATCATAGCAAACGGCCGGCCCGCAGAGGTTGTAACATCCGAATTGATTCAAGCCGTCTATGGTGTAGAGGTAATCGTAAGACAGGACGAGGAGGCGGGAATGTATCTCATTCCGCTTGGTGTCGGTGTTTCCTGACATTTACAAGTACATGGAATATGAATGTTGAAACCGAATAACGCGTTTGTCCTGGTGGCTACTCATCGAATTTGAAAACAAGAAAATGGTTCTGGTCCATGTGTTTGTCAGGTGACAATCGTGGAGATAGAAGCATTTTTTTATTTTAGTTATAAAATATTGGGCGAGGTTCAGGGACGGTTCTGCTTATACTACGGTTCGAATCCGATCTTTTGTGTGTTATACTATTGCCGTCGGTAATTTTGTGTTTAGCACTTTACTAATGATAAGGATGGTATGCTTATATGATCAGTACAAGCGGCGTAACGCTTCGTTATGGTAAACGCCCACTTTTTGAAGACGTAAATATCAAATTTACTCCCGGGAACTGCTACGGCCTGATTGGGGCGAATGGCGCGGGCAAATCCACTTTTTTGAAGATTCTTTCCGGTGAAATCGAAGCCAATTCAGGCGAGGTCCACATGACACCGGGCGAACGGATGGCAGTGCTCAAGCAGAACCATTATGAATACGATGAATTCCCTGTTCTGGAAACTGTTATTATGGGCCATACGCGCCTGTATGAGATCATGAAGGAAAAGGATGCGCTGTACGCTAAAGCAGAGTTTTCCGAAGCGGACGGCCTGCGCGCCGGTGAGCTGGAAGGCGAATTTGCAGAGCTGAACGGTTGGGATGCCGAGCCGGATGCGGCCGCATTGCTGATCGGCCTTGGTATTCCGCGTGACCTGCATGACAAAAAGATGGCTGAGATGAGCGGCAACGACAAGGTACGTGTTCTCTTGGCACAAGCGTTGTTTGGTCGTCCGAACAATTTGCTGCTCGATGAGCCTACGAACCATTTGGATCTCGAATCCATTCAGTGGCTTGAGAACTTCCTGATGGATTATGAAGGCACCGTCATTGTCGTATCCCATGATCGTCACTTCCTGAATAAGGTATGTACGCATATTGCGGATATTGATTTTGGTAAAATTCAGATGTATGTTGGTAACTACGACTTCTGGTATGAGTCCAGCCAGCTTGCGCTTACACTGGCTCGCGATGCCAACAAGAAGAAGGAAGAGAAGATCAAGGAACTGCAAGCCTTTATCCAGCGCTTCTCTGCGAATGCCTCCAAGTCCAAGCAGGCAACCTCGCGTAAAAAGCAACTGGATAAAATTACGCTCGATGACATCCGTCCGTCGAACCGTAAATATCCGTTCATCAACTTCAAGCCTGAGCGTGAAGCGGGCAAGCAACTGCTGACTGTAGACAGCCTCAGTAAAACCGTTGAAGGCGAGCAAGTGCTGAACGAGTTCAGTCTGGTTGTGAACAAAGGTGATAAAATTGCATTCGTTGGCCCGAACGGCCTGCCTAAAACGACGCTCTTCCAGATCCTGATGAACGAACTGGAAGCGGACAACGGCGAATTTTCATGGGGGATCACAACCAGCCAGGCGTATTTCCCGAAAGATAACTCCACTTATTTTGAAGGTGTGGACCTGAATCTGGTGGAATGGCTGCGTCAATATTCAAAGGATCAGGACGAAACGTTCCTGCGCGGCTTCTTGGGACGTATGCTTTTCTCAGGTGAAGAAGCACTTAAGAAAGCAAGCGTGCTGTCCGGGGGCGAAAAGGTTCGCTGTATGCTGGCGAAAATGATGTTGAACGGTGCCAATGTGCTGCTGCTGGAAGAACCGACCAACCACTTGGATCTGGAATCCATCACAGCGCTGAACAATGGTCTGATCGACTTTGACGGTACCATTTTGTTCACTTCCCATGACCATCAGTTCATTCAAACCATCGCGAACCGTATCGTCGAAATTACACCAAACGGGGTAATTGACCGTACGATGAGCTATGATGAATACTTGGAAAGCGAAGAAATTGCGAAATTGCGTGAGCGTATGTATCCGGTAGAAATCGGCTAATACCCGAACAGCTAATCCAGCTAATTTCAGCGAATAGTCAAACGAAAGAGGAGCTCCTTGGGCCATGGATATGGCTGGGGAAGCTCCTCTTTTTCGTTGGTTCGATTGCCTATAGCTTAAAAAATCGGTTCCGGCAACGAGGCAAGATTGACCTCGTCAGGCCTCCGTTACCGTAATAGCCTATGGGCTGGGTGGCTTATGATCCACCTGTACGACGGCGTTGGTTGTTCGGCTTCTTCGTATTTTGGCTTTTCAGTGTTTTGGTGGAACCGCCTTGAAAGCCGCCCTGCTGTGAAGCGCCGGACTGCTGTTTTTTTTGTGCCAGCTTTTCGCGAATGGCATCTGCAAGATTAATTTTACGTGGTTCATTGGCATCGCTCATGAATAAATTCCTCCTGTTGCCGCCGGATTCATGTCAATCCTGCTGATTGAAGAACAACGCGGCTGTGTCCTCATTTTAAACGTTTTTAAAAGAAGGGACAAGGGCAACAATAATATCACGAGGGCAGGGTGAACCGGGAGCAGAAAGCCTGTTTTTTGCATGCAGGCAAAAATGTTTTGCAACCCCCACAGGAATGGGACTTGGCAATACTTTTTCGTTGTTCCTACAGCGATGCGGAGAGGAAAGACTGTTTCTGTAGACCCACACAAATATCGTCTGCTATGCTGAAATAACAGTTGCTTTTAAAGGAGTGTCCTCCGTTGTGGTGAATGTTTATGAGGAAATACGAAAAGGTGAACGAGGGGCGTGGGTGAGCATTGGCGCTTACCTTTTGCTGTCCGGATTCAAGCTGATTAGTGGATATATTTTTGCTTCCAGCGCGTTGCTGGCCGATGGCTTTAACAATGTCACCGATATTGTGGTGTCCGTTGCCGTGCTCATTGGCCTGAGAATATCCCAGAAGCCGCCGGACTCTGATCATGCCTACGGACATTTTCGGGCCGAAACGATCGCAGCGCTGCTAGCGTCCTTTATTATGGCTGTCGTCGGTTTCCAGGTGCTTATTGATGGAATCGGGAGCATTTTTAAGGGTGGAAAGCAAACGCCGGATATCACCTCCGCAGGTGTAGCCGTGATTTGTGCAGTTATTATGCTGGGAGTGTATCTGTACAATAGCAGACTGGCCCGGCAGATTAACAATAAGGCGTTGCTGGCAGCGGCTAAGGATAATCTGTCAGATGCGCTTGTCAGTGTCGGAGCAGCGGTAGGTATTATCGGCGCACAGCTCGGATTGCCATGGCTGGATACCGTTGCGGCGATCGCGGTAGGATTTATGATATGCAAGACGGCATGGGATATCTTTAAAGATTCCACACATAGTTTGACGGATGGATTTGACGAGCAGGAGCTGTCTGACTTACGGAGTACGATTGCCCATATACCTGGAGTAGAGAGAATTCGAGACGTTAAGGCACGGGTACACGGTAATCATGCGCTGGTGGATGTGGTCATTGAGGTGAATCCGCAACTCAGCCTGATTGAAGGACATCGGATCAGCGACCGAATTGAGGAACGCTTGCAAGAGGTTCATAATACAATGCATGTCCACGTCCATGTAGAACCCAAATTATAGTTTAATTATTTAATAGTTAGCCATAAAAGAGACTTTAGACCTATATGCAAAGAGTTGATACGTTCTCTTTTGTGACGTTTGGATTATATCTCTCTTCCTGCTGCTTTTACTATAATGAAGGCATGTCCGGCTATATTGGTCGGAATTGGACATGCTCTTCAAATTCGTAAAAACAGCCAGGAGGTGCAACATTGAGAAGACGTGTGATGGGAACGCTCATGACGTCAGCCGCGCTATTGGCAGCAATTCATGTGTCGCCGGGTCAGGTTGACGCAGCGGCATCGACAGCATCCACAGGTCAGAAGGCGGTCATTCAATCGGCAGTAAAGCTCAGATCGAATCCTTCGACGACGGGGGATGTAGTCAGCTTTATGAAGCAGGGAGAGGCCGTAACGGTATTGGAGAAAACGAACAGCTATTGGTACAAGGTCAAGACTTCTGGTGGAGTTACCGGATACACGAGCAGCTCTGACAAGTACATAAAAGTTGGCACTACCAGCGCCGCTGCTACTGTCACCCCGACTGCCAGCCGTAAACCAGAAATCACTGAACCCGTTAAAAACAACGTTTCAACGAAAGAGGCATCAGCCTCAGTGAATAGTTCTGCCGGTCAAACGAAAGCTACGATTCAAACGTCCGTTCGTTTGCGGGCGGAGGCATCCACTTCTTCCGAGATTTTAGGCTATATGAATACAGGGGATGTCGTTACAATTACCGATTCTAGCAACGCCTATTGGTTCAAGGTTACCACTGCTGATGGTACGGCAGGCTATGTCAGTTCGTCTCCACAATATATTCGTATTGGTGAGGGCGTTGTTGTGGAGCAGCCTGTAGCTGCTTCGGCGGTATCTGCCTCGGATACTACTGCTCTACCTGCGGCAGCATCTCCTGCGCCAGCGGTTAGCTTGCCTTCCGGTGATGCAGCGGCTGCAATCGAACAAGTTATTAACACAGGTATGACTTATCTCGGGACACCTTATGAATATGGTTCCGATCGTAACAGTACGGCTACTTTTGATTGCTCGGCCTTTACCCGCCAAATTTTCCGTCAGGCTGTAGGTATCCAGCTTCCGGCAGATTCGCGTTCACAGGGTGAGTGGATCAAACAAAACAGTCAGCCGAATACCGACATGACTACGCTCAAACGTGGCGATTTGCTCTTTTTCACAAATTATAATGCATCTTCCGGGACGTACGCGTCTCTGGATAATTCCTCCCAAACGATCACACACGTTGCTGTATATTTGGGAGACAACAAGCTTCTTCATACGTTTTCTGTAGCGGGTGGCGGCGTGAAAGTTACGGATTTCAGCAAACCTTGGCAGGACCGGTTCCTGTTTGGGGGCAGCGTGATCCAATAAAGCGTCGCAAACTGTAAAAAAGCTGCATCAAAAAAGGATGTTCCACAGCCCTGTAATCAGGTTGGAAACATCCTTTTCAGCATGTTCTGCATCCTCCTTGTTTTGTATATAATGTGGCATACTCGTGCCAGTTAGGCTCAGTTGCGAGATTCTGTGAAACATAGCGCCTGGGGCGGAGAAGAAGCAAGCTTCGACGTTGTTTCGCGTCTGAACGTAAAGGGTAACTATGCAATAATCATACACATCCTCGTGAAGGATGAAAGAGAGGTTATGCCATGTTAACACAGATTAGCATTTTTATTATTGCTATCGCCTTTGCAGTTCTCGTTATTTTTCTTATTAAAACACTTAAAGCAGCACAAGGCTCTCTGGATAAGGTGACTCAAACCTTGCAGGATGTACAAAAAACAGTCGATGAACTGAGCTATGAAGTAAAACAAACGGTTCGACATGCGAATGACATCACCGCAGACGTTGATCATAAATTAAAGCAAGTGGAGCCTGTGATGGAATCTGTTAAAAACCTGGGCGAGGTGCTCAGCGAAGTGACGCTGGCTGCCAAACAGGCGTCTAGCGCGTTAATGACCCGCTTTCAAAAGCCGCATAACACGGCGGATAAGACATCCAATGCAGAAACTGCGAACAAGTCAGTGAAACCGGACAGACCTTTAACTGCAACCGAACGGACGGTTCAAAGCTACAATGCAACCTACGAGGAGCCTGCGGGGAAGCCGGCTAAAAACTGGCTAAGCTATGTGGATATTGCAGCCAGCCTGTGGCAGAAAATGCGCCAGTAGCATAGGGGTTGAACCGTAAACTACAGGAAATTTATTGAAAGGGTGAGATTTATGATGAAGATTTTATTGCTGGTTGCTGGTTTGCTCACTCCCTTTTCCGGACAGGATACGGTTCACCAAACCGTTTCCCCGCAAGCAGCGGGGCATATGGTGAGGGCTGTGCAGACGTTCCCTGATCATCATGCCGTACCGGCTGATTTTCATACGTTAAATGGCGTATCTCTAGAAGATACTCGTGCGGATGTATTGAAAAAACTGGGTAAGCCGCTTCGAATAAAGAAGGATCTGCTGCAGCTTTCTACAGAATATCAATATCCTGATGTTATAGTAGGCATGCGTGGGGACGTCGTTTCTTATGTACATGTAGACCCTGCTGCTGGCCGAATCCAGGTCAATGATGAGTGGCTGCCGCTGAAACGGCAAACGCTGGATCAGGCGCTCGGTGGTTCACAATTTACAGCAGAAGACGGAGAGGTATATGTACGTGGGCAGCGAGCGATTAAAGTGTTCACCGATGAGACGTCAGATAAGCCCAAATATGTTGAGTTTTTTGACGAAACCGAGTGGTGAATTGATTTTTTAGCTCATGACATAACGTGGAAGTTTCAAATCGATGTATAGCGTGTAATAGTCAGAGAAGTCAATCAGACCCATCATAATGATTTTTATGAAAAAGAGCAGGATCAGGGCATGGTGCTGGTTATTTGAGCGCAGCACGAGTGCTTTACGGGTCGTCCAAAAATATAGATAAGGAATGGGGGTTCAACCTCATTCCTTATCTATATTTTTGGAATGCCTTCTTGCGGGTACTCCTCCTTGGGGAATGCTATTCCCATCACCAAGGGTATTACCGCTTAGGAGGTATAGTATAATACATGGGTTATAGATAAGGAGAGGCCAATGAGAATTCTAATTGTTGACGATAATCCAACCAATATCATTATTGTTCGTGAAATATTAAAAAAGGAAAATTATAGAGATGTAATTTCAGCTAGTTCAGCCGCAGAAATGTTGGAGCGTCTAGGGATTGGTGATCGCAGCACTAGTATTCGACCCCGTCCTTCTGATATTGATCTGGTGCTGCTGGATATGATGATGCCTGAAATGGACGGCATTGAAGCTTGCAGTATTGTGCAGGAGTATGAGCATTTAAAAGATATTCCGATCATCATGGTAACTGCTGTAGGGGATTCCAAAAAGCTGGCCGAAGCACTGGATGTAGGGGCCGTCGATTATGTTACGAAGCCGATTAACAAGGTGGAGCTAATAGCGAGAATTCGATCTGCCTTGCGTCTTAAGCAGGAGAAGGACTGGCATAAGGATCGGGATCAACGGATTCAGGATGAGCTGAAGCTGGCTGCGATGGTACAGCAGGCGGTGCTGACTCCTGCTATTCAAGACCCGATGCTGGAAGTAAATGCGCTATATCAGCCTTCCTTTGAATTGGCGGGAGATTTATATTCATGGTATCCGCTAGGAGAAGGAAGGTATGCTGTCATCTTGCTGGATATGATGGGGCATGGCATTTCATCTTCGCTGTTCTGCATGTTCATTGCATCAGTGCTTAAGGATACCGTGACCACGTATGTGGAGCCTGAGAAGGTCATACAGGAGCTGAATCGCCGTTTTAATCAGCTGGATCTCGGCAAACAGCTGGTACAGTACTATTTTACGGCGATTTATATGGTGATTGATACTCGCTCTCGGCGGATTGACTATGTGAACGCAGGACACCCACCCGGCTTGCTGTTCAGTCAGGACGGCAGCATCACCAAGTTTGACCGGGCCTGTAGTCCGGTAGGGCTGTTCGACAAAATTGATGCGGAAATGCACACGGTTCAGTATGAAGGGACGGGACATATCGCTTTATATACGGATGGCTTGCTGGAGGCTGTAGAGGGCGAATATGAGGAGCAAATCGAGTATTTGACTGCTTGTCTGCGCAAGCATGAGCAATGGAATGAAGAAGCAATGCTGGATGCCTTTTTTCGTAAAGAGGCGCCTCAGGACCGCGATGATGACAAGTGCCTGATCTGGATTTCGTTGAAAGAGGGAGAGAGCTTCCATGGGGCTTCATGAACCGATTCATATATTGCTGGTAGATGACAGACCTGAGAACCTGCTCGCTCTTGAGGCGGTGCTGGAGAGTGAACATTATAACCTGGTAAAAGCTACTTCCGGAGAAGAAGCACTGCGATGTCTGTTAAAAGATGAATTCGCACTCGTAGTCCTTGATGTGCAAATGCCGGGTATGGATGGAATTGAGACTGCAAAGCTGATTAAGGCCAGAGAGAAGACAAAGGATATTCCGATGATCTTCATTTCAGCTAACAGCAAGGAAGCTGAGCATTTGTTTGCAGGCTATTCAGCGGGTGGTATTGATTATATGGTGAAACCATTCATCCCCCAAATCCTCAAGTCCAAAATTGAAGGCTTTGTGCAAATGTATCTGATGAACAAGCGCTTGAAGATGCAGTCGATGCTGCTTCACCAGAAGACTCAGGAGCTGGAGAAGATGAATAGCGAACTGATTGCTGCCAAGGAGGCAGCGGAGATTGCGGCCAATGCCAAAATGGAGTTTTTGGCGATGATGAGCCATGAGATCCGCACACCTATGAATGGCGTCATTGGCATGATTGATTTGCTGATGGAGACGGAGCTGCAAAGCAATCAACAGGAATATGCTTATATCATTCGCCGCAGTGCAGACGCGCTTGTAGCGGTCATCAATGATATTCTGGATTTTACCAAGCTGGAGTCAGGCAAAATGGAAGTAGAGGAACATCCATTCGAGCTGGTTTCCTGTATCAAGGAAGTATTCAGCTTGTTTACGGTAGAAGTGAACCGGAAAAATTTGGAGCTGGTTTATTTTCTCGATGAACAGATGCCTTCCGTGCTATATGGCGATATGGGAAGATTGCGTCAGGTGCTGATTAATCTGGTATCCAATGCCGTTAAATTTACAGACCAAGGCGGGGTATATGTCTTCGCTTCTGTCAAAGAGCGTAGCGACAAGGGGCTTACCGTTGAGTTTTTTGTGAAGGATACCGGTATTGGTATTGAATCGGCTAAAGTTGGAAGGCTGTTTCAGCCCTTTTCCCAGCTTGATTCTTCCATGACGCGTAAATATGGAGGGACTGGATTGGGACTCGCTATATGCAAAACGCTGGTTCATATGATGGGCGGGGATATTCGTGTGGATACGAGTGGGGAGCAGGGTGTAACGTTTCATTTTACAATGAAGCTTAGCAGGTGGCATTTGGAAGGTGCCGAAGGTTATAGCTTGATTCAAGGGCCCGTATAATGGGTTAGTATGTAGGGAAATCTTTTTTTGGGAGTGTAGGCCTATGAATACAAATAAAAATGAGAAGTTCAATGCAATTACAGAAACGAGAGATGGTGTAAATATCGTTTATCTGAGTGGAGAATTGGATCTTTCGGTGGCACCTGACTTTCGCCTGGTGATGGAGCCTCTGGTAGAGGAATCCGGCCAGGATTTGATTATTAATTTGAGAGACCTTAAATACATTGACAGCACGGGCATTGGTATTTTGTTATCCATTTTAAAAGCAAGACACGGGATGGAGTCCCGGTTTACCGTTCAGGAGGTTCCGCCTCAAATTCAAAAGCTGTTCGATCTGACCGGTATTGCCAAATTCTTTGTCCCCCAGGAGAATTCCCAATAGGAAAGGAAAGAAAAAGAAATGAATGCTCAAATTCAAAAAGTAGTTCTTAATTTGCCTGCCACTGCTGACTTTGTTGATATTGTAAGATTAAATTTATACGGTATTGCCGCGAAAATGGGATTCTCTTATGAGGAGATTGAAGACATGAAAGTGGCTGTATCGGAAGCCTGTAATAACTCTGTCCTTTATGCATATGGTCACAAGGGGGGAGTCGTGGAAGTGACATTCGAATTTGACGAAGCTTCGTTGTCTATCCGTGTCAAAGATGAAGGGGAGAGCTTTGAACGGGTGGAGGACCCGTCCCGTATCTCATCCCTGCATGACAAGGAGTTGAATGATGCACAGGTGGGCGGCTTAGGCTTTTATCTCATGCAGGCGCTTATGGATGATGTCCATATCTTGAATGAGGCAGGAAAAGGCACCGAAGTGGTGCTGATCAAGCATCTGACCAGAAGTGAGGAGAAAGTATGAATGAAAAGGTAACTCCCCCGGAGTCGATGGATGAAGCCGTTGGTCTAATCTGGGAGTACCAGCAAACGAAAGATAACGAGATTGCTACCGTGTTGATCCGCAAGTATGAACCGATGGTTAAGATGGCTGCCGGGAAGATCTCCCGTAACCGCCCGGACTTATACGAGGATTTATATCAGACCGGTCAGATGGCCTTGATCCGTCTGCTTCAGCAATACGATATCAGTCTGGGTATTCCCTTTGAACCGTATGCAATGAAAAGTATGCTCGGACATATGAAAAATTATTTGCGCGACAAATCATGGTACATTCAGGTTCCCCGCCGCATTAAGGAAAAGGGAGCGCTTGTTCAGCATGCCATTGACGAGCTGACTGTTAAACTGGAACGTTCGCCGAATGTGAGCGAGATTGCGGAATATTTGGATCTGACTGTGGAAGAAACGATCGAAGTGCTTGCTGGTCGTGAATGCTACCATTATGTTTCGCTAGATTCGCCTTTATCCCAGGAAGAAAGTGCAGCAACGTTAGGTGAGCTTATTAGCTCGGAGGCCAACGATTATGATACGGTTGAAAAACGGATGGATTTGCAGCAGGCTTTAAGCCAACTGAAAGAGCAGGAACAGAAGGTGCTCCTCCTCGCATTTCAGGATGGACAATCTCAACGTGCGATTGCGCAGACGCTGGGCGTATCGCAGATGAGTGTTTCCCGTATCCAGAAGCGGGCAACAGAAAAGCTGAAGCAGATTATGTCTAATTCCTCTATTTTATGAGAACACAGCAGAGTTTACGGTTTCAAATATTTGACGTCACATCGTAAGGGCACGTTATTCCAAATAGGGAAGCGTGTCCTTTTTTTAAAATGAACAAGCGTAACAAATTGTAGCGGCTGCTTAGCAGTTACAATATACTTAGTTTGCATAATTAGCGTCTAGAAAAGTGGGTTGTGTTAAATTCACGAATGAGATTTTATGACGGACAGGAGAGATCACGGTGCAACTTTCAGATTCCACCTATTCTGAAATCATCACTCTATCTAAACAAGGCGAAGATTTAGTGAAGGCAGGCGATCTTGAGGCGGGCAAGCATAAATATGTTGCTGCCCTCCGCTTATTGCCGGAAAACCATCGAGAATGGGAGGCCGCTACATGGTTATACGTGGCTATCGGGGATGTTCATTTTCGAATGAATAATTACGATAGGGCATTCAAGTGCTTTTTTAATGCTGTTCAGTGTCCGAAAGGGTTGGGCAACCCCTATATTCATCTTCGGCTAGGGCAGCTATATTATGAACAGGAAAACCTCGAAAAGGCGACAGACGAGCTAACCCGTGCTTATATGGGTGCGGGTATTGAGATTTTTATGGAAGATGACCCAAAGTATCTTGAATTTTTGGAGACAAGCATAGAGCTTTGAAATTCCAGGTGGTTCAAGAGCTGATTGCGGTATTCAAGTGGCAGCTTAGGGGAGTATTGAACAGGATATTTGAGACGGGTCGTTTTGTGTCGTAGATATCTTGGTCAAATAACGGATACGTTAGTTCAATAGAACAGCGGTAGTCTAGGATTTTATTTTCTCGTCCTTGGGCTACCGCTGTTTTGGTTTCTGGCGTTAGACTAACTTGCTACGGGTTACGATTGAATCGTTTTAGCCTTGGCTCATTTTAATATATTCCAGCAATTCGGCAATAAAATCTCCGATGACCGGAAGGTTTAGCTGTACCAGGAAGCTAAGCAACCACGCGAGCAAGGCGAGTATGACCACTGTCCCCAACGTGAGGCCAAGTCCCCGTGCAATTCCTGCCGTCAGGTTACTCATAATTCTTCGTTTAGTACTGGAATAGTTCTCTAGAATATCACGAAATTCTGCTCTTTCCAGCGTATCTGCGATTTGATCTAGCCGTTTGTTAAGCCGCTTAATCTCATGCCTCAGCTCAAAAGGATGCTCATTGACGCTAGGATGTTGCATTCAATTCCTTCTCCGACTCCTTGACTGCCTGGGCTGTTGCATCCATAATCTCTTGATCTGCCTTGGCTGCTTCATCAGCAACGTCGGCAGAAGCTCTGGCTACGCTGGATAAGATGATGTCTTTGCTGCCGGATACCGTTTTAGCCACATCTGCTGTTTTGGTAGAAACCGTTTTGGCCAAGTCCGTTGCTTTGCTGCTGACTACAGAGGCGACGTCTTTTGTTTTATCGGATACAATCGTCATTTTATCAGACAGTTCGCTGCGCAACTCACGTCCCGGCTTCGGTGCGAACAGCAGGGCTGCCGCAGCACCAATTAAACCTCCGATCAATAAACCCTTTGCAAAGCTTGAAGTATTGCCTGCCGTATTTTGATTGTCGATGTTATTCATGTCATATCACTCCTCTTATATAATAAAAAAATATATAAAAAACCATGCTGCTGCTTTGGATGATGCGAAAGCTTCGTGTGCTGCTTTGTCTTGCTTACTTCGTATATAAACGCTGTGATCTTGAGTGAAACAAAAAGCGATCCGGGTTCACTTACAGGCGGGGAGTGGAAGAAGGGGGAGAAGATTGCAGACACGCTCGCCAGTAGAGCACGGGAACGGTAAATATCAGCCAAATGAACCCTGCCATATACCGATCATGTTGTACTATAAATTTAACGAATATAAGTTTGAAAGCAAAAACTTGACTAAGTCGCAGGCTGATTTGCCTTGAGTCAATGTATATGCAGCCTATAAAAAAATAAGGCTCGTATTCCGCCTGCGCATCTGTTGATGCGACCGGAGATACAAGCCTTATTTACGAGCACAGCGCACGATCATGAGCAGTGTTGTCCCGAATGATAGGTCATAAGCTGGTTAAGCGACCTGTCGTACGGGCTGGTGGTCAGGAGGGCTTGCGCAATCTGCCCAGCTCAGAGACGATGGCCTCAACCTCTGAGATACTCAGGTTGGGTTTGCTTATCACCATATCATAGACATCATGGATGTCCTCATATTGCTCCAGCGAGAAAGCGGAAGCTTGCATAGCAGCTCCACTCGCCATACGAAGCTTGGTTTTAATACCTTCAATCATATACTCAATGTTGGCATGAGACGGTACAGACAAATCCATTGTTAATGTTCCATCCTTTCATAACAGGGGAAGTTGCCTGTATTGTATCATGTTTTTGTTGTAGAATGTACTGAAAGCCAGAATGCCGATAAACAACGGAATCAAGGAGGATGGACAAAGGTGTCTTTGTATAATCGAGCTTCCGCATCCGGTCGCTCCCCCTTAGATCGTAATGTAGAAAAAACAGATCGTGAAGGACTCGCACCGTTCTTTCGGGAAATTCATGATCAGCATACTATAGATAAGCTGACCTTTGTTTGTATCGGTACGGATCGCTCGTCAGGTGACTCGCTGGGGCCGCTGGTCGGCACCATGCTTAAGGAGCAGGGGGTTCCACACGTCATTGGCACATTGACGGAGCCGTGTGACGCGGATCATCTGGTTTCGTATCTGGAGCGTATTCCCCAGGATCATCATGTCATCGCCATAGACGCTTGTCTTGGACAGCAGGGATCGACAGGGATGTTTCTTATTGCACGCGAGCCGTTGACTCCGGCCCGCTCCGTTGGATTGGCTCTGCCGTCTGTTGGACATTACAGCGTCGCAGCTATTGTGAACGAGCGTAGCCCCAAGCCCTATTGGACCTTGCAAATGACGTCGCTCCACCTCGTCATGACGATGGCAGCACATATTGCTAACGCTGCGGCTTGTGAGTTTGGGCTAAGAGCAGCCACACAAGATTTCCCAGATGGCTACCGTTTCAGATATTGATGTTCTGCTTAATAATATACATCAGCATGTTCTACTTACTAATATATTCAGCTCCAATAGACTATATACAGAGAAGGAAGGGTTTCACATGAAAAAGGTATTGTGCGAAGGAACGACGATCTGCTATGCCGAACAGGGGAAAGGAGAGCCGATCATTCTGCTGCACGGATTTTGCGGAAGCTCTTCCTATTGGGATGAGGTTGTTCCCTTGCTATCCCAAAGCTATCGGTGTATTGTTCCAGACCTGCGTGGACACGGGCGCAGCGATGCTCCACTCGGAGCCTATACCATTGATCAAATGGCAGATGATGTGCTTAAACTTCAAGAGCAGTTGGACATCCCGCAGGCTGCCTGGTTCGGTCATTCCCTAGGGGGATATTTGACGCTTTCCGCAGTACAGAGACATGCGGAGCGTCTTACAGTCTTTGGGCTGATTCATTCGACTGCTTATGCAGATACGGAGGAAGGCAAAGAAAAGCGGAACAAGGCTGTATCCACCATTCAAACAGAGGGGATTACGAGCTTTGTAGACGGGCTCGTACCTGGGCTGTTTGCTCCAGATCATGTAGAGTCTATGCCCGGACTGTTACTTAAAGCCAAAGAAATTGGCTATAAAACGCCGCCGCAAGGGGCTGTAGGAGCTTCACTAGCTATGCGTGAGCGTTCCGACCGTCGGGATGTACTGTCAGCATCTTCCTTGCCGGTCCTTTTAGTGGCAGGTGAGCAGGATCATGCAGTTCCTCCAGCCCGCACATTTACAACGGATCGCACCGGGGTAACTCAGGTTACTATACCAAAAGTGGGTCACATGAGCCTGTTCGAAGCACCGGAATTATTAGCGGATGCCATCTCGTCATTTTTGGAACAAAATTTGTAGAAGTAAGCCTGAAGAAGAAAGAACTCAAAAACCGGGAACACCTGATATGACAATCAGATGCTTTCCGGTTATTTTGTGCTGTAAATTGGCTTTTAGTTATGACAATGACAACTATATACTCGGTTTATTGAGTTTCTGTCAGGCTTGTTGTAACCAGTTGGATAGTGTGTAAGGTGTCTAATTCATATTGCTTTTGTTCAAGGCAAACGCCGTCGGCAATCCGTCAATACTCTCCAAACTTTTCTCATAGTTATACTTTTTAAGGGCTTCTTCACCCATCTGAATCGCGACTTCCTTCAGCTTTTCCCGTTCGCTCGTGTATGTCATGAAGGGAACCGCAAAACCACATGAATTCTGCACCATGTGAATGTCCACAACAATGATTTGTCTTGCTCCGGGAAGCGGGGCGAAGAGAGGGTATAGCTCATTCCATTGCTGGGTATCGGGCAGCACGACGGCACCAGTTCCGTAGAGCTTTAATACACTGGGCGCGCCCTCAAATGCACAAAACATGATGGTTACCCGTCCATTCTCTACAATGTGGGCGCTTGTTTCGTTGGTGCTTCCCGCCAAGTCGAGATAGGCTACCCTTTGATCCGACAGAATACGCAAGGAATCATAACCTTTGGGGGAAAGATTAACATGCCCCTCCTTGGATAGCGGTGCTGATCCTACAAAGAAAACGTGCTGCCGCTGTATAAATTCTTGATATTCCGGTAATATCGAGCTGAATCGATTAGCCATGCTCAATCATCCTTTCTCATAAAATAATAATCAAGTAATTGTTTCTCAAGAAAATAAAATTCAATAATAGATTAAATAGATTATTGAATGTGATGCTATAATTTTGTTTCTTTCGAAACAAAATTAACATGATATTGACAGAGAAGCAATATTAAATTTTTAAAACATTCGTGATTGGCCAGTCCTATAATAGGCCATAAAGCAATGTACCCACTGTAGCGTCGGAATGTCACATGCCAGACGTGAGCATGCTGACTACCGGATCATTGGTTGCTGCATGGCGGCGGCATTTGGCTTTTGGAGAAGGATGTCTTACAATCAGAAGGAACAGGGTTTCTGGTTGTCTAGGCATCCGGATGAAAGGAAGGGAACGGCTTGCTTAGAAAAGATTATTTGCTCAGTATGATGGAAGAATTGACATCCGCAGTAGCAACGGTGCTCGGTTTAAGGCGTGAAAATAAACACATCGAAGCGCTGAAGCAACTAGATGACCTGCTCAACAAGCAGTTTCGTCTTCGTTCAGATTTGCTCAGACGATTGCCACCGGAGCAGATAATTGAGCTTTTCCGATTGGGCCCTGGAATTGAAGCGGATAAGCTGCAGCAGGTGGCTCGTATTTTGGAAGAAGAAGCCGTGATTTACCTGGAAACCGACAGAACAGACGAGGGAATACGGATCTTGATGAAATCACTTCATCTATATTTGTACAGCGATTCGAACGGCGCAGCTCGTGAACTACAGACTCTGCCTGAACGGATTGCGTGTATCGTAAATCTGGTGCGCGAATATGAGCTACCCCCTGAAACCAGCAGGCTGTTGGCTGCTTATTATGAGCGTGAGGACAGGCTGGATGAAGCTGCCGATGTTTGGTTCGGACTGGCATGGGAGCAGCCAGAGCTGCTGTCGGAAGCAAAGTCATTTTATAGCGAATTACTGGATAAGACCAATGCGGAGCTGGAGCGGGGTGGAATTTCACGCCAGGAAGTCACCGAGGGTTTGGCCGAGATCACCCAATTACATGAAAGAAAGTGAGATGTACCTTTTGGATTCACTGCGTGAACTTATATACCAATTGACCACAGGAGGCTCTCTTATAACCGCGACGCTAAGTCAGCTTCGCAAACGGGAGGATGCTTCCTTTACTAAAGTACACATCAAGCCTGTGGAATTGAAAAACAAGCTGCATTACCAGTTTGCTTTTCATTACAGCAACAAAGTCATTCATGAAAACCTAACCCCTGACGAAGCCAATGCGCGCATGACCGCCTTGTTTGAGGATACGTTCCGTCAAGGGCTTTTATGCGCCAAGGATGCGGACTATCAGGTGCTGATTAGTAAAAAATATAAAGTTTCCATTTTGACAAAATCACCGAGTAAAAGTAAAGCCGACCTGTCTCATAATCGCAAAAAGCAATACGTGCTGGAGGAAGGGGAACGAATCCCGTTCCTGATTGAGCTGGGGATTATGAATGAGGATGGCAAGGTACTGGCTCGCAAGTACGATAAGTTTCGTCAAATCAATCGTTTTCTCGAAATGGTGCAGGATGTATTGCCCAGCCTCCCCGTAGGCCGCCCATTGACGATTGTGGATTTTGGCTGCGGCAAATCGTATTTGACCTTTGCCTTGTATCACTATTTGGCTGTACAGCAAAAACGACCTTTGCAGATCGTCGGATTGGACTTGAAGGCAGATGTCATTGAAACCTGTAACCTTCTGGCGCAAAAGCTGCAATATCGCCAATTGGAGTTTCTGGTCGGTGATATTGCGGACTATAACGAGCTGGAGCAGGTGGATATGGTCGTTACCTTGCATGCCTGTGATACAGCCACGGACGCTGCGCTGGAAAAGGCTGTGCGCTGGGGAGCGTCCGTCATTTTGTCGGTTCCATGCTGCCAACATGAGCTGTTTAGCCAGCTGGAAAATCCGGTGCTGGAGCCATTGCTTTCTCACGGTATCCTGAAGGAGCGTTTTTCTGCACTGGCAACGGATGGAATCCGGGCCAAGCTCCTGGATATGATGGGATATCGGACACAACTGCTTGAATTTATCGACATGGAGCATACACCTAAAAATATCCTGATTCGTGCCGTCAAAGGCCAAGCGGGAGAGAAGTCTGTTCTATGGCGTGAATACACGGCATTTCGGGATTTTATTCATGCTGATCCTTATTTGGAACGCGCGTGTGCAGATTTGCTTCCTGAAGGAGCAGGGAAGACGCAGACACATCGTTAAGGAATATCGTAAAAGTGGGGCCACTATGGAGTGGCTCCACTTTTTTTTGCTTCTATCCGCCATAGGCACTTCTAAAAGCAGTGCACAAAGCATCGCGATCCACCTTCCATAATGCTGCGAGCTCCTCACTGACGTCTTCGTCCCACCAGTCGCACAGTAGTTTGCGGTTGCTACGGTTTTCAGCAATCCAGATGAGGTGTCCGACGACTTTGCGATAGTACAGCTCCTCGCCCTGCTTGACCAGATCAGGAGCAATGTGAACGGGCAGGCGCTTGCGTGCTCGGTATAGCTCTTTGCTGCATGCGCGCCTGATACCACGGGCTGTGGGTAAACGGGATTGTGGATTGTCATGTTTGGGTAATTTGCCGGGAGGCATATCGTACCCCCTCCTCTCTCCCACAGCTTATGCGGACAGAAGACCAGGGGTCACTAACTCCCTGTTTGAGCAAAGTGGCGACTTGTTTAGCCGCTGTGATAAACTAATGAAAATAGAGCAAAAAGGCAGGGAGTGGGCAGAGAGATGGACTATATATCTGGCATCATTAATTATTTGTTTGAGATTATTCGCAGTCTTGGATATTTTGGTATTATGCTTGGATTGATGGTTGAGGTCATACCAAGTGAAATTGTTCTCGCATATGGTGGTTTTTTGGTGTCCTCGGGCCATATTAATTTCTTTGGTGCGGTCTTGTTTGGTACCATTGGCGGGGTGCTGGCTCAGCTGTTTATTTATTGGATTGGACGTTATGGCGGCAGACCGGTATTGGATAAGTACGGCAAATACATACTTATCAAAAAAAGTCATGTGGACCACGCCGAGGCTTGGTTCAACAAATACGGCACAGGGGTCATTTTCACAGCTCGTTTTATCCCCGTTGTGCGTCACGCAATCTCAATCCCTGCCGGGCTAGCTCGAATGAACGTATGGCGCTTTATTATTTTGACGACGCTGGCGATTATACCTTGGTCTGTTCTGTTTATTTATTTAGGTATGCTGCTGGGAGACAAATGGGAGCAAATTGATGAAGTGGCTGCACCTTATATCAAACCGATTTTGCTGGTTGCGCTTGCGCTCCTGATCATTTATTTTGTCATCAAATGGGTTATATCCAAAAACAAAAAAGGAAGTGCATAACATGAGCCGTACTAACGTATCGCAATATTTCGGAAAGGGCTTAAGCCCTGAGCAGTTTATGGAGGGAATGGAAAAGAACAAGGAAGCTTTCCGCTCCGGGTACGATCAGTTTGTGTGGAACAGCGAAGAGGACCGGGAGTATTTTGAAAGCTTGAACCATCGGGATGATCTGCGTGTGCTTATTTTGGCTGCCGACTGGTGTGGCGATGTAGTACGCAACGTGCCGGTTGTATTCCGTGCGCTGGAGAATAGCGGCATTCCAACCGAAGTATTGATTTTGGAAAATCACCAGGAACTGATGGACGACTTCCTGACCATGGGCGGACGTGCAGTGCCGATTGTGATTTTTGCCGATACAGGGGGCCACGTACTTGGTCACTGGGGACCGCGTCCTGCGCATGTCCAACAAATCATGATCGAGTTCAAACGTGAGAATCCGGATCGGGAAGCCGATGATTATCAAGAAAAAATTGCGGTGGCTCGCAAAGAAATGGCCGAAAAATATGGGGAGGGAACCGAGTCTCATCCTGTAATTATTCAGGAATTGCGCGAGCTGATCTCGGGATTTTAACTCATGACGTTATCCATTCGCAGCTTTAATCTCGGCCCACTCCAAACGAATGCTTATTTGCTTCAAGGGGATGATCCGCAGCGTGCCGTTATTATTGATCCAGGGATGAATCCAGGCGCTTTGCTGAGAGCTATTGAACACCTGACCATTGAGGCGATCTTGCTGACTCACGCCCATTTTGACCATATCGGTGGGGTAGAGGCGATCCGCAATGCCAAAGGATGCCCGGTTTACCTGCACGCCCTGGAGCAAGACTGGCTGACATCTCCCAAGCTGAATGGCTCCCTGATGTGGCCGGAGGCGTCGCCACCGATCTCGACGGAGCCTGCCGAATATGATTTGGCGGAAGGCCAGCAATTGAACCTGATCGGGCATACATTCAAGGTGCTCCATACGCCGGGGCATTCACCTGGCAGCGTGAGCTTTTTGTGCGGCAAGGATCTTTTTTCCGGGGATGTGCTATTTCGTCAAGGCGTCGGTCGTACGGACCTGCCTGGCGGTCGGGAACGTGACTTGTATGACTCGATCCAGAATAAATTGTTCCTGCTTGGAGATGACGTTACCGTGTATTCCGGTCACGGCCCGAAAACATCCATCGGCTATGAAAAAGCCAATAATCCGTATATTCGGTAAAATGCCTGCACGTTTCAATTGGGGCAGAGCCAAAGTTGTGACAGGTTTTGCTCCTTTTCGACAACAAATTATAAATTATGTATAGACAAAGGTTTTTATTTTTGTTAACATAAATTTATTGAAGTTACATACTAAACTCGCGAAGCACGCAAGCTGTGGATGAATCCCGGTTTGCGTTCTTTTTTTTGCCCATTAAGAGGATAAAGAGGCATGAGGCCGTCAGATCACAAGGGGGAGCAAGAATGAAAAGAAAACATATATATGGGGTGCAGCATGAGAGTGGAGAAAGCCTCCGTTTTTCTAATATAGCAGGGGATGAAGCATCCGTGGTAGGCTCTGAGCCGAAGGTCGTAACATGGAAGAAGGTAACCAGACGAGCCTGCACCTATACACAAAAATGGCATGTAAGACTAAATGAGCACAGGCTGGGGCGTGGAGGCGGTCAATTTTAAGTACAATTTTAAGAACTGTAGATGATATAGACAAGCTACTTATTTTTTAGTAGACTTAGCAGATAAGTTCAGACAAACGGGGGGGCTAACGATGCATCATTTAGGAGCTAGAATTATGATCGTCGCGGATGCTTTTGAGCAGAATCTTCCTGTGGGCGAACACGGTTTTATCATTGCTTACGATCGTAATGCGGACAATGCTTTTGACTATGTCATTCGCGTCCCGAAGGTGAATCGCAACTTTTTTGTACCTTCCGGGGACATCGAGCTGGAAGAAAGTATTCTGAAGCTGGAAGCCGAGCGAATTGAGCGTGAAGCGCTGATAGATTACGCCCTTGCTACTCATAATGAGAAACTGTTCAAGCATGTGATGAACGGTGGTCTTGATTCGGTAGAGGCTGAGGAAGAAGAAACCGCGGCAGAGTTGTTGTCACAGGCTGATTTTATCAAACAAGTCAATTTACGTGCTTGGATATAGGAGTCGGCCAGTGCTGACTCTTTTAAGGAATATATAACGGCACGATCTCGTTTCTATAGTTTTCGTGAAAGGCACCGAGAGGTGCTTTTTTTATATCCGTTTAGCAATATTTATCTCATTGACGTACAGTTTGCTTCTGTGCCGCGTCAAAGATTGAATTGTAAAAGGTTCTATCCTATAATTAAAAACGTTATTTCAAAGTTCGGTGCAGCATTTTTTGATATACACGAGGAGGGTATTATATGAACATTTCCACGGAAGATGTCCGTCACGTAGCCAGGCTGTCCCGGTTGAATCTGACCGCGGCCGAAGAAGAAACGATGACAGGGCAATTGAACGCCATTCTCCATTATGCGGAGAAACTGAATGAGCTGGATACGGAGCAGGTAAAACCGACCACTCATGTGCTGCACGTCAGCAATGTCATGCGTGACGACGAAGTTCGCGACAGTTTGACACAGGAGCAAGTCATGCGCAATGCACCTGAAGAAGAAGACGGACAGTTTAAAGTTCCTGCTGTTTTGGAATAGATTTTACATTTGAAAGGAGGATGCAAATTGAGCTTGTTCAATAACACATTGCCGGAAATACATAACAAGCTGCATCAAAAGGAAATTTCTGTGGGTGATCTGGTAGGACACGCTCTGGAGACGATTGGTGCGCACGAAGACAAGATCAGGGCTTACATCACCGTTGACGAGGAACAGGCCCGTGCATCCGCACGGCAGCTGGATGATCAGCTGGTTTCGGGAGAGGAACGTGGGTTGTTGTTTGGCCTGCCTGTCGGTATTAAGGATAATATCGTGACGGAAGGGCTGCGTACAACATGTGGCAGTCAGTTTTTGAAAAATTTTAATCCTGTGTATGATGCCACGGTTGTCCACAAATTACGAGCAGCCCAAACCGTAACACTTGGTAAAATGAACATGGATGAATTCGCTATGGGTGGCTCTAACGAGAACTCCAGCTTTTTCCCGGCGCGTAATCCATGGGATCTGGAACGTGTACCTGGTGGTTCCAGTGGGGGTTCAGCGGCGGCCGTAGCAGCGGGTGAGGCTTATTTCACCCTTGGCTCTGATACAGGCGGTTCCATTCGCCAGCCCGCTTCTTATTGCGGTGTAGTGGGTCTGAAGCCAACCTACGGTCTGGTATCACGTTTTGGATTGGTGGCCTTTGCCTCCTCTTTGGACCAAATTGGACCCATCACCAAAAATGTTCAGGATTCGGCGTATGTCCTGCAGGCGATTGCAGGCTATGATCAGAAGGACTCCACTTCTGCGAAGGTTGATGTTCCTGATTATTTGAACGCTTTGACCGGAGATGTAAAAGGACTTCGCATTGCTGTGCCTAAGGAATACCTTGGTGAGGGCGTCGATCCACAGGTTAAGGAAAAGGTGCTGGATGCACTGAAAACGCTGGAAGGACTGGGCGCGGTATGGGAAGAAGTGTCTCTCCCTCACACCGAATATGCGGTAGCTACATATTACCTGCTGGCTTCATCCGAAGCGTCCTCCAATCTGGCCCGTTTTGACGGCGTGCGCTACGGTGTACGTTCTGATAATCCCGACAACCTGCTCGATCTGTATCATCAGTCCCGTACGCAGGGCTTTGGCCCTGAGGTGAAACGCCGGATTATGCTTGGGACCTATGCGCTCAGTTCCGGGTACTATGATGCTTACTACCTGAAAGCTCAAAAAGTACGCACGCTGATTAAACAGGATTTTGACCGTGTATTTGAGCAATATGATGTTATTATCGGACCTACCGCACCGACAACTGCTTTCAAAATCGGTTCGCAGGTGGATGATCCATTGACCATGTATTTGAACGATATTTTGACGATTCCGGTGAGCTTGGCCGGGGTGCCGGCCATCAGCATTCCTTGTGGTCTTGCAGATGGACTGCCAGTCGGACTGCAAATTATCGGGAAAGCCTTTGATGAGTCTTCCGTGCTGCGTGTAGCGCATGCATTTGAACAAAATACCGAATTTCACAAGCAGCGTCCACAGATGTAATTTAGCGAAAAGGAGGGAACCCATTCATGTCTACAACAACATCCAAATATGAGACGGTCATCGGACTTGAAGTCCATGTGGAATTGCATACGAAGTCTAAAATATTTTGCGGATGCTCGACATCCTTCGGAGCGCCGCCCAACTCCCATACATGTCCAGTATGTCTTGGACACCCAGGGGTATTGCCGGTATTGAACCGTCAGGCCGTCGATTATGCGATGAAAGCAGCGATGGCGCTCAATTGTACCATTGCTGATGTGAGCAAGTTTGATCGCAAAAACTATTTTTACCCCGATTCACCGAAGGCTTACCAAATCTCGCAATATGATCAACCCATCGGCGAAAATGGCTGGATTGATATTGAGGTGAACGGTGAGACCAAACGTATCGGCATCACCAGGCTGCATCTGGAAGAAGACGCGGGTAAATTAACCCATGTGGATGGCGGCTATGCGTCGCTGGTTGATTTTAACCGGGTCGGCACGCCACTGGTCGAAATCGTTTCGGAGCCGGACATATCTTCACCGGAAGAAGCCAAGGCTTATCTGGAAAAAATACGCGCCATCATGCAGTATTGCGATGTATCCGACGTGAAGATGGAGGAAGGCTCACTTCGCTGTGACGCGAATATCAGTCTTCGTCCGCGTGGACAAAAAGAGCTGGGAACCAAAGCGGAACTGAAAAACATGAACTCCTTCCGTGGCGTACAGCGCGGACTGGAATATGAGCAGTTCCGGCAGGAGCAGACGCTGGAGGAAGGCGGAACGATTGTACAGGAGACACGTCGTTGGGATGAAGCCCAAGGTAAAACCCTGTCCATGCGTGGTAAGGAACAGGCGCATGATTATCGTTATTTCCCGGACCCGGATCTCGTTACACTGCATATTGATGAGGAATGGAAAGAGCGCATCCGTGCTTCGATTCCTGAACTGCCTGACCAGCGTAAAGCACGCTACACTTCAGAATATGGGTTACCTGAGTATGATGCGCAGGTGATTACGTCCTCCAAGCCATTGGCTGATTTATTCGAGGATAGCCTTCAATACACCAAGGATGCCAAAGCGGTATCCAACTGGATTATGGGGGATTTGCTCGGCTATTTGAATAGTGCCAGTGTAGAGCTGTCGCAGGTTAAGCTGACGGGCCGGGGCTTGGGTGAAATGATCGGACTGCTGGAGAAGGGAACGATCAACAGCAAAATCGCTAAAACGGTCTTCAAGGAAATGCTGGAGAGTGACAAACTTCCACAGCAAATTGTTGAAGAAAAAGGGCTAGTGCAAATCAGCGATGAGGGCGCGGTCCTGACGATCGTCGAACAGGTTGTAGCGGCTAACCCGCAATCGGTTGAGGATTACAAAGCCGGCAAGCAAAAGGCTATCGGCTTCCTGGTCGGTCAAGTGATGAAGGAGAGCAAGGGCAAAGCAAACCCTGGTCTCGCCAATAAGTTGCTGACAGAAGTGCTGAACCGCTAATGGCATAGATTTGACAGGGGCTTGTCTTTTAGGGACAGGCTCCTTTTTGCATAGACGAGTGAAACTGTTGAATGAAAACGGAAAACAAGCTTCAGAAGCGTGATGGCATATTATGAGTTTCCTTTAGGAGGGAAAACAGATGGTTACCCTATGTTCATTGAAAGACGATGATATCGTAAACCAGATATGGCGTCTTCAGCACGTTGCTTATAGGCTGGAAGCGGAGCGAATTGGGTTTGAGGAGATTCCGCCCCTCATGGATACATTGGATACGCTGAAAAGCTGTGGTGAGTCCTTTTATGGCTGGGTAGAGGACGACGAGCTGCTGGGCGCGCTGGCTGTGCAGTCTGAGTCGCCCGATTCGCTTACTCTTACGCGTATGATGGTTCATCCGGATCATTTTCGTAAAGGGATTGCGGACTCCTTAATGAAGCATGTTTTGAATGAACATCGTCATATACCGCTGTTTATCGTCTCCACAGGAACTTTAAATACACCCGCAGTGGCACTCTATCAAAAACATGGCTTTCGTCCCGTGTCAGCGGCTGAGGTTGCCCCAGGCGTGGAATTAACCACTTACCATTTGCATAATGTGAAGTGACGTTGAGACACCTTTGAATCAGCAGTGAACATACACACAAGCTTACAAACCGCGCACCTGATGAGGGGAGCGCGACATCACCGGGAGGAGAGATTCGAGTGAATAATCCGTGGATTATCGATGATTCACATATCATTTTACGGCTTGTACTATCCATGCTTCTCGGTGGATTCATTGGCTTTGAACGTGAACGCTCCAATCACGCTGCCGGTTTGAGAACCCATATTATGGTCAGCCTGGGTTCGACACTGATTATGCTGCTCTCCATTTATGGTTTTGACGATTTTATTAAAGAAACCAATGTGCGCGTAGATCCAGCCCGTTTGGCTGCAGCGGTGATTACTGGCGTAGGCTTTTTGGGCGCAGGGACAATCTTGTTTACTGGCAAAGCCATCACCGGCTTAACAACAGCCGCTTCCATTTGGGTCGTGGCCGCTATTGGCCTAGGTGTTGGAGCGGGTTTTTATTTTCCGTCTATTGTAGCGACGGTGCTTGTGTTTTTAAATTTAAGGGTATTTAACAAAGTCGAACTGCGATATATGCGTGGACGCACAAGTCACCTGATTACTTTGTACGGATTGTCCTCTCATGGATTACTGGAGCAAATTTCGAATTATTTAAAACAAGAAAAAGTAGAAATACGCAAAATAACGATTAAAGAACATGAGCATGTCCCTTTTCATGAAGTGCACCCTAATCGGCAAAGTATGGAAGTCTATTTGGAAGTATTGACCAGCCGTGATTTTGATCCAGTGCGTACTGCAGCTGAGCTTCGACAGTGGGAAGATGTAGCGGCAGTTTCCGTGGAATGATGGGTTGCTACATTTTTTCCCAGTTACTCTTGAATCCGATTGGGGTACTATTTAACCATCAATGCATCTCAACGGAACACGTATGATTCAAAGGGGAGGATGGCATGAACTCGGAACAACCGTTACCTTCTGGAGAATCCCGGCGTCTACCAGAGCCTGAACAGCGGGAACATCCCTTACAGGGGAAGCGTCTAAAATACGCTAAATTTCGCAAAGTGATTGCCATTATCATGGCGACATTAATACCTGGACTGGGGCATCTATTTTTGGGATTGTTTATTAGGGGGCTTACATTTATTGTATTGCTCCTGTTAGATATTTTTGCGATGCTGTATGTTTCCTCTGACGGCCTAAGAATCAACATCCCGTTGCTTATCTTGCTTGGATTATTTATCCCTGTCTTATATTTTTACAATGTGTATGACGTCTTACAATCAGCGGATTATATGGTTCGTTATCGTCGCAAGCCGGATCGTTATTCACGAATGGATGCCAGAGGTCACCAAAGCAGTCCTTTTTATGCATGGGAGAGAGGCTTGGCTTTTGCTGTACTGCTGGTCGCAGGCGGTGGACTTATGATTTTGTTCCGCATGAAGCCTCGCTGGCTGAGTATTTTTTTTGAGGATTACGGCTTCCTGACGCTGGCTATTTTATTGATACTGATTGGATTATTCATTTTTCTGCGGGAAATTGTCCTGTCCTTTAAGCGGAAAAAATTGAAGGAAAGAGGGTGAGGCTGGCGTGCACCGCAAAACAAGAGTCGGGCGCTACACCTCATCGCTTCTGTTGATGGCTGTAGGTGTTCTGCTTATCTTAGATGTGCTTCAAAATACTGAATATATGCTGCAGCTTCTTGTATGGTGGCCTGTCATTTTTGTGCTTTGGGGACTGGAGTACCTTATTTTTTTTGGTGTGTACTACCGCATAGAAGGCAAGTCTGACAATGGTCGGCGTTTCAGGCCAGATCTGAAAGGGATTATCTCTGCTTTGGTAGTAGCCGCTTCGGTTTTTATCGTGACTCAGCAAAATCATTATATGTACCTGTGGAACCGGGTCAGTCTCAATCTGACATCAGCCTCCATGGATTTTAGCCAGGCTAAAGAGAACCGGTATGATATGGGCGGTGTGCTGGTGCCTGTAACCATGCAGACGTCCGATTTGGTGGTTGAATCAGTTAATGGTGATATAACGCTGATCAGACGGCCTGTGTCCAATATAGAGGTACATGGGACCCTGTGGGTGGACCAAGCACCTGCTGCCCAAGCGGACAAGATTGCCCAAGCTTCCTCACTGACTTCCACTGACGGCAAAACCATCCAGATCCGTCCGGAGGTTCAGCCATATGGGGCATCCAGCAAGCGTCAACCCCGTATGAATTTGCTGATTACAGTACCGGAGGATCGGCGCTTCAATATGCAGATCAGAACCTCCAACGGGAATATTACCCTGAACGGAGTAGATGCCATCGACAGTATCCGGCTTGAGAGCGGCAATGGGAATCTCATAGTCAATGATGCGATCGGTAATGTCAAAGGGTCTACCCTGAATGGTCAGGTCAAATTGCACCGGATTACCGGAGACGTGGATATGCGAACCAACCGTGGCGACATGCAGGCAGGGGGTATTGAAGGGGCTGTGTCGCTGTACACGGTGGTAGGCGATATTCAGCTTGCACGCTCAAAAGGGGATATCACGACGGATACGCAGAATGGTGACATCAATGTGCTGGACTCTACAGCCAAGCTGAATGCAAATTCGCTTAATGGTGCAATCAAGGTGAATAGCAAGCAGGTAGGCGGGGATTGGAAAATATACAGTGCCGTTGGCGATATTGTTTTAGATCTTCCATCGAACGGAGATTTTCAGCTAGAGGGCTCCAGCAGTTATGGCAATCTTCAATCCGAGTTTCCATTTAAGATAGACAGTAAAAGTATTTCAGGTCAAAATGGGACAGGCAAATATGTGATCAACGTAGAGGGCAACAGTAATTTAATGATTAAAAGGATACTGATGCCGATGTTGCCTGGTTTGAATGAGTCCGGAAAACCGACTGTGCCTGGCATAGCTGAAGGCTCTTCAGATGGTTCGGAAGCTTCTATTACAGATACCTCCACAGAGACATCTGGCAATACGACGGCGCGTTGACAAGAAACTTCGGTAGACCGTACAATGTGAGTATGTCTAAAATGGGTTGTCAATAGATGGGTTATACATGGATAGAATCGTAAGTAAGGGATAAGGCGGTGGACATATATGGCAGCACACGTCCAGCATGCTTTGGAACTTCTGAAGAAGACAGGTGTACGCATAACACCCCAGCGCCATGCCATATTAAACTATTTGATGGAATCTATGGGGCATCCGACTGCAGATGAAATATATCGAGCACTCGAATCCAAGTTTCCAAGCATGAGTGTGGCTACGGTTTATAATAACTTAAAGATGTTTATAGAAGCGGGTATGGTACATGAGTTGACCTATGGAGATAACGCCAGTCGTTACGATGCTAATGTTTCGGAGCACTATCATATCATTTGTGAAAAATGCGGGAAGATTGAAGATTTCAGTTATCCGTATTTGGCTGATGTGGAAGGCCATGCCGCGTTGGAGACAGGCTTTGAGGTGCGTGGACATCGTATGGAGTTATACGGAGTATGCAAAGATTGCAATAACAAACAAACATAGCGAAACAAGGAATAGAAGTTTTTTGTGAGGTATGCATATATTGTAATAGGTTGGAAACGTGAGGAATTCCCCATAAGCGGGGATTTACCGCGTTTTTTTGTTTAAATCACTTTTTAAAAGTGTTCTGTTGGAATTACGATATCCAGAAATCCAAAGTTTCTATAATGGAGGTTCAATATTGGCCAGAAATCATTCCAGACGCCGCCGTAAGCGTTCACGATTCAAAGCAGTGGCAGGTTTGCTACTGTTCGCAGCGATCATCTGCACTATTACTGTCGTAAAGTATGGTAATCCCTTGCATGAGAAACCTGATTGGCAAGGCAGCGTGCGTCCTATTTTTATCCAGGGCAAGTTGACCGGGTATGAGGCTCAGAGCTCTGGCAAGAATATGCTGATTCCACTCAAGCTAGTGCAAAAACAAATTGATCCTGCAATTCGATATGAGGATGAGAACCAAACTATCATTTTGGCGACAAGACAAAGCTTGCTTCATATGAACGTTGCGAAGTCACAAGGAGAACTGAATGGTAAAGTATATACGCTGACTGCTGCCCCTCAAGTGATTAGCGGTGAGTTGTACATCCCTATACAAGCTGTTCGTGAAGTATACGGTGTGTCCGTTCACGAAGATTCGGTGACAGGTGCAGTCATCCTGATGAAAGCCGGGGATAAAGTCAAACTGGGAAGTGTAGAAAAGAAAGATGGGGGGCAGGATGCTAAAATCGCTTTGCGTAAAGAAGCCTCCAGCCTATCTTTTATTTTGACAGATATATCTCAGCAATCGAAGGTACGTATTTGGTCCAAACAGGGTGATTGGTATTTTGTCCAATTGGATAATGGCTATGCAGGATACGTTAAGATGGACAATGTTTCTGAAGGGGGAGAGCTTGTGGTGCCTTCAGTTAAGGACGTTGTGTCCACCTCGGAGAAGCATTGGGAAGGTAGACCCGTTAATCTGGCTTGGGAGGCTGTCTATAATCGTAAGCCTAATCCTTCTACATTTGATCCTATGCCCGGGGTCAATGTAGTGAGTCCCACATGGTTCAGTATCATTGATCAGGAGGGTACTGTAGAAAGCAA
This sequence comes from Paenibacillus kribbensis, assembly GCF_002240415.1. Taxonomy (NCBI): domain Bacteria; kingdom Bacillati; phylum Bacillota; class Bacilli; order Caryophanales; family Paenibacillaceae; genus Paenibacillus; species Paenibacillus kribbensis. Next base: position 964,613 of record NZ_CP020028.1, read on the forward strand.
GGCTGATCCGGCTTATGTCAGTTGGGCGCATCGCAAGGGGATGGAGGTATGGGGCCTGCTGAGCAACAGCTTTAATCCCGAATTAACAACAGAAGCATTGTCTACCTTCGAACGGCGTAAGTCGATTGTAGATCAGATGATTTCATTTGCCCAAGAATATGATCTGGACGGAATTAATATTGATTTTGAAAATGTTCATACGAAGGACGGCCCTAATGTTACCCAATTTTTGCGGGAGCTTAAGCCAATGGCTCGGGAACATGATTTGATATTGTCCGTTGATGTGACGCCCAAATCTCAAAGTGAGATGTGGTCTGCTTTTTTGGATCGAAAATCATTGGGAAGTATTACAGATTACCTTATGGTAATGGCGTATGATGAACATTGG